>NZ_CP063194.1:1604810-1925772 GCF_028609865.1 Corynebacterium jeddahense
TCCGCAGACATCGTCTCCAAAATCATCCTCGCGCTGGCGGCGTTGCTCACGGTGATGAACATTGCCATGGTGGTACCCGACGTGAGCCTGCCATTCTGGCTAGAGGCCGCGCTGTGGGTCGGATTTCTCGTCTACGTGGTCGTGATTGCGGTGCGACTGACCTCCGCGAAGGACGGTATCGAACCGGACGCGGACGAGCAGGCCCGCAATCAGCAACTGCGCTACCAGGGCGGCATGGGTACGTATTCGGCGCCGAACGATCCGATGGTCGCGGCGGTGCTGCCGTCGAATCCGGGAAAGATCGCGGTGAACACCGCGCACGCGCCGGGCAAGCGCTACGTACGCCGGATGATCCTCGGCGTGGTTGCGACCCCCGTCGTGTGCACCGTGCTGCCTTTCGTGATGTAGCGGGGGCTAAGCCGTCGCGGCCCACAATTTATCGGTTTATCGGCCGAGGCGAATTTATCGGTTTATCGGTTGCACTATTCTGACCAGTATGAACAATCCATTCCGACCGACTTTCGGTGCCAGCCCCCTCGTCTGGGCCGGCCGCGCGACGGTGCTCGGCGATTTTGAGACAGCCATCTTAGGTTCCGTAGGCAATCCGGACCGGTCGATACTGATCTCTGGGTCTCGGGGCATTGGCAAGACGGTGCTGCTCACCGAGCTCGAAGACATTGCGGCACGCCACGGCTGGATCGTGCTCCGCGCCTCAGCACGGGAAAGAATTGCAGAATCGCTCATTGAGTCTGCGATCCCCGAAGCGATTAATCGGCTGTCCCCTCCGCAGCGACGCCAGATAACTGGGTTTTCTGTGGCCGGCATCGGTTCCGTGCAAACAGATGTGGAATCACGCGACCCGGTCCCGAGACTATCCACCCAGCTGCGCGAGCTCATCTCCCATCTCCGCGGCACCGGAGTACTCATCACGATTGACGAGGTGCAGGACGCCTCGCCAGATGATCTCACGCAGGTCGCCGTGGCGTACCAGGATCTGGTGCGTGATGATCTCCCGGTTGCGGTAGCAATGGCTGGGCTGACCCACGGGATCAATACCCTGCTCGACCTGCCCGGCGCAACCTTTCTCCGACGAGCGCGCCACTACGAACTCGGTCCACTCACGCTGGAGGACGCTAACGTTGCGCTCGCTGACACTGCCCGTGACGGCGGTAGAGCTTTCGACGACTCGCAGCGGGCAGCCGAGTTCAGCAAGGGCTACCCCTACCTCGTGCAGCTAGTTGGCTACTTGTCCTGGGAGGCCGCCGACGAACTGGGGCTGGAGAGCATCGATGCCCACGCAGTGTCCGACGCGATCCCTCTCACGCTTGAACGCCTCGGCGTTCAAGTCCTCCAACCAGCGCTACGGGATCTCCCACCACGGCAGATGGAATATCTACGTGCGATGGCCGAGATCGAGGACGAGACCGGTTTGTCTGAGATCTCGACGTCGGCACTAGCGGAGTCTCTCGGCCGCCCTGCCACTTCACTCTCCGACATTCGCGCCCGCCTGATCGAACACGACCTGATCACCTCCGCTGGCTGGGGTCTCATCGAGTTCGCTCAGCCATATCTGGGCCAGTACCTGCTCGACCGCGGACGGCCTCAGCGAATTAGCTAAAACCTCAGACTCCTGTCTCACGCAGGTACCGTCACCACCATGACCGCATCCTCCACCATTGACACCGCCCGCGCCCTTATCGCCGACGCCTCCCACATCGAGGTCTTCACCGGCGCAGGTATGAGCGCCGACAGCGGCATCGCCACCTACCGCGACGCGCAAACCGGCCTGTGGGAGAACGTAGACCCGCAGGACATGGCGTCCATCGACGCGTGGCACGACGACCCTGACACCATGTTCGCGTGGTACCTCTGGCGCGTCCACCTCGCGCAGCGTGCCGAGCCGAACGCCGGCCACATCGCCATCGCGCGCTCGCCAAACACGACGGTGACCACGCAGAACATCGACAACCTCCACGAGCGTGCCGGCAGCAAAGAGGTCGTCCACCTGCACGGCTCGCTGTTCGAGTTTCGCTGTTCGCTTTGCGACGAGCGCTTCGCCCAGCCCATCAACTTCCCCACAGAGCCCGTGGAGGCGATCACTCCCCCGGCCTGCCCTGTCTGCGCCGGCCCGGTGCGCCCCGGGGTGGTGTGGTTCGGCGAGGCCCTGCCGGAGGCCGAATGGAAAGAGGCGGAGCGTCGGATGCGCACCGCCGACGCCCTGGTCATCGTGGGCACCTCCGGCGTGGTCTACCCCGCGGCCGGCCTGCCGCTGCTGGCGCACGCCCGAGAAATTCCAATCATCGAAGTCACGCCGATGCGCACCGACCTGTCGCACCTGTCCGACGTGGTCATCGAGGACACCGCCGCCAACGCCCTGCCCGCCCTCTTGGGCTAACGGGACACTGCTTGTTCGTAGGCTCGGAAAAACCTGCGCGCATTCGCGGGCGTGCCGAGAATGTGGGCAGTTTCCTTCCAGGATCGAAATTCGTCCGCAGAAATGAGCACCGCATCACCGATGCGTGACTGGATCTTTACGTGCTTGCCCTCTACGGTTACCTGCCGCATCAGCTTGTCGAAGTTCTCGCGTGCTTCGTCAACTGTCAGTGCCATCCTGCCTCCTTTGCGCATTTCAGCCTAGCGGCTGGCCCGGAGCACGGTGAAAGTTCTATCGCGAGCGACCTGCTCCACGGACGCGAAGCGGCGCTCCACCTCGCCGCGGTAGCGCAAGTGCGAGTTGTGCACGAGGTACAGCGCCCCGCCCGGAGCCAACAACCGCGCCGAAGCGTCGAGGAGGTGCTGCGCGAGCGTGGCGTCGACGGTGGTGCCGTCGTGGAAAGGAGGGTTGAGCGCGATGGTGTCGAAAGCCGCGTCCGGCAGGCGCGAGCCGGCGTCGTCCCACGTCACCTCCAGCCCGATGGCGCGGGCGGAAAGCACCGCATCGGCGTCCACGTCCGTGGCCACGCCGCCGAGACCCCGCGTGACAGAGCCGTTTCCGCAGCCCAGATCCAACAGGCGGCCGGGCTCGGCTGGCAGGCAGGAGCGCAACAGCTCCCCGCCCCGGTCTGCCTTCGCCCCGGAGAACACGCCCCCGACGGCGACGAGCCCGTCGCCGCGCACCGGCTCGTACGACACCTCTCGCGGCCCCGCGGCGGTAAGGCAGCGGAACTTCCCGCGCCCGCGCGACGCCGCAACCTCCGCGAAGGACTCGCCGAGCACCGCGTTCATGCTGCGCGAAAGGTGTTTGTTGTTCGCGCCGAGCACGACGCGCACATTGTCGTAGCCCGCGCCCGCGATGGAGCGCGCGAGGTAGTCGAGCCGGGCAAGCGACTTCGGCGCCTCCCCGATCGCGACCGCGGCACCGGACGCCCCGGCCAGGTACTTGTCCAGGCGCACGTCGCCGGCTACCTCTGCACCGAGTGCCAGGGCTTTCCCGCTGCGCGCGTAGTCCGGGTCGCAGAAGACCACCCGCGCACCCGTCGCTACCGCCGCGCGGGTGAGCTCAAGCGTCGGGTCGTGGCAGATGAGCACGGTCCCCTGACCGCCCTCCGACAAACCCTGGGAGGCAGAACCAGGAAACGCGTCTTTTTCGGCCGTTCCCAGGCTTTGGCTCCCAGGGTTTGCGCGCTCAGCCACGCCCAACGCGACATCCCAGATCAAGCTATCGAGCGTGCGCAAGGCCCGCGACCTCCCCGAAGACGTAGACGGCGGGGGACGCGACGCCCTCGGCCTCCATGACGTCGGCCAGCGTCGAGGCGGTGGCGAAGAAGGCGCGCTGTGCGTCGGTCTCGCCCTCCTGCACGACGGCGGCCGGGGTCGAGGCGTCAAGGCCGGCCTCGACGAGCGCCGCCGCGATCGCGCGCACGTTGCGCACGCCCATGACCACCACGATCGTGCCGCCGACCCGGGCGAGCGCGCCCCAGTCCACGAGCGAGCGCGGATCCTCGGGCGGCACGTGGCCGGAGACCACCGTGAACGCGTGCGTGGCCCCGCGCTGCGTCACCGGTACGCCGGCCGTCGCGGGCACCGAGATCGCCGATGTCACACCGGGCACCACATCGCAGGTGAGCCCAGCGGCCGCGCACGCCTGGAGCTCCTCAAACCCGCGCCCGAACACGTACGGGTCGCCGCCCTTGAGCCGCACGACGTGTTTGCCCTCGCGCGCGTACGCCACCAGCAGCTCGTTGATCCGCTCCTGCGCCACCTGCTTCGCGTACGGCAGCTTTGCCACGTCGACGACCTCCTTGCCGGTGAGGTCAAGAAATTCGGCGAGCTCCGCGGAGGGCCCGAGGTGGTCGGCGAGGATGACGTCCGCCGCCTCGAGCGCGCGCAGCCCGCGGATGGTCAGCAGGTCCCACGCGCCCGGGCCGCCGCCGACGAGAGTGATGTGGCCGTTTCCCATAGCGCAACAGTCTAGGGTGGGGCCATGACCCGACCCCAGCTCGCCCACTCGCTCGCCGACGCGCTGCCGGAGCTCGCCCACGAGGAGCCGGGCACGCGGTTTGAAAACCCCCAGCTCGTGGCGCTCAACGAGCCGCTCGCCGCAGAGCTCGGCCTCGACGTCGCGTGGTTGCGTAGCCGCGACGGCCTTCGGTTCCTCACCGGCGCCTACGGGGGCCACGCGATGGCGTACGCCGGCCACCAGTTCGGCCAGTTCGTGCCGCTGCTCGGCGACGGCCGCGCGCTACTCCTCGGCGACATCGGCGGGCGCGAGATCCAGCTCAAGGGCTCCGGGCTCACCGTGTTCTCCCGCCGCGGCACGGATGGGGTTGGCGCGGTCGGCCCGATGCTGCGCGAGCACCTCGTCTCCGCGTTCATGCACGCCGCAGGCGTGCCCACCACCCGCTCGCTGGCGGTGCTCACCACGGGCGGCACCGTCATCCGCCAGCAGGGCGCGGTGCCCGGCGGCATCGTCGTGCGCGTGGCAAGGAGCCACCTGCGCGTGGGCACCGTGCAGTACGCGGCGACGCAGTCGGAAGAGCTGACCCAGAAGGTTGTGCAGGCGGCGGGGTTCATGGACGCCGAGACGATGCTCGCCGAAGTCACCCGCCGCCAGTTCGACCTCGTCGCGCGCTGGATGCGCATCGGCTTCGTGCACGGGGTGATGAACACGGACAACGTCGCGCTCTCCGGCGAGACCATCGACTACGGGCCGTGCGCGTTCACCGAGCGTTTCGACGGCGCTGCGAGCTTCTCCTCCATCGACCGCCACGGCCGCTACGCCTTTGGCAACCAGCCCAACATCATCGCCTGGAACATGGCCCGCCTCGCCGAGGCACTCTACCCGCTGCTCGGGGCGGAGAAGGTCGACGCGTACGTCAAGACCGTCCAGGCCACCTGGGACGAGGCGTGGGCGAGGTGGATCGGCGCGGACCTCGACGGCCTCAACGCGGCGGCCGACATCACCACCTACAACCGCGAGCACGGCATTGGCGGGACACCCGGTCCGGTCTTCATCCCGCGCAACCACATGCTCCAGGAGGCGATCGACGCCGCCGAGCAGCACGGCGACTACGACAAGTACCACGCCCTGCTCGCCGCCGTGAGTGACCCGTACAACGAAAAGGCCGGGCCCGAATGGATGGCCCGGCCTGAGGGGCAGCTCCCCTACGTCACGTTCTGCGGCACATAACGCGAAAAGCTTGTAAAAATCGACATTCCACCCTTAGTGTCAGGGTGGTTGTGAACGACGAACCGTAGGAGGTTTTGTTCATGACCGATTCGCAGTTGCCTCAGTTGGTGCCGTCGACGTTGACGTCGCCACCGGTTGCTGAAGCCCCGGTGGTTGCCCGAAAGGTCAAGCCTAAGACGTCGCGCGAGGAGGTCGAGGAGATCTTGTCGCAGCCGCCGCGTGTGCTGGCGGCGGGGGAAGTACTCGATGAGGAGACGTTGGCGTCGCTTGAGGCTGTGGCGTTCGTGTTCTCCCCGTACCGCGTGACTGGCCTTGGAAAGTGGTTTCATCCAGCGCAGCAGCGGCAGATGATCACGATTTACAACCTGTTGCCGCATGGCACGAAAGGCCCGTGGTGCGCCCGGCAGGGAATCGAGTATCCCCATATCGGGCGGTGGGCCCGCGCATTGCAGAAGTCGAAAACTATTGACGACGGCGTTGACGGCGTCGAGCGCGCCAAACACATGGTTGATGCTGCCTACCTGGGCAGACCGAGTGCGGAGTACATCCGTGAGGTGGTCGTCGAGTACGGGTTAGTGCCGCATGGCCAGAAAGAAGCCTGGTTGGTGGCGCATGGACTTGCTGGTCACACCGTGCGACGCTGGACAGCAATGGTGGCTGACGGTGACCTGCCAACACGCACAAGACCAAGGAGGATTGGAACGTTGACGATGGATGAATGCGCCGAAATTCAGCAGCTGCGCAAGGAAATTTCCGCGCTGACGCAGGACAAACGCAAGATCGAACTCGATGCCAAACGCCGTGAAGAAGCAATGCAGCGTGCCTTAGATAAGGCGACGGAAAGGGCAGAGCGGGCTGAGCTGGCCACTGATGTGTTGGGAAAAGCTTTAGCGACCATGCCAGGAGCACCTGGCGTGGACTCAAACGCGGAGGAAAAGTCCTCACCGACGCCCAACAACGCCTCTACGAGCAAGGCCGGCAAGCAGAAGAAACGCTGATCAACCAGCTCGTTTCCGTCGGCTACTCCAAAACGAAGGCGATGGGCATCATCGGTGCCTCGCGCAGCCGGGTCTTCTACGAAACCAATCCGCGCCCACGCACCGACAACCCGATCCCGCATCACCAACGCCGGATCAACCGGCTGTCTGATGCCACAGTCACAGACATAGTGGAGCTGCTGGACGACAATCCGCATTGCGGGGTGGACCAGGTGTTTTACGCCGCGTTGAACAACGGGACCTACCTGGCGAGCCTGCGCAGCTTCTACCGGGTGGCTAAAGCCCACGGCAAACTGCTGCACCAACGCCACAACACCAAAGCCAGACAAGCCAAACGCCGCCGCGACGCCACACCGCCGCATGTGCACGCCACCGCCCCCGGGCAGGTACTGTGCTGGGATATCACGTTTTTGCCTGGCCAATACTACGGACAGACCTTCGCGTTGCACATGGTGATCGATCTGTACTCGCGCGCCATCGTCGGGTTCGTCGTCGCAGAACGAGAAAACAGCCAGCTTGCAGCAGCGATGTTCGCCGACATCTTCACCCGTTTTCCAAATGTGCACACTGTCCACTCCGACAACGGCGCTGCCATGACCAGCAAACGACTCGGCAAACTGTTTGCCGAACATGGTGTGGCCCGCTCATTGAACCGGCCGCACACCAGCAACGACAACCCGCACACCGAGTCGGTGTTCCACACCCTAAAGACTAGGACCTACTACCCGAAAACCTTCACCACGCTGGGCGAAGCAAACACCTGGGTCAGCGCTTGGGTGCCGGTCTACAACGCCACCCCACACAGCGGGATCAACTACTACCCACCACAAGCAGTCCTCGACGGCACCTGGAGCGAACTGCAACGCAAACGAGAAGAAGGGATGCGAAACGCGCTAAGCAAAGGCACCATCACACAACTACCGGACACCAAAGCTGGCACAGGCCTCCCGGCAGAAGTCAGCATCATCCGCACCACCACCCAAACCGCCCCAACCCCACAACCCATCACGATCTAACACCCAAACCCGTTCACAACCACTTGACACAAAGCGCCAAGGCGACCTGGCGCCTTCCCACCTGGGAGAACGCCGAACCGCTGTCGATTTTTACAAGCTTTCGTTCAAAGGACCCTATGCGTTGCCGAGGTGGTTCTCGTCGGTATCCAGGCCCAGCGTCTTCTGAGTCCACTCCCACTGCTCCTCGTAGGCCGCCTTGTCGCGCTTGAGGGCCTTGCCGTACGTCGGGAACATCTCGTGGAGCTTGTCCGACCAATCGATCATGTGCTCGCCGAAGCAGCGCTCGAGCAGCTCGATCATCGCGGCCGGGGTGATGGAGGCCCCCGGGGAGGCACCGAGGACGCCGGCGATGGTGCCGTTCTGGTCGTTGACCAGGGCGGTACCGAACTCGAGCGAGCCGAAGCGCGGGAACGCGGCCGGCTTGATCACCTGCACGCGCTGGCCGGCGACCACAACCTCCCAGTCCTTGCCGTCGGCGGCCGGGTAGTACTCGTGGAGCATGTCCACCTTGCCGTCGAAGTCACGGAAGACCTCGGAGACCAGGTACTTCACCAGGTCGATGTTCGTCGCCGCAACGCCGAGGTAGGACGGGATGTTGTCGAAGCGGATGGACTTGAACAGGTCGAGGTAGGACCCCTGCTTGAGGAACTTCGGGCTCCAGCCGCCGTACGGGCCGAAGAGCAGCGACTCCTCGCCGTCCACGACGCGCAGGTCGAGGTGCGGCACGGACATCGGCGGGGCGCCGACCTTCGCCTTGCCGTACACCTTCGCCTTGTGCTGCTGCACGAGCTCCTGGTTCGTGGTCTTGAGCCACATGCCCGAGATCGGGAAGCCCGCGTAGCCGTGCACCTCCGGCACGCCCGCCTTGCGCAGCAGGTCGAGCGCGTAGCCGCCGGCGCCGACGAAGACGAAGCGGGCGCGCACGACCTGCTTGTCGCCGGTGTGCACGTTCTTCACCGTGACCTTCCAGAAGTTGCCCTCGCGCTTGATGTTGGTCACCTCGCGCCCGTAGCGGATCTCGGTGCCGTTGCGCTTCGCGCCGTCGAGGAACTGGCGAGTAAGCGAGCCGTAGTTGATGTCGGTGCCGGCGTCGGTCCAGGAGATGGCCACCGGCTCGGCGTCGAAGTCGCGGCCCTGGGACATGAGCGGCAGCTTCTCTGCGAACGTGTCGCGGTCGTCGGTGAACTGCATGTTCGGGAACATGTGGTTGCCCGACAGGGCGTCGTAACGCTTGCGCAGGTACTTAATCTGGTCTTCGCCCTGGGCGAAGGACACGTGCGGGCAGGGGTTGATGAACGCGCGCGGCTCCTTGAGCACGCCGTGCTCCACCTGGTAAGACCAGAACTGGCGGGAGAGCTGGAACTTCTCGTTGATCGCCTGCGCCTTGGTCACGTCGATGCGGCCGTTCTTCTCCGGCGTGTAGTTCAGCTCGCACAGCGCGGAGTGTCCGGTACCGGCGTTGTTGAACGGGTACGAGGACTCCTCGGCCGGGCCGTCGAGGCGCTCGAAGATCATCTGGCTCCAGTCGGGCTCCAGTTCGTGGAGCATGGAGCACAGCGTCGCGCTCATAATGCCGGCGCCGACGTGCAGGATGTCCACCTCGTCCGCGTACTTGTTACCACCGTTGTCAGACATATGCAGTCATCCTTTTAGGGTTTCGACAATTTTGGAGTACGGCCATTCTACGTCCCCCAGCTCGTAAAAGCTCATAAGGCGTATCGACGCCCAGAGGCCCTCCCCACCGCCCCAGTATCATCGGCCGCATGAGGCACGACACATCCCACGGCGAAGCACCCTTGGAGTGGCAACCCGACGTCCTCGGCGAGGGCTACGAGCAGGCAGTTCTCCACCTCGCCAAGGACCCCGACACGAAGCGGCGCCCGCGCGCGGTGCTCGTGCGGGACAAGAGGGCACTGTCGCACAACCGGCAAAGCGGCAAACCCGCGGTGCTGTGGGTGCACGGCATGTCGGACTACTTCTTTCAGACACACGTGGCGGACGAGCTGAGCGAGCACGGGCACGCGTTCTACGCGCTCGACCTACGCCGCTGCGGGCGTGCGCACCGCAAGGGTGAGCGCTGGCACTTCACCCTCGACATGCGGCGCTACTTCGAGGAGCTCACGCTCGCGCTGCGCACCATCGCGAAGGAGCACGGCTCGGTGGCGGTGCTCGCGCACTCGACGGGCGGGCTCATCGTGCCACTGTGGGCGGACCACCTACGCCGAGAGCAGCCGGAGGACCATAAGCTCCTGGCGGGCGTGCTGCTCAACAGCCCGTGGCTCGACCTGCAGTTCCCGCGTTGGGTGGTGGTGCCGCTGCGCCCGGTGGTCAACGCGCTCGGCGCGGTCTTCCCCTCCCTCCCGCTGCCGGCGGGCGGCGAGGGAACGTACGGGCAGTCGATCTACAACGGCGCACACGGCGAGTGGGACTTCAACACCGAGTGGAAGCCGCTTGGCGGCCACCGGAAGTACCTTGGCTGGATGCGGGCGGTGGTCAAGGCCCAGGAGCCGGTCCACGGCGGCGAGGTGGACACCGGGGTGCCCACGCTCACCCTGTGCTCCTCGCACTCGTACCTGGGCAAGGAGTACTCCCCCGCCGCCGACACCGCGGACACCGTGCTCGACGTCGAGCAGATCCAGTGCTGGGCGCCCACCCTCACCGAGGGGGCGCAGGTGCAGGTGATCGACGGCGCCCGCCACGACGTCTACCTCTCCGAACGCCACGCCCGCGAGGCCGCGTTCAAGGCCACGCTGACCTGGCTCGACGCGCTCAACTGCGCTGGCTAGACGCGCTCGCCTGCGCGCAGTAACGTTTGTACGCGTTACGCACATATATATAGAGGAGAAGTGCATGAGCGCGACCGCTTCCGCCGGAGCCCCCGAGGCGACCCAGTTCGACCTGATCATCGTGGGTGCGGGGTCCGGCAACTCCATCCTCACCCCGGAGTTCGACGACAAAAAGGTCGCGCTCGTGGAGAAGGGCGCGTTCGGTGGCACGTGCCTCAACGTCGGCTGCATCCCGACCAAGATGTACGTCCTCGCCGCCGAGCAGGCCTACGCCCCGCGCGAGGCGGCGAAGCTCGGCGTGGACCTCACCTTCAACGGCGCGGACTGGGACGCCATTAAGGAACGCGTCTTCGACCGGCGCATCGACGTCATTGCCAAGGGCGGCGAGGACTACCGCCGCAACGGCTGCCCGAACGTCACCGTCTACGACACGGAGGCGTCCTTCACCGGACCCAAGACCCTGCGTACCGGGCGCGGCGGCGCCGAAGAGACCATCACCGCGGACACGATCATCCTTGCCGCGGGTGCGCGCCCCTTCATCCCCGACTGGGCGAAGGGCGTGCCCTTCCACACCAACGAGGACATCATGCGCCTTGAGCGCCAACCGAAGACGCTGACCATCGTCGGCGGCGGCTTCATCGCCATGGAGTTCGCGCACGTCTTCGACGCGCTGGGCACCGAGGTAACCATCGTGAGCCGTTCGCAGCTCCTCCGCCACCTGGATAAGGACCTGTGCGAGCCATTCAACGAGCTCGCCACCGAGCGCTACACCACCCACATCGGCCGCACAGTCGCTTCCGCCTCCAGCACGGGCGACGCGGTGATGCTCACGCTTGACGACGGCACCAAGGTCACCTCCGAGGCACTCCTCATCGCCACCGGCAGGACCCCCAACAGCGACACCCTCGACGTCGCCGCCGGCGGAATCGACGTTCACCCGGACGGGCGCGTCCAGGTCGACGAGTTCGGCCGCACCACCGCCGACGGGGTCTGGGCGCTCGGCGACCTCTCCTCCCCGTACCAGCTCAAACACGTGGCAAACGCGGAGACCCGGGCAGTGTCCAGGAACGTGCTCGCCGCCTGGTCCGGCGCCGGCGACGACGCGCTCACCCCGATGCCGCACGAGCACGTGCCGTCCGCGATCTTCACCCACCCGCAGATCGCCACCGTCGGCCTCACCGAGGAGCAGGCCCGTGAACAGGGCGCGGACGTCACGGTCAAGGTGCAGAACTACGGCGACGTGGCCTATGGCTGGGGGCTGGAGGACAGCACCGGCGTGGTCAAACTCGTCGCGCATCGCGGGACCGGCAAGCTGCTCGGCGCGCACTACATGGGGCCGCAGGCGTCAACGCTCATCCAGCAGATGATCACCGTTTTGGCCTATGACCTGGACTTACGCGAGTTCCCGCGCTCCCAGTACTGGATCCACCCTGCGCTGGCGGAGGTCACGGAGAACGCAATCCTTGGCCTCGACTTGACGTTCAAGGAAGTCTAAACCTCAACTTCATCCCCATTTTGGGGGTTATGTCTCGATTGGGCAACGATTGACGTACAAGCGACTAAAAACGCACGTCACAGTTCCACGGCTGCGGACAGCCTTTTCAGGGAACTCACAAATATCCAACCTTTTATGGATTTCTGAACGAAAACTTCAAGGGGACTTGCACACAGCGGCAAGGGTTCGGCTATTGTCATCTTCGACACCGGGACCGAGTCGCAAGACTTGATATCGGTCCTAGGAGCTCAATGCCCCTGGACTTCTTTGAATTCCACCCGGACGTCGTGCAAGAACTATCAGAGAAGGATTTCGTTTCATGCGTAATTTCCGTAAGGCAGCCCTGGCCGGCGCAACCGCCGTCGCAGTGGCATTCGGCTCCACCGCAGTTGCAACCGCTGCTCCTGTGAAGGACGACACCAACAAGTCCGTCACCACCATCACCCTCGCTCAGGCTGAGGCGAACGTCGACAAGACCAAGGCTGAGGCAGAGCAGGCCGAGAAGACTCTCGAGGCCGCAAAGAAGGCCAACGAAACCGCCCAGCAGCAGGCCGAAGACGCGAAGAAGGCCACCGGCATCCTCAATGACGCGGCTGAGAAGTCCGAGGCTGAGGCTCAGAAGGCTGGCGCCACCCAGGCCGTCAAGGACAAGGCTACCGCTGACCGCAAGCTCGCCAACGACGCAAAGGCACGGCAGACGGACGCCGAGAAGCTTCGCGACGCTGCCGTCGAGGACCTGAAGAACGCTCAGGCTGATCTCAAGAAGAAGAAGGACGCCTACCAGGACGCCAAGAAGGTGCGCGACGACATCCTGAAGACCCAGGAAATCGAGCGCATCGAGAAGGACAACAAGGGCATCGACGTCTACAAGGACGGCGTCAACTCCAAGGACTCCGACTACGCGATGGGCTACGACGTCTTCGGCAAGAACAAGAACCACGATCAGACTCCGACCTGGGCTGTCTCTCTCTACGGCGCTACCTGGTTCCTGGTTGCGTCCGCGATCGCTGGCCTCGTGGTCGGCCCGCTCTACAACTTCATCGTCCACGGTCCGGTCAAGTTCTAAGCGGAAACCCGCTAGACCTCCATTTTCACCTGAAAGAAGGAATTCAAATGCGTAATTTCCGCAACACCGCGGTTGCTTCGGCTACCGCCCTCACTGTCCTGGTTTCCGGCCTGGGCATCGCCTCCGCCGCTGAGGCCGACAGCAACGGTCACGTCTCTTTCCGCCCGGAGCAGGTCACCTTCGCCCTCTCCGTCCTGCCGAAGACGGATAAGCTCGACGCAATCCGCAAGATCGAGGATCCGACCGAGCGCGCTCAGAAGCTCAACGATTACCTGAACAGCGATGAAGGGGCGGCCGATCGCGAGTTGGTTCAGGACTGGCTGGCGAACCACACCACCCCCGCTCCGCAGACCCAGGTCAAGCCTGACGCTGACCGCGGTGGCTTCGGCGACACCCTGTTCGCTGGCTTCAACCGCAACGGCGACGACCGTCTCTCCGGCGGCAACGACGTCAAGTTCGGCGACTTCGTCTCCGATGTCTTCAACCCGGACGTGACCGACGCTCAGATCGGCGCCAAGACCGAGGGTGACCGCGCTGTCCGCAAGCAGGACATGCTCGGCTCCTCCACCGACGTTGCTAACGTTCCGCAGTGGGCACGTATCTGGAACGAGACCCTCTCCATCGCCGGCATCGGCACCATCATCGGCCTCATCATCGCCGGTGTGAACTACGCTTCCTACAACGGCTGGATCCAGCTTCCGTCCCTGTAAGGAACGCTGCCTAGGCATTGCCTAGACTCTGCCCCGCTGCACTGCGCAGCGGGGCGTTTCCTTTTGCGCGGCTCATCGCGCAGCGAAACCGAGCGGCCCCGCGGATTGCTCCACGGGGCCGCTCAAACCCTCGTTGGCGCTACTCCCCCAGCATCAGCTGGCCGGCCGCCACGTCGGCGTCGGGGATGGTGAGGATCTCGTTGCCGTCGTCGGTGATCACGATCGTGTGCTCGAACTGGGCGGTGTACTCGCCGTCCGTGTTCTGCACCGTCCACCCGTCGTCCCAGACGCGGTACGGCAGCGCACCAAGGTTGATCATCGGCTCGATCGTGAGCGTCATGCCCGGCTCGAGCACGTCCCGGTAGGCGTCGGAGTCGTAGTGCAGCACGACCAGGCCGTTGTGGAAGGTGGGGCCGACGCCGTGGCCCGTGAAGTCGGTGACCACGTTGTAGCCGAAGCGCTTGGCGTAGGACTCGATGACGCGGCCGATGACGTTGATCTCCCGGCCCGGCTTCGCCGCCTTGATGCCGCGCATGGTGGCCTCGTAGGTGCGCTGGACAAGCAGGCGGTGCTCCTCGGCCACGTCGCCGGCGAGGAACGTCGCATTGGTGTCGCCGTGCACGCCGTTCTTGTAAGCGGTGACGTCGATGTTGACAATGTCTCCGTCCTGGATAACCGTCGTGTCCGGGATACCGTGGCAGACGATTTCGTTGAGGGAGATGCAGCAGGACTTCGGGTAGCCGCGGTAGCCCAGCGTGGACGGGTACGCGCCGTGCTCGACGAGATAGTCGTGCACGATGCCGTCGATCTCGTCCGTCGTCTTCCCTGGCGCCACCGCCGCCCCGCCGAGCGCGAGCGCGTTCGCGGCGATCTTGCTCGCCTCGCGCATCGCCTCGATGGTCTCCGGGGTCTGCACGAACGGCTCCCCGACGTTCTCCTGCACCTCGTCCTTCCAGGCGTACTCCGGGCGCTCGATGGAGGCGGGCACCTTCCGCTCCGGGGTGGGTGTTCCTGGCGTAAGTAGTCCTCGTGGATTCATACCCACAATGGTAGTCCCGGGCCCAAACCGCCCCGCCGAGGCCGATTGCTCAGTGCGCCCTAGTGCAGCGGCAGGTTGGACAGCATCGTGTTTGTGAGCGCCACCGCGGCCTCGGAGCCGCCGCCGAGCACCACGAGCGTGGCAAACGCGATGTCGTCGTCGGCCCGGTAGCCGGTGAACCAGGCGTGCGAGCCGCCGTTGATCTCGGCCTCGCCGGTCTTGCCGCGGATGTCGCCCTCAGCGCTCATATTCGACGCGGTGCCGCCGGGCGCGGTGACGGCGGCCATGAGCTGGCGCAGCTCGTCGATAGTCTGCGGCGCTGGCGGGTCGACCTGGCCGGTGACCTTTGTCTCGGCGCCCTGGATGAGGAACGGCACCGGCATCGCCCCGCGCGCCGCGGTCGCGGAGACGAGCGCCATGCCGAACGGGCTAGCCAGGTCGAGGCCCTGGCCGTAGCCGGCCTCCGTGCGGTCGAGCGGCTCCTCGCCCTCGGGGATGGAGCCGGTGAACGTCTCCACACCGGGGATCTCCATGTCCACGCCGAAGCCGAACTGCTTTCCTACCTCTTTCAGCTCGCCCGGGTTGAGCTTCGTGGAGATGTCCGCGAACGTGGTGTTGCACGAGTGCGCGAACGCGCTCTCGAGCGGCACGGTGCCGAGACTGAAGCCCGCGTAGTTGGTCACCGTGCGGCCGTAGAGGTCCATCGTGCCCGGGCATGGCACCGGCGAACCGGGCACAAGCCCCTCGCGCGAGAGTCCCGCGGCGGCGGAGATGATCTTGAACGTCGAGCCCGGCGGGTACTGGCCCATCGTGGCCAGGTTGCCCTCCGCGTCGGCGGCGGGCGTCTGCGCGATGGCGAGGATCCCGCCCGTCGAAGGGCGGATGGCCACGATCATGGCCTTCTGCCCCGCCATCGGCTCGAGCGCCTGCTCCGCGGCGAGCTGCACGCGATGGTCGAGGCTGATGCGTACGGCGGGGGCGGGCGCCGGGTCCTCGCCCTCGAGGCGCTCGTACGCCGCGCCGTTCTCGTTCACCACGTCGACGCTCCACCCGGCGTCACCGGTGAGGTCGTCGCGCACGAGCTCGCCCACGCGCGCCATGATGTCGGGCGCGAACGTCGGCTCGGCGTTGACCATCGCCGCCTCCTCGTTGAGGCGCACGCCCGGCTCCCCCGCCAGCGCAGACTCGAACGCGTCGCGCGCGGCGGCGGGGATGACCGCGGCCGAGTACACGCCGTCCGCGTCGGCGAGCTCCTTTTCCAGCCCCTCGGCGTCGCGCAGCGGCACGCCGCGGTCCGCCTCGTGCGCTTTCGCGAGCGCGCCACTGATCCCGGACGCGGCAGCGCCGGCGCTGCGCATCGCGCTCGTATCCACGAGTACGCGGTACGCCGTGCCCGGCTTGAGCAGCTCCACCCCGTCCGACGAGACCACGCTCGCCTGCGCGGGCGGCACGGCGCGCAGCTCAAGGTGCTGGTTCGCGCCGAGGCGCGGGTGCAGCACGGACGGCTGCCAGCGCACGGTCCACTCGTTGCCGGACTGCGTGAGGGTCATCTGCGCGTCGTAGCTCAGCTCACGCTCGCGCGGCAGCTGCCACGTCAGGCGGTACTTCGCGGTGGCGAGGTTGTCGTCTTGGTGCACGTCGAGCAGCTCCGCGTCGAGCCCCTCGGCCTGCAGGCCGTTCCAGGTCTCGGCGATGGAAGCGTCGGCGGCCGAAGGGTCGTCGATACGCGAGGCTGTACTCTCCCGCTTCTCCAGCGCGCTCAGGAACGCGTCGGCCGCGGGCTCGGCATCGTTGGGACGCGGGGTGCAACTGCTTATCGACGACGCAAGCGCCACCGCCGCGACCACCCCAGCTAGGCGGCGTCGCATGCTAGCGCGTGACCTTGACCTCGGCCTTCGCGCCGGCGACCTCCTCGAGGCCCTCCTCCTCGGCGATGCGCAGGGCGTGGGCGATGAGCGTTTCCACGATCTTGGATTCCGGCACCGTCTCCACGACCTCGCCCTTGACAAAGATCTGGCCCTTGCCGTTGCCCGAGGCCACGCCGAGGTCCGCGTCGCGCGCCTCGCCCGGGCCGTTGACCACGCAGCCCATCACGGCGACGCGCAGCGGGAACTCCATGCCCTCGAGGCCGGCGGTGACCTCTTCGGCGAGCTTGTACACGTCCACCTGGGCGCGGCCGCACGACGGGCAGGAGACGATCTCGAGCTTGCGGGGGCGCAGGTTGAGCGACTGCAGGATCTGGTCGCCCACCTTGATCTCCTCCACCGGGTCCGCAGACAGCGAGACGCGGATGGTGTCGCCGATGCCCTCGGCGAGCAGGGCGCCGAACGCGACGGAGGACTTGATGGTGCCCATGAACTTCGGGCCCGCCTCGGTGACGCCGAGGTGCAGCGGGTAGTCCGTCTTCTCCGCGAGCTGGCGGTAGGCCTCCACCATGAGCACCGGGTCGGAGTGCTTCACCGAGATCGCAATGTCGCCGAATCCATACTCCTCGAACAGGCCGGCCTCGTAGATCGCGGACTCGACGAGCGCTTCCGGGGTGGCCTTGCCGTACTTCTCCAGCAGGCGCTTGTCCAGGGATCCGCCGTTGACGCCGATGCGGATCGGGATGCCCGCGTCGCCGGCCGCCTGCGCCACCTCTTTCACGCGCCCGTCGAACTCCTTGATGTTGCCCGGGTTCACGCGCACCGCAGCGCAGCCGGCGTCGATGGCGGCGAAGATGTACTTCGGCTGGAAGTGGATGTCCGCGATGACCGGGATCGGCGACTTCGCGGCGATGGCCGGCAGCGCCTCCGCGTCGACGGTTTTCGGGCAAGCCACGCGCACGATGTCGCAGCCCGCGGTGGCCAGCTGCGCGATCTGCTGCAGCGTGGCGTTGATGTCGTGCGTCTTCGTCGTGGTCATCGACTGCACGGTGATCGGGTGATCGGAGCCGACGCCCACACCCCCAACCATCAGCTGGCGGGTCTTGCGACGCGGGGCCAGGGTCGGAGCCGGGCCTTCTGGCATGCCTAATCCGATGGGGGTGTTCATGGTGGCTAACTCTAGCACCGTCACCCAAAAATTCTGACGGGGTTGACCACGTCCGCGGCCATCACGAGCACGCCCACCGCGAGCAGCAGCGCCGCCATCGTGTATGTCAGCGGCATGAGCTTTTCGTAGTTCGCCGGTCCGCCCGGCGGCAGCCCGCGAATGCGCCGGAAGGCGTCGCGAAGCTTCTCGTAGCACACCACCGCGATGTGCCCGCCGTCGAGCGGCGGCAGGGGCACGAGGTTGAACAGGGCGAGGAAGAAGTTCAAGCTGGCCAGCACCATCCAGAACGCGGACCACTGGTTCTGCTCCGCGAGCTCGCCGCCGGTGCGGGAGGCGCCGATGATGCTCACCGGGCCCTCGACGTCGCGCTCAGCGCCGAACAGCGACGCGACCACGCCCGGGATCTTGCCGGGGAACGCGGCAATGCCCTCGACGGTGACGCGCAGCATCTCGCCAGTGAACCGCGCCGTCGCGGGCACGGCCTCGGCGGGGCCGTACCGCTTGATCGCGTCCGGGATCGGCGCGGCGGTGATGCCCACCGCGCCGACGGTGACCCGCTCGCCGGAGGTGGTAATGCGCTCCACGCCGGCGACGGGGACCGCGACGGTGACGGGGGCGCCGTCGCGCAAGAGCTCGAGCTCAACGGACTGCCCCTGCTTGTCCGCGACCGCCTCGCGCAGGTCCGCGAACTGCTCCACCGGCGCGCCGTCGACGGCGACGATCGTGTCGCCCGGGCGCACCCCGGCCTCCCCCGCGGGTCCTTCGCCCTCGCAGTCCGCGAGCGTGCCCGCGTCGACCTGGTCGGCCACGCAGGTGACCTCGCCCACCCGCGGCGTCGTGTCCGCGTTCGGGTTCGGGATGCCGGCAAAGATCGCCACAAAATAGACGATCACCATGCCAATGAGCAGGTTCATCACGATGCCCCCGGCGAGCACGGCGATGCGCTGCCAGGCGGGCTTGTTCACCATCGCGTACGGCGCTTCCTCCGGGGTGACCGGATCCATCGCCGTCATGCCCGCGATGTCGCAGAACCCGCCGAACGGCAGGGCCGCGACGCCGTACTCGGTGCCGCCCTTCGTCGTCGACCACAGCGTCGGGCCGAAGCCGATGAAGTAGCGGCGCACCCGCATGCCAAACGCGCGGGCGGTGAACATGTGGCCGGCCTCGTGCAGCGCGATCGACGCCGCGATGGCCAGCGCGAACGCCAGGATGCCCAGGACAGTCACGTGCTGCGGTGCCCCGCGCTACGCGCGCTCGAGGCGCGCGACGGCGTTGCCCACCTGCTCGCGGGCGCGGGCCTCGATGCGCATGATGTCGTAGACGTCGCCCGGCGTGGTGGCGTAGCTGCCCGCGCCGTCGAGCACCTCGGCGATGAGGTCCACGATCTGCGGGAAGCGGATCCGCCCGGCGAAGAACGCGTCGGTGGCCGCCTCGTTCGCCGCGTTGTAGATCGCGGGGTACGGGTCGCCCTGCTTCGTGGCCTGGCGGGCGAGTTTGACGGCGGGGAAGGCGTCGTCGTCAAGCGGTTCGAAGCTCCACTCGAAGGCCTGGGTGAAGTCGAGCGCCTCCTGCGCCCCGGCGACGCGGTCGGGCCAGCCGAGCGCGAGCGAGATGGGCAGCTTCATCGACGGCGGGGAGGCCTGCGCGATGGTGGCGCCGTCCGTGAACGTCACCATGGAGTGGACGACGGACTGCGGGTGCACCGTGACGTCGATGAGGTCCGGGTCCACGTCGAACAGCAGCGAGGCCTCGATGAGTTCCAGGCCCTTGTTCACCATCGTCGCGGAGTTGAGTGAATTCATCGTGCCCATGGACCACGTCGGGTGGGCCACAGCCTGGTCCGGGGTGACGTCCATGAGCTCGTCGCGCGTCTTGCCGCGGAACGGCCCGCCGGAAGCGGTGAGCACGTAGCGCGCCACCTCGCCGCTGCGGCCGCAGCGCAGCGCCTGCGCCATCGCGGAGTGCTCCGAATCCACCGGCACGATCTGCCCCGGCGCCGCAGCGTCGAGGACGATGCGCCCGCCCGCGACGAGGGACTCCTTGTTCGCGAGCGCGAGCGTCGTGCCGTTCTTGAGCGTCTCCAGCGTGGCGGGCAGCCCGGCCGAGCCGACGAGCGCGTTGAGGACAATGTCCGCCGGCTGGGAATCCACGAGCGCGGACGCGCACGTGTCGCCGGTGATGACGTAGCCGCCGAGCGCCTTCGACACCGCTTTCGCGCCCTCGATGTTGCGCACGGCGATCTGATCCGCGCTCAGCCCGAACTCGAGGGCCTGCTCGATGACGACGTCGGGGTTGTTGCCGCCCGTCGCCAGGCCGACGACGTTGAACTGGTCGCGGTTGTCCCGGATCACCTCGACCGCCTGCGTGCCGATGGAACCGGTGGAACCGAGAATCAGTACATTCTTCACGCTGCCATTGTGGCATGTTTCGCGGCACGTGGTGCGAAAGTTTGAACTCATTAGGGGTGATGAGTCACCAGCGCGGTGCCCGGTGTGCGATGATGGACGCCGAGAGTTTTATCAGCCTCCCTGACGCAAATAATGAAGGAGCATTCCCGTGGCTCACGCGAATGAAACAGCACCCCAGGTGTACAACGGTGTGTCCGAGGCGGACGTGCCGTCGGCCCGCTTCGGCTGGAGCGCGCTGTCCGACCGCACCATCCAGACCGCCGGGTGGATCTCCGTGCTGGTGCTCGTCGCCTACAACTTCGGCAACCACCAGGGCCACGTGGAGACGATCTGGCTTATCGCGCTGGCCGTCCTCATCGCCCTCGGCCTCATCCTCCAGGCGACGAAGCCGAAGCTGCACCAGGTGCGCACCGTGACCTCCCACAACCAGCCGGCCGGCCACGTCGAGCCGGACTGGATCTACAACCAGGCCACGCTCTCTGGCGACGTGTACGAGAACCTCACCGACTCCCAGCTGCGCTCCCTCAACATCGAGCCGGCCCGCGTCGCGCACCTGCGCTCGGCGCACCGCGAGGACCGCGTCATCGAGCGCAACGAGGAGACCCACGTTGTCGACCCGGCTCCGGTCCGCGAGACCGTCGAGGTGGTCGAGGTCGACGCCGCCACCGGCAAGCACGAGCGCATGTAAGCGTTCGCGTATCGACGACACCCGCTGGCCGACCTGCCAGCGGGTGTTTTTGTGCGCGGTGGGGCCTACCCCGCCTTTTCGTCCGCGGCGAGCTGGCCGCAGGCGGCCGCAATCTCCTGCCCCTTCGTGTCGCGCACCGTGCACGGCACGCCCTGGGCGGCGACGCGGCGCACGAACTCGTCCTGGCGCGCCTTCGGGGAGGCGTCCCACTTCGAGCCCGGCGTCGGGTTGAGCGGGATGACGTTGACGTGGACGAGCGAGCCGAGCGCGGCGTGGAGCTTCTTGCCCAGCATGTCGGCGCGGAAGTTCTGGTCGTTCATGTCGCGGATGAGCGCGTACTCGATGGAGACGCGCCGGCCCGTCTGGTCCGCGTAGTAGCGGGCGGCGTCGAGCACCTCGGCGACGGCGAAGCGGTTGTTCATGGGGACGAGCTCGTCGCGCAGTTCGTCGTCAGGCGTGTGCAGGCTCACGGCGAGGGTGCACGACAGACCCTCGTCGCCGAGGCGGCGAATCTGCGGAGCGAGCCCGACCGTGGAGACGGTGACGTTGCGCTGCGAGATGCCGAAGCCGTCCGGCGCGGGCTGGGTGATCTGGCGCACCGCGGCGACCACGCGGTTGTAGTTCGCCAACGGCTCGCCCATACCCATGAACACGACGTTGGACAGGCGCGAACCCTCCGCCTGCATCATCGCCGCCGCCGCGCGCACCTGGTCCACGATCTCCGCGGTAGACAGGTTGCGGTCCAGGCCGCCCTGGCCGGTGGCGCAAAACGGGCAGGCCATGCCGCAGCCGGCCTGGGAGGAGATGCACAGCGTCGCGCGCCCGGGGTAGCGCATGAGCACCGACTCGAGCAGGATGCCGTCGTGGAGGCGCCACAGCGTCTTCGTCGTGTCGCCGTCGTCGGTCTCCACCGTGCGCACCGGGGTGAGCAGCGTGGGAAACAGCGCGTCCTTGACCGTTTGGCGCTGGTGCTCGGGCAGATCCGTCATGGTCAGCGGGTCCGCCTCGAACTTGCCGTAGTAGTGGCGCGCGATCTGGTCCGCGCGGAACTTGGGCAGGCCGAGGTCTTTGAGCGCGGCGATGCGCTCGTCCTTGGTCAGGTCCGCGAAGTGCTTCGGCGGCATCCCGCGCTTGGGCGCGAGGAGTTGGATCTGGGGGAAGTCGCTCATAGTGCGCCCCATTTTGGCACGTTAGCGCGCCAAATTCGAATCCCGGCCGGGGTTACGCGCCGTTCATGAGCGCCGTGGAGGTGAGCAGGATGTAGGTCACCGCCGCCGCGGGCAACATGCCGTCGAGGCGGTCCATGATCCCGCCGTGGCCCGGCAGCAGGTTCGACATGTCCTTGATGCCGAGTTCGCGCTTGAATTGGCTTTCCACGAGGTCGCCCATCGTCGCACAGAGCACGAGCGCAATGCCGAGGACGACGCCCATCCACCATGGGCCGTCGATAAGCAGTGCGACAACGAGGATGCCCGTGATCACGCCGGCGGTGAGCGAGCCCCCGAAGCCCTCCCACGACTTGTTCGGGCTCACGGCGGGTGCCATCGGGTGCGAGCCGAACATCACGCCCGCCGCGTAGCCGCCGACGTCGTTGGCCACGACGCAGAGCATGAACGCGACGATGAAGCGGGAGCCGTCGACGCCGCCCTCGCTGATCACGGAGATCATCGCGGCGAACGTACCGAACAGCGGGATCCAGGCGAGCACGAAGATGGCGACGGCAGTGTCGCGCAGGTAGTTCTCGGGGCGGTTGTGGCGGCCCTGGTGGAACATGCCCCAGAACATGACCACGAGCACGGTGAACGCGAAGCCGGCGACGAGGCCGGTGGTGCCGTACGGGACGGACAGCCACAGCATCGCCTGGCCGAGGATGATCATGAGCGTGCGGGGCTGCTGGTAGCCGCCCTCCCGCAGGCGCGTCATCACCTCCCACATCGCGAGCGCGACCGCGACGGCGACGAGGGGGTACCAGGCCACCGGGCCGACCATGACGGCGGCGATGACGAGCGCGCCGAGCACCACGCCGGTCGTAATCGCCGCGGGCAGGTCGCGCCCCGCCTTGTTCTTCGGCTTCGGCGCGTGCGAGGGCCAGCGGCTCGGTGTGGCGCGGTGCTCGTGTTCGTGCCCGTGTTCGTGCCCGTATTCGTGCTCGGTGGTGGCCACCTTAGACCTCCAGCAGCTCGGCTTCCTTGCGCTGCACGATGTCGTCGATCTGCGCGACGTACGTCTGGGTCGTCTTGTCCAGCGACTTCTCGGCGGTGGCGACCTCGTCCTCGCCGGCGTCGCCGTCCTTCTGGATCTTCTTCAGCGCGTCCATCCCGGAGCGGCGCACGTTGCGGATGGCGATCTTTCCCTCCTCGCCCTTCTGCTTCGCCTGCTTGACCAGGTCACGGCGGCGCTCCTCCGTGAGCTGCGGCACGGAGACGCGGATGACCTGGCCGTCGTCCGTCGGGTTCACGCCGAGATCGGAGTTGCGGATGGCGTTCTCGATCTCGCCCATGGTGGACATGTCGTAGGGCTTGATCAGCAGCATGCGCGGCTCCGGCACCGAGATGGTGGCCATCTGGGTGATCGGGGTCGGCGCGCCGTAGAAGTCCGCCATCACACCGTTGAACATGGCCGGGTTCGCACGGCCGGTTCGGATGGTGGAAAGCTCCTCGCGGGTGTGGTCCACCGAGTGGGTCATGCGCTCCTCGGCGTCCAGCAAAACGTCATCAATCATGGGTGTACCCCTATCGTTTCTCGGGATTGCGTCCCCACTAACGTACCAGCGTCGCCCGGGCCTACACTGTCGCCATGCTGCACCCCGCGTTCACGTCCGCCGCAACGCCCGGCGGCGCGGACGACGGCGCGCCCGCTGCACCGCAGCGTCGCGGGCGCCTCGCCGGGTGGCAGATCCCGGTGAAGGACGGCACCGACGTCGCGGGCCTGCCCACCACCCACGGCAACCCCGCGCGCACGACGCATCCCACCGAGACCGACCCGTTCGTCGAGGCGCTGCTCCGCGCCGGTGCCACCGTCCCCGACAAAACCCTCACCTCGGAGCTCGGGGCCACGTGCTACGCGGAACGCCCCGGCGTGCCGGTGCTCGAATCCCCCGCCTACCCGGAGTGTACGCCGGGCGGCTCGTCCACCGGGGCCGCGGTAGTCGTGGCGGACGGGACCTGCCGCGCGGCGCACGGCACGGACGCCGGCGGCTCGGTGCGCGTGCCCGCCGCGGCGTGCGAGGTCGTCGGGCTGAAGCTCGCGGGCCGGCAGTTGCCCGCCCACGGGTTCCTCACCAGAGGCGTCAAAGACCTGTTCACCCTTACCGGGTGGCCGGCGGGCGGGCGGGCGCGGCGGCCGGTGCGCATCGGGGTGCTCACCCGGGGCGTGTTCGCCGACCCGCCGGTGCAGGATCGGCGCGGGGCGATCGTCGAGACGCTTGCTGCCCTCCTGCCCTACGACGTGGTCGAACTCGCGCCCTACCGCGAGTCGCGCGAGACGTACGCGCACTTTTCCGTCGCGATCAAGGCGGGCTTCCGCAACGTGGACCCGCTAGACAGCGACTACATCGGCTGGCTCGTCGAGGAGTCACACCGGCTCGCGCCCGGCGCCCTCGAGGCGGCTGCGGCGCACAAGCGCGCGCTGCCGGGGCTGCTCGCAGCGCAGTGGGGCGTGGACGCGGTGCTCTCCCCCACCCTCGCGTTCGACCCGCCGCCGCTCGGCTACTTTCCGTCGCTCTCCCCCGCGGAGAGCTTCGAGGCACAGACGCAGTGGTCGCCTTGGTGCTCGCTGTTTAACGTGCTGGGCACGCCCGCGATCGCGCTCGGCGGGGTGCACCTCGGCAGCCTCACGCTCACCGGGCCGGAGCTGTTGCGCGTGGCGCGCGACGTCGAGGCGCTGCTCGCGGGCGTCGCTGCGGGCTAGGCGACGAGGGTGCCCACCTGCTCGCCAGCGACGGCGCGGGCGATGTTGCCCTCCTTGAGCAGGTTGAACACGAGGATCGGCATGTTGTTGTCCATGCAGAGGCTGAACGCGGTGGCGTCGGCAACCTTGAGGCCGTGCTCGATGACCTCGCGCGGCGAGATCTCGGAGTAGAGCTTCGCGTCCGGGTTCGTGCGCGGATCCGAGTCGTACACGCCGTCGACGGCCTTCGCCATGAGCAGCACCTCGCAGCCGATCTCGAGCGCGCGCTGTGCCGCCGTGGTGTCCGTGGAGAAGTACGGCATGCCCATGCCGGCGCCGAAGATGACCACGCGGCCCTTCTCCAGGTGGCGCGCGGCGCGCAGCGGCAGGTACGGCTCCGAGATCTGGGCCATGTTGATCGCGGTCTGCACGCGGCAATCCACGCCCATCTGCTGGAGGAAGTCCTGCAGCGCCAGGCAGTTCATCACCGTGCCCAGCATGCCCATGTAATCCGAGCGCGCGCGATCCATGCCGCGCTGCTGCAGCTCGGCACCGCGGAAGAAGTTGCCGCCGCCGATCACCACAGCCACCTCGGTTCCGCCGCGGGCGACGTCCGCGATCTGGCGGGCGACGGACTCCACCACGTCCGGGTCGATGCCAACCTTCCCGCCGCCGAACATCTCACCGCCCAGCTTCAGCATCACTCGCTTGAAACCTGTGCGGTTGGGGTTGTGGTCAGTCACCGGTCATTGCTCCTTTTGCTGGGGGTCTCGTAACACTCCCGGAAGATTCTACGCTGCGTGGCCGCAAACCCAGATCCGCTGGGGCGCGGGGTGGTGTCCGGGCTGACAGGATCGCTGCGAAAGGTGGTAGCGGGTGGGGCGGGCACGCGTCGCAACGCAAAAGCCCCGGTACAAGACCGAGGCTTTGACGGCGGGGCGGGTTACGCCTGGCCGACCTCGAAGCGGACGAAGTCGGTGACCTCGATGCCGTTCTCGTCAGCGAACTGCTTCACGGTCTTCTTGGAGTCCGCGAGCGACGGCTGGTCGAGGAGCACGACGTCCTTGAAGAAGCCGCCCATGCGGCCTTCGACGATCTTCTCGATGGCAGCCTCGGGCTTGCCCTCGTTGCGGGTGATCTCCTCCTGGACCGCGCGCTCCTTCTCGATGACCTCGGCCGGCACGGCGTCCTGGTTGAGGTAGCGGGCCTTCATCGCGGCGATCTGCAGCGCGACCTGGTGCGCGGCCTCGGCGTTGTCACCGGTGTAGGCGACGAGCACGCCGACGGCCGGCGGGAGGTCGGCGGCCTTCTGGTGCAGGTAGACCTCGACGTTGTCGCCCTCGAGGGTTGCGGCGCGGCGCAGCTCCAGCTTCTCGCCGATCTTCGCGGAGAGGCGCTCGAGCACGTCGTGCGCGGCCTCGCCGTTGACGTCGGCGTTGGCCAGCTCCTCCTGGGAGTTCGCCTTCACGGCCGCGGCGGCCTGGGCGATCTGGTCCGCAACGTCCTTGAACTCCTGGTTCTTGGCCACGAAGTCGGTCTCGGAGTTGATCTCCACGATCGTGTTGCCGGAGACGGCGACGAGGCCCTCGAGCGCGTTGCGCTCGGCGCGCTTGCCCACGTCCTTCGCGCCCTTGATGCGGAGGTTCTCGACGGCCTTCTCGAAGTCGCCGTCGGTCTCCTCGAGCGCCTTCTTGCAGTCGAGCATGCCGGAGCCGGTGGTCTCGCGGAGCTTCTTGACGTCAGCAGCAGTGTAGTTCGCCATAGGGGCGATCCTCCTCGTGAATGTGTTGCTAAAAGGGTTCAAACCGTTTCAAGCGTAGCCGACGATGCCTGGCTCGGCACGATGGCGGGCCACTATGGCGCGGCACGGCGAGGAAACGGGTGAGATACGCGAACACCCCGCGCCCGCCGCGACAGCGCCGGATTCACCGGCGGGCGCGATCGGGCTACGGGGTGCTCGGGTGGCACGGTGCCGTGTAGGCCGGTGCCTTACTCGGCGGACTCGGTGCCGGTTGCCTGGGCGTCAGCCTGGTCCGCAGCCTGCTCGGCGGCACGGACGGCTGCCGGCTGCTCGACCGCCTCGACCACCTGCGGCGCCGCAGCCTCGGCGGCGACGGCGGCCTTGGCGGCGTCGGCGGCGGAGACATCCTCGGACACCGCGGCGGCAGCCGCAGCCTCGGAGACCTCGGCCTGGCGCTTCGCGTCGGTGTCACCGGCGGCGCCGCGCGCGGCGGCGAGCTGGCGCTCCTCGCGCTGCTGCTTGCCGGCCACGACAGCCTCGCCCACGATGTGGGTGAGCAGCTTCACGGCGCCGATGGCGTCGTCGTTGCCCGGGATCGGGAAGTCGACAACGTCTGGGTCGCAGTTGGTGTCCAGGATGGCCACGACGGGGATGCGCAGCTTCTGAGCCTCGGAGACGGCGATGTGCTCCTTGTTCGTGTCCACGATCCACAGCGCGGACGGCGCCTTGGTCATGTCCGCGATGCCGCCCAGCACGCGCTCGAGCTTGATGCGCTCGCGGGTGAGCATGAGGATTTCCTTCTTGCCGCGGCCCGCGTAGCCGTCCTCGGCTGCATCCATGGCCTGCAGTTCCTTCATGCGACCGATGCGCTTGGACACGGTCTGGAAGTTGGTGAGCATGCCGCCCAGCCAGCGGTGCGTCACGTACGGCATGCCGACGCGCTGCGCCTCTTCCTGGATCGGTTCCTGGGCCTGCTTCTTCGTGCCCACGAACAGGATGGTGCCGCCGTGCGCGACGGTCTCCTTGACAAACTCGTACGCCTCATCGATGTACGTCAGCGTCTGCTGCAGGTCGATGATGTAGATGCCGTTGCGGTCGGTGAAGATGAAGCGGCGCATCTTCGGGTTCCAGCGACGCGTCTGGTGGCCGAAGTGCACACCGGCGTCGAGGAGTTCACGCATGGTTACAACTGCCATGGCTTTGTCTCCTTCGGAGAAAGTAGTTCGGTTACTAGAAAGTCTCACGTGCGGGTTTTTATCCCGCACCCTGGCACCGTGCTAGCCCCGCACCCTGTGAGAGGGACCGTCGCTGAGCTGGCATTATCCGGCGCGCGTCGTCAGCCCATACGAGCTGCCCGAGCAACACTACCCGCTCACCCCGCAAAAACCTAATCTCATCTGCGCGTTCTGTGGATAGCCCCGCCCGCGCGCGCGAGTTATCCACAGCTTCGCGGGCGCGGGGTTCCCTTCCGTCGCCCGGGGTGCTGTAGTGCGAGCATGTGCGTATCGACGATCCTCCGGCCCCCAGCCGCCCTCACCGCCATCAGCTGCGCTCTTTTTGCGTCCGCCTCCCCCGCACTCGCCTGGGTCGACCCGGTTGCGGGCACTCGGCAGCCGGCCGGGGTGAGCCGGCCCGCCGAGATCCCGGAGCGAAACTGGCAGCCCGGCCACCGCGGCGTGGACCTCCCGGCGCGCGCCGGCGGCCCCGTGCTCGCGGCGGGCGACGGCACCGTCGCGTTCGTCGGCGCGGTGGCGGGCACGCCCGTGGTCTCCGTCGACCACCCGGGCGGTATCCGCACGACGTACCAACCGGTGCGCACCACGCTCGCGGTGGGCGACCGCGTGAGCGAAGGCCAGCCGATCGGCACCCTCGCCCGCGCCTCCGCGGCGTACTCGGGTGCGCACGACGGCCTGCACTGGGGCGCGCTTGCCGGCAAGGACACCTACATCGACCCGCTGCGGCTGCTCGACCCGCCCCGGATCCGGCTCAAGCCGGTGTAACCGGTGTAGCCGGTGTAGGCGGCGTCAGGCCCGCGGGTGGGCCTGGTCGTACACGCGCTTGAGCCGCTGGGCGGAGACGTGGGTGTAGATCTGCGTGGTCTGCAGGCTCGTGTGCCCAAGCATTTCCTGAACCACGCGCAGGTCCGCCCCGCCTTCGAGCATGTGCGTGGCGGCGGTATGGCGCAGCGTGTGGGGGCTGACGTGCTCGACGCCCGTGCGCGCCCCGGCGCGGTCCACGACGCGGCGCACCTGGCGCTGGTCGATGCGCCCGCCCCGCGAGCCGACGAACAGCGCGTCGGTCTCCCCCGCGAGCTCGGTGCGGCCGCGCTCGAGCCACTCGGCGACCGCCGCCGCGGCCTCGTCCCCGAACGGCACGACGCGCTGCTTGTTGCCTTTACCGGTGACCCGGGCGAGCCCGCGGGCGAGGTCGACGTCGCCGAGGTTCAGCCCGGTGAGCTCGCCGACGCGCATCCCGGTGGCGTAGAGCAGCTCGAGCATCGCGCGGTCGCGCAGGTGTTCCGCGGGGTGCGCGTCGTCGGCCGTGTCCGCCTCCACGAGCTCGCCGGCGCGCTCGCCGCGCACGACGTTGGGCAGCGGGCGGGTCACTTTCGGCGCCTTGAGGCGCGCTGCCACGTCCGCGTCGATGTGGCCCTGCCGGTAGGACCACGTGGAAAACGCCCGCACGGCAGCGGTGCGGCGGGCAAGCGTCGAGCGGCTCTTGCCCGCCGCGAGGGCGTCGGCAAGCCAGCGGCGCAGGGCGTCGAGGGTGAACTCGCTGTATGTGTCGGCGAACCCCGCGAGGGTGGCCAGGTCCGAGACGTAGCCCTTCACCGTGTTCGGGGAGCGCCCGAGGACGAGCTCGGCGTACTCGGCGAAGTCCGCCACCGCCGCCTGCAGCTGCCCCACTGGTTTACTCATGCCCCAGGAGTCTACCCCTGCGACGCTGCCGCGCTCTCCTCCTCGTCCGGGCGTTCGGCGCGGGACCACAGCCGGCGCTCCCGCTCGACGAGCCCGCGTCCGGCGAGGTCCATCAAGATGTGCACCGTCAGCCCGATGGTCAGACCAGCGTCCGCGGCGATGTCCTCCGCCTCCCGGCCGGGGCGGCCGACGGGCGGGAGCGCGTCGTAAATGCGTAACTCGTTTCTGGTGAGCCGCTGCACGTCGCTCGCCGGGAAGAGCGCCTCCATCGCCCCCTCCGCGTCCACCTGCCCGACGCCGCAGAGCTGCTCGTGGATCTGGTCGGCGTTGAGCACCATCGTCGCCCGGTTATCCTGGATGGCCAGGTTGGCGCCGAGCGACTCCACATCCGTGATCGGGCCCGGCACGGCCATCGCCGCGCGGTTGAACGTGTTCACCCATTTCAGGGTGTTCAGCGCCCCGGAGCGGAACGCCGCCTCGACGAGCACGGTGCCCAGCGTGAGCCCCGCGACGAGCCGGTTGCGGGTGAGAAAACGGTGGCGGTCCGGGGTGGTATCCGGCGGGTACTCGCTGACAATCGCGCCCCCAGACGCCGCGATTCGGTCGAACATGGCCGCGTTCGAGCGCGGGTACGCCACGCCCGGCCCGCACGCAGCCACCGCCACGGTGGGCGCGTTGACGTCGAGCGCGGTGAGGTGGGCCACCGTATCGATGCCCACGGCGCCCCCGGAGACGATCGTGTAACGGTACTTCCCCAGCCCCTTGACCAGGTCGCGCGTGGCCGTGTGGCCGTACTGCGTCGCCTGGCGCGTGCCCACCACGCCGACGGAGTTCGCAAACAACCCGGCCAGGTCCGGGTTGCCGCGCACCCACAGCGCGTGCGGGGCGATGCCGTCGGGCTGGGGCACGGCGCCGTTGTGCGCCGCCGCCGCAGCGCCGCGGGTGAACGCGAGGTCGATGGCCTCGCGCGGCCACCCGGGCGACTCCGGCGTGAGCAGCGTGTAACCGCACTCCGCCGCCCGCTCGAGGTCCTCGGCGGGACGGTCCCAGGTGTAGCGGTTCTCGGTCTGCGCGCGCAGCCCGCCGATCCACCCGGCGCGGGAGCGCACGCCGTCTGCGATCTCGTCAGCGGTGCGGCCCTCGCGCAGCAGCGCCTGGAGGTGGCGCGACGGCCCCTCAACGACGCGGCTCAGGTACGCCCAGGATTCCAGTGTGCTCATCTACGCCACCGCCTTCGCGTGCGAGGTCCGCAGCGCCATCGCCCGGTCCACGTGGTCAATGTCCGGCACGTCCACGCCCTCGAGGTCCGCGAGCGTCCAGGCGAGCTTGAGGCACCGGTCCACCCCGCGCTGCGTGAGCTCCCCCAGCGCGAGCTCCGTCTCCAAAAACGCCATCGCCGATTCCCGCGCCGGGAAGCAGCGCCGGATGAGGGTGGGGCTGACCCGGCCGTTGACGGACTCCTCGATACCCGCCCGCGTCCACCTTGCGCTCGCTCGCTCGCGGGCGGCGAGGACTCGCTCGGCGATCGCGCTCGACGGCTCGGCGCCCTCCGCGCTGACGACGGTGGCGTCGCCCGAGGTGCGCACGACCACGTCGATGCGGTCGCGCAGCGGTCCGGAGACGTTGCGCAGGTGCCGCGCGCGCACCGGGGAGGTGCACACGCACTTACCCCGCTTGCGCTCGCACGCGCACGGGTTCGCCGCGAGCACAAGCTGGAAATCCGCGGGGTACACGACGTCGCTGCGCAGGCGGCTCAGGCGCACCTCCCGCTTCTCCAGCGGGATGCGCAGCCCGTCGAGCACGTGGGCCGGGATCTCAGAGGCCTCGTCGAGGAAGAGCACCCCGCGGTGCGCCAGGCTCACCGCCCCCGGCACCGGGTTCGCGCCCCCGCCGCCGGTGAGCGCCGCGCGCGTGATCGAGGGGTGCGGAGCGACGAACGGCCGCGCCGCCACCGCACCCCCGCCGGAGGTCCCGGCGGCGGCGTGGATCGCCGTAACCTCCACCATCTCTTCCACCGTCAGCGGCGGCAGGATCGACGGCAGCCGCTCCGCCAGCATCGACTTGCCGCTGCCCGGCGGGCCGATCATCATCACGTGGTGCCCGCCCGCGGCCGCGACCTCGAGCGCCTCGCGCTCCTCGCTCATCCCCGCGATGTCGCGGAAGTCGGGGACGTCCGCCTTGCGTATCGACGCCTCCGGAGCCCCCACCCCCTCCAACTCCACCTCGCCGATGCACCAGCGCCACACCTGGGCCAGCGAGTCCGCGACGAGCACCTCGCGCCGGCCGAGCAGTGCGGCCTCCTCGGCGTTCGCCCGCGGCACCACCACCGTTTTCACGGTGTTCCCTGCGCCGCCCGCGCCATCTGCCGTGCCGAGCGCGGCGAGGAGCATCGGGAGCACGCCTTCGGCCCGTCGCAACGCACCGTCCAAGGCGAGCTCGCCGAGGAACATCGTGGTCGCGAGCCGCTCGTGCGCCCGCGGGTCGAGGCTGCCGAGCACCGCGAGCGCGATGGGCAGGTCGAAGTGCGAGCCCGCCTTCGGTAGGTGCGCCGGGGAGAGCGAGACCATGATCTTCGTCCGCGGCCACGCCAGCGACGAGTTCGCGATCGCGGTGCGGATCCGCTCGCGGGACTCCTTTACCGCGGCGTCGCCGAGGCCCACCATGTGCATGCCCGGCAGGCCGGCGCCGACGTTGGCCTCCACCGTTACCATCTGCGCGGCGACCCCCTCGACGGTCGCGCTGCGCGTGCTAGCAAGCGCCATCTTCGACCCCCGGGAACCTGCGCAGGATGTAATCCTCGCCGTCGAGGACAACCTCGACGACGTCGAAGCGGATCTCGCGCAGACCCGCCGCCGGGTGCTGCTCGAGCCACTGCGCCGCGCAGCGCCGCATCGTGGTGAGCTTCTTCGTGGTCACCGCCTCGGCCGCGCCGAACGCGGTGCCGCGGCGCGATTTCACCTCGACGAACACGATCGTGCCGTCTTGGTCCTCCACCACCGCGTCGATCTCGCCCGCCCGCATCCGCGCGCGGTGCGCGAGGAGGGTGTAGCCCTCCTCCTCGTACCACCGGATGGCGGCCCGTTCCCCTGCCCGGCCCAGCTCGTACTGCGCCGCGTAATCCACCTGCATTGCCACTCCTTGTCGTCATAGGTTCCAAAATGTTGGGTGCCTATTAGACGCAAGAAGTGGTAGCGCGGTTCCCTCGGCCGAAAAAATCGCAAAGCGCTGTCGGGGTGGGGTGGGGTGCCGAGGGATTGAGGACAAAATTGACCTCAATCCCTTTGCCCTACACCCCCTGCTCCTCCCGGCGGCTCGGCCTGGCAGGGCCGACTACTCCGGGAAGGTCAGCTCCGGCTTGTCCAGCTCTTCGATGTTGACGTCCTTGTACGTGATCACGCGCACGTAGCGCACGAAGCGCACGGCGCGGTACATGTCCCACACCCAGGCGTCGGACATGAGCACCTCGTAGTAGACGTCGCCGCCCTCGGTGTGCGGGATGAGCTTCACCCCGTTGGCGAGGTAGAAGCGGCGGTCCGTCTCCACGACGTAGGAGAACTGGCTGGCCACGTCGCGGTACTCGCGGTACAGGGAGAGCTCGACTTCGGCCTCGTAGTTGTCAAGATCCTCGGCGCTCATACATGACCCCTTGCAGTCGACTCGGTGAGAGACTCGGTGAGAGACTCGGTATAAAACGTGTCAGCGTCCCTGACGTTCGCATAACTATAACGGTGCTCGGCGCTCGCGCCGTGGCGGCGCACCGCGTCCATGTGCACCTTCGTGGAATACCCCTTGTGCGCCTCGAGCCCGTACTCCGGGTACGACGCCGCCATCTCGCAGATGAGCCGGTCGCGGCTCACCTTCGCCAGCACGCTCGCCGCGGCGATGCAGCGCGCGGTGAAGTCCCCGCCGATCACCGGCAGCTGGGGTGCGGGGAGGCCGGGGATGCGGAACGCGTCGACAAGCACGAAGCCCGGGCGCACCGACAGCCCCGCCACGGCGCGACGCGCGCCATCGAGATTGGCATGCTGGATGCCGCGCCGGTCGATCTCGGCGGCCGGGACGTGCACGACGCTGTAGGCGGTCGCGGTGGACCGGATGGCGTCGAAAAGCACCTCGCGCCTGCGGGCGGTGAGCTGCTTCGAGTCGGTGAGCCCCTCGAGCTGCGGAAGCGGGCGGGTGGGCAGGACGCACGCGGCGATGGTGATGGGCCCGAAACACGCGCCGCGACCCGCCTCGTCGACGCCCGCGACGGGGCCGAGGCCCGCCTTGTCCAGCGCGACTTCGTAGGTGCGCAGTTGTTTCAGGCGGCGCACTGCCCTACTTCTGAATGTCCGGGTCGGCCACGCCCTGCATGCGGTTGAGCGGGAAGACGACGGCCTCGACCTTGCCGCGGATGTTCTTCTTCGGAATCGTGCCCTCGTACTGGTCACCCATGTGGTAGCGCGAGTCGAGGGAGTTGGTGCGGTTGTCGCCCATCATGAAGTAGTTGCCCTCCGGCACCGTCACCGGGCCGAAGTACGGGCCGCCGCACGCGTCCGAGCCGGTCGAGGGATCCACCGGGTAGAAGTTCGGCTGGAGGATGTAGGACTGGTCAATCGGCTTGCCGTCCACCATGATCGCCGGGTCACCCGCCTGGCACGACACCGTCTGGCCACCCTTCGCGATGATGCGCTTGACCAGCGTGTTCTCGTCCTTGGGCACGAGGCCGACCCAGGAACCGGCCTCCTGCAGCCCGCGCACGACCGGGTTGTCGGAGCGGTTGGAGGTAAAGCCCGTGTTCCACGAATCGGTGCCCGCGAAGACGATGACGTCGCCCGGCTTCGGGTCGGAGAAGTAGTAGCTCACCTTCTCCACGAAGATGCGGTCGCCGGAGCCGTTCTCACCGTGCAGCGTCGGCTCCATCGACGCGGACGGGATGACGTAGAGCCGGCCGATGAAGGTCTGGATGAGGAACATGATCAGCAGCGTGAGCACGACGACGACCGGGATCTCGATGTACCAGGGCATTTCCTTCTTCTCGCCCTGCGCCGCAGCGCCGTCCACCTCGTACACCGGCTCGGCCTGTGCGTACGGGTTGTGGGGCTGCTGGGCCGGCTGCCCGTTCGCGGGCACGTTCGAATTCGTCACCCGGGATACGTTAGCACCACCGCGGCCTGCCACTAGAACGCGACAAAACGCGACAAACCCCGTCCGAGGCAACTCGGACGGGGTTCACAGGCGCGCTGAAACTAGCGACGCTCCTTGATGCGGGCAGCCTTGCCGCGCAGGTCGCGCATGTAGTACAGCTTCGCGCGGCGCACGTCGCCCTTGCGGACAACCTCGATCTTCTCGATGTTCGGGGAGTGCACCGGGAAGGTGCGCTCGACGCCGATGCCGAAGGAAACCTTGCGGACGGTGAAGGTCTCGCGGATGCCGCCGCCCTGGCGGCGCACGACGAAGCCGGTGAACACCTGGGTACGGGTCACGGAACCCTCGATGACCTTGACGTGCACGTCGAGGGTGTCGCCCGGGCGGAAGTCCGGGATGTCGTCGCGCAGCTGGCCGGCGTCGACCAGATCAATCTTGCCGTTGCTCATAGAAGCAATCCTTTTCGTTTCGGACAGAGGACCCTGGCGGCGCTTCCCCGTGCGGGGCGCTCGGCCGGTTCGTGTCGGTTACAACAACCTGCGGTATCTTACAGACCCGCCGGTCAGTTCCCAAATCCCGCCCGCTTGAGGGCATCGGCCATTGAGCCGTTCGCTTGACGACGTTCCTTCGGCCCCTTCCGCCCCTGCCCCTTCTTCCGCGGCTGCTGTGTCTTTGCCGCGGCGGGCTGCCCTGGCTCGTCGTCAAGCCTCAAGCTCAGCCCGATGCGGTTGCGCGCGACGTCGACGTCCATAACTTTCACCTTCACCACCTGCCCAGATCGCACCACCTCGTGCGGGTCGGAGACGAACTTGTGGCTCATGGCGGAGACGTGGACCAGGCCGTCCTGGTGCACGCCGACATCCACGAACGCGCCGAACGCCGCCACGTTGGTCACCGTGCCCTCCAGGATCATTCCGGGTATCAGGTCCTTGACCTCGTTGACGCCCTCCTTAAACGACGCGGTCTTGAACTCCGGGCGCGGGTCCCGGCCCGGTTTGTCCAGCTCGGCCAAGATGTCGGTGACGGTGGGCACGCCGAAGGTGTCGTCGGCGAAGTCCGCGGGCGAAAGTTTCGTCAGCACCGTCGTGTTACCGATCAGCTTCTCGGTGGCCAGGCCCGTCGTCGCCGCCACCTTCTCCACGACCGGGTACGCCTCAGGGTGCACCGCGGAGGCGTCCAGCGGGTTTGTCCCGCCCTGGATGCGCAAGAATCCCGCGGCCTGCTCGAACGCCTTCGGCCCGAGGCGCGGCACCTTGCCCAGCTCCTTGCGGGTGGTAAAGCGGCCGTGCTCGTCGCGGTAGGCCACGATGTTCTTCGCCACCGTGCCGGACAGGCCCGCGACGCGCTCGAGCAGCGGCACGGATGCCGTGTTCACGTCGACGCCGACGGAGTTCACCGCGTCCTCCACCACGGCGTCGAGGGTCTGCGCGAGCGCGGTCTGGTTCACGTCGTGCTGGTACTGCCCCACGCCGAGTGCCTTCGGGTCCACCTTCACCAGCTCCGCGAGCGGGTCCTGCAGCCGCCGGGCGATGGAGACCGCCGAGCGCAGCGAGACGTCCATGTCCGGGAACTCCTCCGCCGCGATGGGGCTTGCCGAGTACACCGACGCGCCGGACTCGCTGACCACCACCGGCGTCGGGCGCTTCCCGCCCGCCTGCGCGATGAGGTCCGCGACCTCCCCGGCGAGCTTCTCCGACTCGCGCGACGCCGTGCCGTTGCCCACCGCGATGAGCTCAACGCCGTGCTCCGCGGCGAGCGTGGCCAGCTCCGCCCGCGCCGCGTCCCACCTATTCTGCGGCTGGTGCGGGTAGACGATCGTGGTGGCCAGCACCTTGCCCGTCTCGTCCACCACCGCGCACTTCACGCCGTTGCGGTAGCCCGGGTCGAGCGCGAGCGTGGCACGCTGCCCGGCGGGTGCTGCGAGGAGCACGTCGCGCAGGTTCGTCTTGAACACCTCGAGCGCGCCAGCCTCCGCCTTCTCTTTGAGCCGCATGCGCGTATCAAGGTTCGCGGAGACCTGCAGCTTCGTACGCCAGCCCCAGCGCACCGCCTTGGCCAGCCACTCGGAATCCTTCACCGGCAGGCCGAAGCGCTCGGCGATCATCCCCTCGTACACGGCCTCCTCGCCCGGGTCCATGTCGAGCACGAGCACGCCCTCCGACTCGCCGCGCAGCAGCGCGAGGATGCGGTGGCTCGGCAGGGTGTCGAGGGGCTCCGAGAACTCGAAGTAGTCGGCATACTTCGCGCCCTCGGTTTCCTTGCCCTCGACCACGCCGGAGCGCATCGTGCCCTGCGCGTAGACCCGGTCGCGCACCTCGCCGACGAGGTCCGCGTCGGTGGCGAAGCGGTCGACAAGGATCGCACGCGCCCCGTCGAGCGCCGCCTTCGCGTCCGGGAAGCCCTCGGACAGGTAGGCCGCGGCGAGGGTCTCGGGGTCGGCCGAAGGATCGTCGATAAGCTGCTGCTCGAGCGCCTCGAGCCCCGCCTCGCGCGCGATGTCCGCCTTGGTCTTGCGTCGCTTCTTGTACGGCAGGTAGAGGTCCTCCACGCGCGCCTTCGTGTCGGCTGCGAGGATCTCGCGCTTGAGCTCGTCGGTGAGTTTGCCCTGCTCCTCGATGCTTTCCAGCACCGCTTTCTTACGCTCGGCGAGCTCGATGAGGTACGTGTTGCGCTCCTCGATGTGGCGCAGCTGCGCGTCGTCGAGGCCGCCCGTCGCCTCTTTGCGGTAGCGGGCGATGAAGGGGACGGTGTTGCCCTCGGCGAGCAGCTTGAGGGCGGCCTCGACCTGCCCCGGTTTGACGTTGATTTCGTTCGCGATGGTGTCTGCGATTGATGTCATTCGGGCGATACTACTGTGGTGCCGTACCACGGGGTGCCCTCGGGCAGGGCCGCGGCGACCGCCTGCGTCGCCTCCGCCAGCGGCAGCGCGGTGCGGCCCGTGACCGTCAGCCCGCGGACCTCCCCGGCGGGCGGGCGGCCGTGCTCGTACTCGTACTGCCGCTCGAGCATCGACGGCTCGAAGCAGTGCGCCGCGCGCGGCCCCTCGAGCTCGATGCTCGTCGTGCGGTACCCCGCCTGCTTGAGCGACTTTCGCATTCGCTTCTCGACGGCTCCGCTCCACCGCTTCCCGTCCACAATCACGTCCAGGCTGGTGGTGACGTCTCGGGCGTCGAGCGCGAACCGATCCTCGTCGCTGAGCTCCGCGCATTCGAGCAGGTCCGGGCGCACCGCTTTCGTGCGCTTGAGCGATTGCTCGCGGCGCCACGCCTGCACCTTCGCGTGGTCGCCGGATGTGAGCACCGCCGGGGCTTCCAGGCCGCGCCAGACCCGCGGCTTCGTGTAACTCGGGCCCTCGAGCAGGCCGTCGGAAAACGAGTCGTCCTCGTGGCTTTCCGTGTTGCCGAGCACGCCCGGGATGAGCCGCGTGACCGCCTCCGCGATGACGAGCACCGCCACCTCCCCGCCGATGAGCACGTAGTCCCCGATCGAGACCTCGCGCACCCGGTAGCGTTGCTTCGCGTCTTCCAACACGCGCTGGTCGATGCCCTCGTAGCGCCCGCACGCGAAGACGATGTGCTCCTCGCGCGACCACGCCCGCGCGTCCTCCTGCGTGAACGGCGTGCCTGCGGGTGTGGGCACGAGGAGCAGGGGAGCCGCCGGGTTCTCCCTTTCGCGGACATCCCCGCCCGAGTACGGCCGCGCTGCGACGTTGGCGACGTCGTCGTGGCGCGCCTTGTCGTTGCGGTGCGCGGCGGCGGAGTGGAGTTCGGCGCCGGTGCGGCCGGAGGCGACGCTGTCAAGCGCGGGCCCCCACACCTCAGGCTTCATCACCATGCCCGGCCCCCCGCCGAGCGGCGGCGCATCGACGGATTTGTGGTTGCCGGTGGCCCAGTCGCGCAGGTCGTGCACGCCGACCTCGAGGATCCCCTGCTCGATCGCCTTGCCCAGCAGCGCGTGGCGCAGCGGGTCGAGGTACTCGGGGAAGATCGTGATGACGTCCAAGCGCAGCTTAGACATCGAGCAGCCCCTCGGGCGGGGTGATCACGAGGGTGCCCGCGTCCAAGTCGAGGTCTGGCACGAAGTCCATAACGAACGGGACGAGCACCTCCTTGCCGCGGTAGTCGATCTCGAGGATCTTGCGGTTCGGCGCGTCCATCACGCCGGTGACCTCGCCGACCTCCTCGCCATCGTGGAACACCTTGAGGCCGATGAGCTCGTGGTTGTAGTACTCGTCCGAGTCATCGTCGCGCTCGAGCGGCTCGGCGACGAACTTCATCCCGCGCAGGCTGTCCGCGGCGGTGCGGTCCGGCACCTCCTCAAAGCTGACGAGGAGGCGTTGCTGGTGCGGGCGCACCGTCTTGACAGTCAGCTCCCGTTCCTTGCCCGCCTGGCGGCCTGTGAGCACCGCCCCGGCGACGATGTGCTCCTCCGACTCGTCCGCGAGCAACTCCACGGCGACTTCGCCTTTCACGCCGTGGGACTTGACCACACGGCCGATGTTGAGCTCCATGGGTGGCTACGGTAGCAGGCTGCTTCGGTGGCGGTTTGCGGTGGCGGCTCCCCACTCCCGGGCAAGACCAGGCCAACAACCGGGCCAACAACCCCCAGCGAGCGACAAAACCCCCGTGCCGCGTTAAGCGGAACGGGGGTGTCGCTGAGAAGCGAGGGGCGCTTAGTTCTCCTCGGCCGGAGCTTCCTCGGCAGCCTCGGCGGACTCGCCCTCGGCAGCTTCAGCCTCAGCGGCCTCAGCCTCAGCAGCGGCGGCAGCCTCGGCGGCCTCCTTCGCGGCGGCCTCGTCCTTCGCCTTCTGGCGCTTCTCGGTGATGGCCTCGGCGGTCGGGCCGTTCTTGGCCTCCTCGAGCGCCTGGTTGAACAGCTCGAGCTTGGACGGCTTCTCTTCCTTCACCTTGAGGGTGCCCTCGGCGCCCTCGAGGCCCTTGTACTTCTGCCAGTCGCCGGTCACCTTGAGCAGCGCGAGCACCGGCTCGGTCGGCTGCGCGCCGACACCCAGCCAGTACTGGGCGCGCTCGGAGTCGATGCGGATGAGCGACGGCTCTTCCTTCGGGTGGTAGATGCCGATGTTCTCGATGACGCGGCCATCGCGGCGGGTGCGAGCGTCGGCGACAACGACGCGGTACTGCGCGTTGCGGATCTTGCCGAGGCGCTGCAGCTTGATCTTTACAGCCATGGTGTACTTCCTTGTGGTCACTGGGCAGTGCAGGCACTCGTCGCGTATCGACGAGCCGGTTCAACCCTTCTTCTTTACCCTGCGCGTGACTGGCCGGCCGACCCGGTGCGGAAACCAGGGACGGGTCCGGCGCGTACGCAGTTATGGACTTGTCGTGCCAGCCGGGTGCTCCGCGCAACGATGGCGGACTCGCCCGCTTGACAGCTTGAGATACTGTACGCGCGAGCGCCCCCGAAACCAAAAACGGCCGCCGCCGGCGAGCCGCTCGGGCCAGGCTGTTCGGGCGCGCCCCGGCGAGGATGTATGGTCTTTAACGTTTGTGACGTTAGCGGACGAGGTTGGAAGACGGGGTAGGAACGATGGCAGCAGCCCCCCTAAGCCCCGCGCGCGGCTCCACCGCATACCGGGTCGACCTCGACGGTTTGCGCGGCTACGCCATCGCGCTTGTGGTGATCTTTCACGTCTTCGTCGGCCGCGTCTCCGGCGGCGTTGACGTGTTCCTCCTGCTCTCCGGCTACTTCTTCCTCGGCAGCCAGTTGCGCTACGCGCTGCGCCCGAACCCCAGCCTCAACCCGTGGTGGCCGCTGTGGCGCACCATCCGCAGGCTCGTGCCGGCGCTCGCGCTCGTGGTGGTCACGGTCGTGCTCCTCGTGCTCGGGTTCGCGCCTGAGCTCATGTCGACGGAGCTGTCGCGCCAGGTCACCGCGTCGATGCTCTACTACCAGAACTGGGAGCTCATCGCGCAGAACGCGGACTACGCCGCCGCCAGCCAGGACACCTCTCCCCTGCAACACCTGTGGTCCATGTCGGTGCAGGGGCAGTTCTACCTCGTCGCCATCCTCATGGGCACCGCCGTCGCGTTCGCGGTGTCCAAGCTCAACGCCGACCCGAAGCGCACGAAGCGCGTGGCCATCGGGGTGCTCGCCGCGATCACGGTGTGCTCGTTCGCCTGGGCGTCGCGCTTCGGGCTCGTGGGCACCGGGGAGAACTACTACTCCACCTTCTCGCGCGCCTGGGAACTCTCGCTCGGCGCGCTGCTCGCGTTCGTCCCGGCGGAGTGGCAGCTGCCGCAGTCCACGGCGTGGCTTACGGCGCTCACCGGCGTCGGCCTCATCACCGCCACCGGCTTCATCATCCCCACCTCGCTCGCGTTCCCGGGCCCACTCGCGCTCTTCCCGCTCATCGGCGCGGCGCTCGTGGTGCTCTCGGGCAACAGCAACGCCGTATCGACGGTGTTATCCTCCGGCCCGATGACGTGGCTCGGCAGCATCGCCTACCCGCTGTACCTGTGGCACTGGCCGTTGCTCATCCTGGTCACGGTCATCGGTGGCTTTAAAACCCCACCGGCGTGGCTCGGCGGCGCCGTGATCGCTCTCTCGATGGCGCTCGCGCACGTCACCCACACGTTCGTCGAGGACCCGCTGCGCCAGCACCGGCCGCGGCCGAAGGCCACGGATACCCCGGTGGCGGACGCGCGAGCGTCGCTACGCACCCTGCCCGGCGGGCTGCGCGCGGCCGGGGGCGCCCTCGCCGCGGCGCTGTTCGTGGTGGCGCTCGCGGTGCAGCCCTATTGGGACCACCGGGTGGATTCGGCCGAGAAGCCGCTCGACCCGGCGACGTACCCCGGGGCAATGGCGCTGCGCGGCGCCGCGGTCCCGGCGGTGGAGCCGGCGCCGAACCCGAACCTCATCGCGGGCGTGTTCCCGCCGATCGGCGAGGAAGGCTGCATGGTGTTCCTGCCCGAGGACGCCGACGCGATGCCGGGGCCGGACTGCGTCTACGGCGACGTGAACGCGCAGACCACGGTGGTGCTCGTCGGCGGCTCGCACATCGAACCGTTCGTCATCCCCCTCGACCAGCTGGGCAAGGAGCACCACTTCAAGGTCGCGTCCTTCGTGCGCCAGGAGTGCCCGCTCGTCGTCGGCGGCCCGGACGACCCAGCGAACGAGATCGTTTCCCCCGTGTGCGCCGAGTGGGGCGAAAACGCGCTTGCGGAGATCCAGGCGCTCAACCCAGCGATGATCGTCTCTACCTCCACCCGCCCCGCGGGCCACGCGGGCGAGGGCATCGCCTCGGCGGACTACGTGCCGGAGGCTTACGCGCGCCTGTGGGAGCGCCTCGCCGAGCTCAACGTGCCGTTCGTCGGCCTGCGCGACAACCCGTGGATGTTCAACCCCGACGGGGCCCCAATGGACCCGAACCTGTGCATCGTCGCGGGCTACACCGAGCGCGACTGCTCGATGCCTGCGGACGTCGTGTACGCCCCCGAGGACCCCGCCGCGTTCTTCCTCGACGGCAGCGCCGCCCAGTGGGAGATCGACACCGAGCCGTGGTACTGCATCGACGGCATCTGCCCGCCGCAAATCGGGAACGTCTACATCTACCGCGACCAGAACCACATTTCGAACGCCTACGCCGCCACCCTCGCCCCGCTGCTCTGGGAGCAGCTCGGGCCGATCTTTGGGGAGCTCTCGCTTCTCGACGAGCCTCCGGCCGCCCCCGCCCCCGCAGCCGACGCCTAGAAGAACTTCCCCTTCTGCATCCGCTTCATCGCCTCGTCGAAGTCGAGGTTGTTCAGGTCCATCCCCTGCATGCCGGCCGGCAGCTGCTCCTGGAGCTTCTCCAGCTCCTTGGGGTCCGGCATGCCGCCGGGCATGCCCGGGAAATTCGGCATCCCCGGCATCTTCGGCATCCCGCCGCCGCGCTTCGCCGGCTTGCGCTTACCGTTCTTGCCCTTGCGGCCCTTCGGCTTCTTCTTCGTGGCGCTGCGGCCCATCCCCGGCATGCCGGGCAGGCCGAACTGGCTGGCCATCTGCCCCATCATCTTCTTCGCCTCGAAGAACCGCTCCACGAGCTGGTTGACCTCGGCGACCGAGACGCCCGAGCCGTTGGCGATGCGCTTGCGGCGCGAGGCGTTGAGGATCTTCGGGTCCTGGCGCTCCTGCGGCGTCATGCCGCGGATGATGGCCTGGATGCGGTCGAGCTGCTTCTCGTCGACCATGTCGGCCATCTCGTTCATGGCCTTGCCGCCCGGCATCATCTTGAGCAGGTTGCCGATCGGCCCCATGCGTCGGATCATGAGCAGCTGGTCGAGGAAGTCCTCGAGCGTGAGCTCGCCGGATGCCAGCTTGTTTGCCGCAGCCTCCGCGTCCTGCTCGTTGTAGGTCTGTTCCGCCTGCTCAATGAGGGAGAGCAGGTCGCCCATGCCCAGGATGCGGCTGGCCATGCGGTCCGGGTGGAACACGTCAAAGTCGTCGAGCTTCTCACCCGTTGAGGCGAACAGGATCGGCTTGCCGGTCACCTCGCGGATGGACAGAGCGGCGCCGCCGCGGGCGTCGCCGTCGAGCTTCGTCAGCACCACGCCGGTGAAGTCGACGCCCTCGGCGAAGGCCTCCGCGGTCTTCACCGCGTCCTGGCCGATCATGGCGTCGATGACGAAGAGGACCTCGTCCGGGTTCACCGCGTCGCGGATGTTGCGCGCCTGCGTCATCAGCTCTTCGTCGATGCCGAGGCGGCCCGCGGTATCGATGATCATCACGTCGTTCTTGTGCTGCTTCGCGTACTCGATGCCCTGCTGCGCCACCGCGACCGGGTCGCCGTGGGAGGTACCCATCTCGTGCTCGAAGGAGTCGATCGAGGTACCGGGGTCCGGCGCGAACGTCGGCACGCCGGCGCGCTCGCCGACGATCTGCAGCTGCTGCACCGCGCCCGGGCGCTGCAGGTCGCACGCCACGAGCATCGGCGTGTGGCCCTGCTTGGCCAGGTGGTTCGCCAGCTTGCCGGCGAGCGTGGTCTTACCGGCACCCTGGAGGCCGGCGAGCATGATCACGGTCGGCGGGTTCTTCGCTAGGTTCAGCCGGCGCGTCTCGCCGCCGAGGATGTTGGTGAGCTCCTCGTCGACGATCTTGATCACCTGCTGCGCCGGGTTCAGCGCGGCGGAGACGTCGGCACCGAGCGCGCGCTCCTTGACGCGCTTGATAAACGCGCGGACAACCGGCAGCGACACGTCCGCCTCCAGCAGCGCGATACGGATCTCGCGCGCGGTGGCGTTGATGTCCTCTTCGGTGAGCTTGCCCTTGCCCCGCAGGCCACCAAGGGCGGATTGGAGGCGGTCGGACAGTGACTCGAACACGGTGTGCACTCCCTCTGTCGCTAAATGAGTTCGATACAGCCTAACGCGAGTGCCCACCTGTTCTCACATTCGACCTTGCCGTCGCCTGCGCCTCGGTCACCGTGATGCCGTGCACGCCGACCTCGTGGTGGTGCGGTTGTTATCCGAGGAGGGCGTCGACGAAGCTCTCCACCTCGAACGGCGCGAGATCGTCCGCACCCTCGCCGAGGCCCACGAGCTTGACAGGCACGCCGAGCTCCTCCTGCACCTGGAAGACGATGCCGCCCTTCGCGGTGCCGTCGAGCTTGGTCAGGACGACGCCGGTGATGTCCACGACGTCGCGGAACACGCGCGCCTGCGTGATGCCGTTCTGGCCGACCGTCGCGTCGAGGACGAGCAGCACCTCGTCGACGTGGCTCTTCTTCTCCACCACGCGCTTGACCTTGCCCAGCTGGTCCATGAGGTCCGTGGAGGTGTGCAGGCGGCCCGCGGTGTCGATGAGCACGACGTCCGCGCCCTCCTCCACGCCGGTGGCCACGGCGTCGAACGCGACGGACGCCGGGTCCGCGCCTTCCTTGCCGCGCACGGTGGAGGCGCCGACGCGCTTGCCCCAGGTCTCCAGCTGGTCAGCCGCGGCCGCGCGGAACGTGTCCGCCGCGCCGAGGACGACGGTGTGGCCCATGGAGACGAGCACGCGCGCGAGTTTGCCCGTCGTGGTGGTCTTGCCGGTGCCGTTGACGCCGGCGACGAGGATGACGGCAGGCTTGCCGTCGTTCGGCATCGCCTTAATCGAGCGGTCGAGGTCCGGGCGGGCGGCCTCGATGAGGGTCTCGCGCAGCATGGCGCGGGCCTGCTCCTCGGTTTCCACGCCGCGCTCGGCGATCTTTTGGCGCAGGTCGTCGGTGACCTTCATCGTCAGCTCAGCGCCGAGGTCGGCCATGATGAGGGTGTCCTCAATCTCCTCCCACGCGTCCTCGTCGAGGTCGCCCGCGGTGAGGATGCCGAGGAGCCCCTGGCCGATCGCGTTCTGGGAGCGCGACAGGCGCCCGCGCAGCTTGCCGATGCGCCCGGCGGCCGGCTCGATCTCGTCGAGCGGCTCGTCCGCGGGCGGCTCGACGACAACGGCCTCGTCCGAAACCGGCGCGCCGGTCTCGCGCGCCTCTTCGGCGCTTTCCGCCGCGGCGGCCGCGGCTGCCGCAGCCTCCTCCGCCTCGGCTTCCGCAGCGGTGGGCTCCGGCTCGAGCGGTTCGGGCTCCACTGCGGCCGGCGGTTCCGGCTCGGCGGGTTGCGCCTGTTCGGTCACCGCTTCCGTATCGACGACCTCTTCCGCCGCGGGCAGCTCCTCCTCCTGGGCGCGCAGCTCCTCGGCCACGGCCTCGTCGGCGGGTGCCGGGGCTGGCTCGGGCGCCTGGGTCGGCTCGGTGGGCTGGGCCACCTGCGGTTCGTCGTCACGCGAAATCGCCCGCTCGATCACGCTCTCTTCATGCTCCGCGGGCTGGGCGGGCTCGGCGAACGCCGCGGCAGCTGGCTTCGGCTGCTCGCGGCGGATCGGCTCGGGCTGCTTCGGCTGCGCGTCCGCCTGCGCGAAGTTGAAGCCGCCCTTCGCCTGGTAGTTGCCGGATTTCTCCTGCTGGGTGAGCTGCTTCGGCTCCTCGGGCTTTTCAAACGAGACGGTCTTCGACGCTTTGCGCTTGTTCCCGGCGACGACGATGCCGGCGATGATCAGCGCGATGACGATGACCGCAATGACAATCCATAGGACAGTGGTGTTCATGCGCTCCAGTGTGCCAGGCCAGCCGGTGTCACGCGGGCGCAGCCCCGGCCGGCTGCATGCGCTGGGAGAGCACGCGCGTCACGCCGTCGCCGCGCATGGTCACGCCGTAGAGCACGTTGGCCACGTCCATCGTCGGCTTCTGGTGGGTGATCACGATGAGCTGGGAATCCTGCCGCAGCTCCTCGAGGAGGGCGATGAGGCGCCGGAGGTTGACGTCGTCAAGGGCTGCCTCCACCTCGTCGAGCACGTAGAACGGGCTGGGGCGCGCGCGGAAGATGGCGACGAGGAAAGCGAGCGCGGTGAGCGACTTCTCGCCGCCCGAGAGCAGCGAGAGGCGCTTGACCCGCTTGCCGGGCGGGCGGGCCTCGATCTCGATGCCGGTGGTGAGCATGTCGTCGGGGTCGGTGAGCAGGAGCCGCGCCTCGCCGCCGGGGAAGAGCGTCTGGAACACGCGCGGGAACTCGGCCTCCACGTCCGCCCAGGCGTCGGTGAACAGCTGCAGAATCTGTGCGTCGACGTCTTCGATCACGCCGGCGAGGTCCTTGCGCGCCTGGATGACGTCGTCGAGCTGGGTGCTCAGGAACGTGTAGCGCTCCTCGAGCGCCTTGAACTCCTCGAGCGCGAGCGGGTTCACCTTGCCCAGCGCGCGCAGGTCCTTTTCCGCCTGCTTGAGCCGCTGTTCCTCCGCCGCGCGGTCGAAATCCTCGCCCGGGGTGTAGTCCGCGAGCAGGTCGCTCACCGCGATGCCGAGGGTGGCAGCGACGTTGGCCTCGGCTTCGTCGATACGCACCTGCGCCTGCGAGCGCGCGATGTCGGACTGGTGCGCGCTGTCGGTAAGCCGCGCGAGCTGCTGGCGGGTGGCGCTCACCTGCTGCCGGGCTTGCTGCAGCTGCCCCTGCAGGCTCGCCGCCTGCGCGGCGAGGTCGTCGCGCTCGGCGGTCGCGCGCTCGAGGGCGTCCGCGATGCGCGCGGAGAGGTCGCGGGCATGCTTCTCGACGGCCTCTGCCAGCTCCCCTTCCGCCCTCCGCCGCGCCATCGCCGCCTCGTGGCGCGCCTTCGCTTGCCGCTCCTGCTCAGCCTGGCGCCGCAGCGCGTCACCCTTGCCCGCCTCCGCGTCGGCGCGCTGCTGCGCCGTGCGGGACGCGAGCACCGCCTCCATCTCGAGCGACTTCGCCTGGTTCAGGGCCGCGCGAGCGGCGTCGCGCTCGGCCGAGGACGGCTCCTCCGGCGAGGCCGCCACGTCCGTGTCCACCCTGGTGAGGCGGTCGCGGGTCTCGTCGAGCTCCGCCCGGCGCTGGGCGAGGCGGGCGTCGGCTTCATTGGCGCGGGCGGCGGCGCGCTCGTGCTCCGACTTGTTCGCCTCCGCCTGCTTGGTCAGCCGAGCGAGGTCGCGCCGCCAGGATTCGAGCTCCGTGTCGTGCTCGCGCAGCGCCGCCTTCGCCGAGGCGGCGTTCACTCGGGCGTCGTCGGCCGCGGCGGTCGCGCCCTCGAGCGTGCCCGCCAGCTCATTGAGGCGCTGCTGCGCGTCGGCGAGCTCGGCGCGGGCGGCCTCGATGCGCGCGGCGACCTCCACCGTCGTCGCCTGCCCGGCGCCCGCCGCGGCCCAGCCCTCGCCGACGAGCACCCCGCCTGGGGTCACGGCCCGCAGCCGGGGGTCCTGCTCGATGACGGCGCGGGCGGCCTCCACGTCGGCGGCGAGCACGGTGTCCGCGAGCAGCCTGGTCACCGGCCCCACGATCGCACGATCGAGCCTTACGTGGTCGAGCAGCCAATCCGCCTGCACGTCCGTGTCCAGGCGCCAGCCCGAACCGCCGCGGGCATCCAGCACCACCGTGCGCGCCGCGGACTCGAGCGCCGCAAGGGTTTCCGGCGTGACCTCCCCGGCGAGCGCTTCCGCGTGCGGCCCGAGCGCGGCCGAGAGCGCCGCGCCCAACCCGTCCTCGGCGGCCACGAGCTGCGCGAGGGGTTCGAAGCCGTCGAGCAACTCCGCCGCCTCGGCGCGCGGGGCCTGCTCGGCGAGCGTGTCGATGCGCGACTGCAGCGTCGCCACCGCGCGCTCGTGCTCGCGCTGCGCCGCCCGCAGCTGGTCGAGGCGCTTGTCGGCGGCGTCCGACTCCGTGTGGGCGCGGGCGAACGCCTCGTCGAGCGGGGCTCGCTCCGCCTCGAAACCGGCGAGACGTTCCCGCACCGCGCCGACGTCGGCGTCCGCCTCCCGCGCGCGCTGGCGGGTCTCGCCCAGCGTTTCCTCGAACCGCCGGATCTCCTCCTCCGCTGCCTCGACGGCCTTAGCTTGCGATTCCTCCTGGGCGAGCAGGCGGACGACCCCCTCGCGCCGGTCCGCGATCGCGCGCACCTGCGCCATGTGCTCGCGCTCCGCGTCGTCGTACGCCACCTGCCGCTCCGCGACCTCTTCGCGCACCGACTCGAGCTGCTCGGCGGCCTCCTCGGCGGCCTCGAGGGCCTCGGCGTAGCGCTCGTCGGCAAGCCGGGCGCGCGCCTCGAGCTCCTCCGGGTCCTGCCCCGCGTACGGCACCTCGGCGCCGGCGTTGCGGGCGCGCTCCGAGGCGATGCGCTCGGTCGCGCTCGCCCGCTCGGCCAGGGTGGACAGCGTGAACCAGAGCTGCTGGGCCTCCTGCGCCCGCGGCTGGACCTCCTGCTGGCGGGCCTCGATGGCCTCCTGCGCCTCCACCGCCGTCTCTAGCGTCGCCGTGACGGTGTCCACCTGCTCGGCGAGGAGGTCCGCGGAACGTTTCGCGTCGTTAAGCTTCGCCCTGAGCTTGACCACCTGGTCGCCCGCGAGCCGCAGCTTCGCGTCGCGCAGCTCCGCCTGCACCGCGGCGCCGCGCTTCGCCGCCTCCGCCTGGCGGGCGAGCGGTTTGAGCTGCTTGCCCAGCTCCTGCGTGAGGTCTGTCAGGCGGTCGAGGTTGGCCTGCATGCCGGCGAGCTTGCGCTGCGCTCTCTCCTTGCGGCGACGGTGCTTGAGCACGCCCGCCGCCTCCTCGATGTAGGCGCGGCGCTCCTCGGGGCGCGAGTCCAGGATCTCGGAGAGCTTGCCCTGGCCAACGATGATGTGCATCTCGCGGCCGATGCCGGAATCCGAGAGCAGCTCCTGGATGTCCATCAGCCGCGCCTTCGAGCCGTTGATCTCGTACTCGGAAGCGCCGTCGCGGAACATGCGGCGGGTGATGGCCACATCGGTGTAGTCGATGGGCAGGCGCTTGTCGGTGTTGTCGAAGGTGAGCGTCACCTCCGCGCGCCCCAGCGGTTTGCGCCCGCCCGCGCCTGCGAAGATGACGTCCTCCATCTTCCCGCCGCGCAGGTTCTTCGCACCCTGCTCCCCCATCACCCACGCGAGCGCGTCCACGACGTTCGACTTGCCGGAACCGTTCGGCCCCACCACGGCGCAGATGCCGGGCTCGAACTTCATCGTCGTCGCCGACGCAAAGGACTTAAAGCCCTTGAGCGTCAACGATTTCAGGTGCATTTTGTGGATGTTACCGGCAGCGGGCTAGCGCGCCTGCATGACCACGAAGAAGCCCCAACCGTAACCATCGAGGTAGCTTTCTCATCGCTCCTCGAACCCTTCCGCGCCCTTCGGCTCGCCGTACTGCGCCTGCACGTGCTCGACGCTGCCGGGCCGGCCAGCCGTTGAAGGCTGCTCCTCTAAGAGCGTCCGCAGCTTCTCGACGTCACCTTCGGCCCCCTCCGCCACCACCTCGACGCGGCCGTCGGCGAGGTTCTTGGCGTAGCCGGAGAGCCCCAGCTCGAGGGCGCGGGAGCGGGTCCACCACCGGAACCCGACGCCTTGGACGTTGCCGCGCACGTGGGCGGTCATGCGTGTATCTGCCATGCCGCCCGAGCCTACCGGCTACGCGCGGTCGAGGCCCTCGCGCAGCGCCGTGACGCGGTCCTCGGCGCTGCGGCGGGTGACCGGGTCGGAGCCGTCCCAGTACTCCACGTTCTTGATCTCGGGGAGCATGTCACGGTTGAACACCGGGTCGATGCCGTGCTTGCGCTGCTCGTTGTAGTTCTTGAGCAGCTTGAGCGCCACGCCGCCGAGCGGGACGATGGCGATGATGTTGAAGATGGCCAGCAGGCCCGCCATCGTGTCGCCGAGCGCCCACACGAGCGGCACGGAACCGAACGCGCCGAAGATGACGAAGCCGATGACGACAACGCGGAAGCCCGTCATCACCGCCTTCGAGTCGGTGAGGTACTGCACGTTCGCCTGCGCGAGGTAGTAGTTACCGATGACGGAGGAGAACGCGAGGAAGAACAGGATGAACGTGATCGCGTGCTGGCCCCAGTTGCCGACTGAATCGGCCAGCGCGGACTGCGTCAGCGCCGCGCCCTGGATGTCGTCGCTTCCGTAGTTCACCGCGGGGCCGAGCAGCACCACGAACGCGGTGATGGAGCACACGAGCAGGGTGTCGAAGTAGACGCCGAGCGTCTGCACGAGGCCCTGCTTCACCGGGTGGGACACCGTCGCCGCCGCCGCCGCGTTCGGCGCGGAACCCATGCCGGCCTCGTTGGAGAACAGGCCGCGGCGCATGCCTTGGGTGAACGCGGCGCCCACGCCCGCACCGGCGACCTGCTTGAGCCCGAGCGCGTGGCCGACGATGAGCTCGAACATGCCCGGGATCTCGCGCCAGTTGATAATGAGCACCGCGATGCCGAGGAGGATGTACGCGCCGGCCATGAACGGCACGATCACCTGCGTCCACGACGCGATGCGGGTCACGCCGCCGAAGATCACCGCGGCGGTGAGCAGCGCGATCACGGCGGCGACAACCGCCTTCACCGTCGTCGAGTCGTTGTCCAGCGAGCCGCTCACGGATTCGGCGATGGAGTTGGTCTGGATGGCGTTGTAGACGAAGCCGTACGTGATGGCCAGGAACGCGGAGAAGATCACGGCGAGCGGCTTCCACCCCAGGCCGCGCGTCATGTAGTACGCCGGGCCGCCGTGGTAGTTGCCCTCGGCGTCCTTCGTCTTCCACAGCTGGGCGAGCGTCGACTCGATGAAGGACGTCGCGCCGCCGAGCAGCGCGAGCATCCACATCCAGAACACCGCGCCCGGGCCGCCGATCGAGATGGCGAGCGCCACGCCGGCGATGTTGCCGGTGCCCACGCGCGACGCCGCCGAGATGGTGAACGCCTTGAACGCGGAGAGCCCGCCGTACTCCTCGTCGAGGTCGCGGCCTTCCTTGTCCTTGCCCTTCGGCGTCTCGGCCACGGCCTTAAGCATGTCCGGGAACATCCGGATCTGCACGAACAGGGTGCGGAAGCCGAAGTACACACCGGCAAAGATGAGGAACACCGGGACGACGTTCCAGATGAAACCGTTGAGCGTGTCCTCAACGAAAGAGAGAGCGGAATCCATGGCGCGCAGTGTATCCGCAGGTTCTGTTACTCACATAACAAGCTTCCGGATTTGCCGCGGCGCCACATAAGACGCCAACGTCTACCCCCGCACCTCCTGCGCGTGCGCGATGGTGCCGTGGGTGCCAAACTCGCGCTGCCAGTACAGCAGCGGGCAGTTCGTGTTCACCGTGGCCGCCTGCACGTCCACGAGCACGAGGACGTGGTCCCCCGCCGCGATCTTGCGCGCGACCGTCCCCGCCACCCACGTGTGGTCGCCCGCGAGCTGGGGCGCACCGTCTGCCATCGCCCACGCCACGCCCGCGAACCGGTCCACGGACTTGTCGGCGAAGCGGCGCGCGAGCCCGTCCTGCTCGGTGGACAGCACATTAATGCCTATCGACGCCCCTTCGGCCAGCAACGCCAGCAGCGAGGACTTCTGGTCCAGCGAGACGAGCACCATCGGCGGGTCCAGCGACAGCGACATGAACGCGCTCACCGTCGTGCCGTGCGGCTCTTCCTCGGTGCCCGTGGTCACGATCGCCACCGCGGCCGCGAGCTGGGACATCGCGTCCTTGAACGCCTGTTGGTCAACCATGCACGCCCACCGTACCTACAACACCTGGCACGCCGGGCAGTAGTAGCTCGAGCGCCCGCCCACCACGACACGCTCGATCGGCGTGCCGCACCGCGCGCAGGGCCGGCCGGCCTGCCCGTAGGCGTTGAGCGAGCGGGAGAAGTACCCCGACGCGCCGTTGACGTTGACGTAGAGCGCGTCGAAGCTCGTCCCGCCCTGCTCGAGCGAGCGCGCCATGACCTCGCGCGAGGCCACGAGCACCGCCTCGGCGTCGCGCTGGCGCATCGTCTTCGCGCTGCGCCACGGTCGCAGCCGCGCCGCCCACATCGCCTCGTCCGCGTAGATCGACCCGATGCCGCTGACCACCTCCTGGTTGAGCAGCACCGTCTTCAGCGCGGAGCGCCTCCGCCGCATCGCCCGCGCCGCCTCGCGCAGGTCGAACTCCTCCTCGAACGGGTCCGGCGCGATGTGCGACGCCGGCTCCGGCACGCCGCCGGCCAGCGCGGTGTACTGCCAGAATCCGAACGTGCGCTGGTCCACGAAGCACAGCTCCGCGTCCCCGATGTCTGCGCGGATGCGCAGGTGGGGCGAGGCGATGGCGCCGTGCGTTGCGACGAGCATCTGCCCGCTCATGCGCAAATGCACAAGCAGCGCGGCGCCGTCGTCGAGCGTGAGCCACAGGTACTTGCCCCTACGCCCCGTGCCCGTGACGGTCAGGCCCGGCAACACCTGCTCCAGGTCGACGGCGTTGCCGCGGGCGGCGCGGGGGTGGAGCACCTCGACGGCCCCGAACGTGCGCCCCACCACGTGGCGGTCGAGGCCGCGGCGCACCACCTCAACCTCGGGCAGCTCAGGCATGGCCGAGCGCGGCCTCCGCGGCGTGGTCGCGCAGGAACAGCACGGCCTGGTGCGCCGCCTCCTGCTCGGCGAGCTTCTTGTTCGGGCCGGTGCCGGTGCCGCGCGGGACGCCGTCGATAAGCGCCTGCGCCGTAAACGTCTGATTGTGCTCCGGCCCCTCCGCCTCCGAGCGGTACTCGGCGACCGGCAGCTTGAGCTCGGCGAGCCGCACCTGCAGCGCGGTCTTCCAGTCCTGGTGCTTTTGGCTCACGGTGGCGTGGCGCAGCTTCTCGTCGAAGAGCCGCAGGATGACGTCGCGCGCCGGCTCGAAGCCGTGCTGGAGGTAGATCGCGCCGAGCACCGCCTCGGTGGTGTCCGCGAGGATGGAATCTTTCTCTCGGCCGCCGGTGTGCTCCTCGCCCTTGCCGATGAGCACGTGCGTGCCTAGGTCGATCTCGCGGGCGATGTCGGCGAGACCGTAGCGCGAGACAATCGCGGCGCGCATCGGCGACAGGTCCGACTCGGCGCGCGACGGGTAGAGCTCGAACAGCTTCGTCGCCACCGACAGGCCGAGCACCGCGTCGCCGACGAACTCGAGTCGCTCGTTGTTGGGCAGGTGGTTGTGCTCGTTGGCGAAGGAGCGGTGCGTGAGCGCCAGCTTGAGGCCGTCGCGCTCGATGTCGATGCCGAGATGTTCGATGAGCGGCGCGTGGTCAACCGCGTCGAAGGCGGCGTCCCACACCTGAAAGTCGTCCTCGTGCTTCTTGCCGGACCTACTCACAGGAACTTCTCCAGCCCGGCCCAGCGCGGGTCGATGAGGTCGTTGTCCTCCCCCTCGACGCCGTCCGGGGCGGGCACGTCGGTGTCGCCGGCGCACTCGGGCTGACAGGTGGGGTTGAACGGCCAGTCGAGCCCGGCCTCGTTGACGAAGGCCTGCTCGAGGTCGACGGTGTTGTCGACGATGCGGGCGATCTCATCGCCGGAGCCGCGGTCCTCGTCCACCTCGGCGTCGCCCGTGATGAAGTCGTCCGAGTTCGAGAACACTTCGGAAATCCGCAGCGTCTCGGTCGGCGTGAGCTCTTTGAGGCAGCGCACGCACTGCCCCTCGAGCACCGCGGTCGCGGTCGCGTCGACCATCACGCCCGAGCCGAGGGGGATGATCGTCGCCTCGACCTCGACGTCGCGCCCCTCCGGGATGGCGATCATCTCCGGCCCGATGCGCGAGGGGGACGGGCCGGTCTGCGTCACCGTTTCCGGCAGGCCGTCGCCGTTGATCACTCCGGAGACGTCGAATACGAAGGGATTGGTAGCCATAACCCCCACAGACTACATCGCGGAGTAGTCGTCGCCGTAGCTGCCGCGGCGCACCCGGCCAGCCCCCGAGGCACCCGCGCCGCGGCGCAGCGCGGAGCGGTCGGAGGAGACGGTCCGCAGCACCGACTGCAGGGTCTCCTCGAACTCGGCGAGCTTGGAGTCCACGTAGTCGTCGCACTCGGCGCGCAGGCGGTTGGACTCCGCGGTCGCCTCGTCGACGAGACGGTGGGCCTCCTCGTCCGCCCGGCGCATGACCTCGGACTCGGAGATGAGGCGCTCCTGCTCGGCGCGGCCTTTCTCCACGGAGCGCTCGTAGTCCTGGTTGCCGGCGTCGATGATGCTGTCGGCCTCGCGCTGCGCGTTGTTCACGGTCATCTCGGCGACGTTCTGCGCCTGGGTGACCATCATGTTGGACTCGTCCTCCGCGCCGGTGACCAGCTCGGTGGCGCGGGCTTGCGCGTCGGAGAGCATGGACTCCGACTCGGAGTGCGCGTCGCTGAGGATGCGGCGCGCGTCCTCCTCCGCGTCGCCGACGAGGATGTCCGCGCGGTCCTGGGCGCCGCGCAGGATTTCGTCCTGTTTGTCCAAGACATCCTGCGCGTCGTCGAGGTCGCCGGGGATGGCGTTGCGGAGATCGTCGAGAAGCCCGAGCATCTCGTTGCGGGGGACCATGCAGTTGGAGGTCATGGGCACGCCGTAGGCCTGCTCCAGCTTTTGAACTAGCTCGTCGAGAGCTTCAAACACGCGGTACATAGGCCCCTAGCGTACCCAATCGCCGCTAAATCACGCCCTGCGCGAGCATCGCGTCGGCCACCTTTTTAAAGCCGGCGATGTTGGCGCCCACGACGTAGTCGCCCGCGCGGTCGTACTCCTCCGCGGTGTTCTTCGCCATCGTGAAGATGTTGGACATGATCTGGTGGAGGCGCTTGTCCGTGTATTCGAAGGTCCACGAGTCGCGCGAGGCGTTCTGCTGCATCTCCAACGCCGAGGTGGCCACGCCGCCGGCGTTCGCGGCCTTGCCCGGGCCGAAGCAGATGTGGTTTTCGCGGAACACCTCGATCGCCTCCGCGGTGGATGGCATGTTCGCGCCCTCCGCGACGTAGCGCACGCCGTTGCCGACGAGGGTGCGGGCGTGATCGCCGTCGAGCTCGTTCTGGGTCGCGCACGGCAGCGCGACGTCCGCCTTGAGGTCCCAGATCGAGCCGTCCTTGTGGAACGTGGCCCCAGTGGCCTCGTCGACGTACTCCGAGACGCGGCCGCGACGCTGCTCCTTGACGTCGCGCAGCAGCTCGACATCGACGCCGTTCGGCGTCTCCACCCAGCCGGAGGAGTCCGAGAACCCGACCACCGTCGCGCCGAGCTCCTGTGCCTTCTTGATGGCGTAGATGGCCACGTTGCCGGAGCCGGAGACGATGACCTTGGCGCCGTCGAGGGAGTCGCCGCCGGCGCGCATCATCTCGTCGGTGAAGTACACCGCGCCGTAGCCGGTGGCCTCGGTGCGCACGAGCGAGCCACCCCAGGTCAGCCCCTTGCCGGTGAGCACGCCGGACTCGTGCTGGTTGGCCAGGCGGCGGTACTGGCCGAAGAGGTAGCCGATCTCGCGCCCGCCGACGCCGATGTCGCCAGCCGGGACGTCGCGGTACTCGCCGATGTGACGCCACAGCTCCGACATGAAGGACTGGCAGAAGCGCATGATCTCGCCCTCGGACTTGCCCTTCGGGTCGAAATCGGAGCCGCCCTTCGCGCCGCCGATGGGCAGGCCGGTGAGGGAGTTTTTGAAGATCTGCTCGAAGCCGAGGAACTTGATGATGCCCAGGTTCACGCTCGGGTGGAAGCGCAGGCCGCCCTTGTAGGGGCCGAGCGCCGAGTTGAACTGGACGCGGAAGCCACGGTTGACGCGGACGTTGTTGTCGTCGTCCATCCACGGCACGCGGAAGATGATCTGCCGCTCCGGCTCGCAGAGCCGCTCGATCAGCCCGTAGTCGGCGTAGTGCGGGTCCTTCTCCAGCACGATCTTCAGGGATCCGAGCACCTCGGCCACCGCCTGGTGGAACTCGGGCTCACCCGCGTTGCGCTCCAGCACCTTCTGGTAGTAACCGGCGACTTCCTGGTCAATTGCGCTCATCGGCGTGGTCCTCCAATACCTATAGCGTTGCAGAATTACGTACCGGAGGAATGCTACTCCACTCGGGCACGCACCGAGTAGTTTTCGATTCACCCCCGCTAGAATCGCCCGCATGACTCACCCCGACCCCGCCCCCTCCCCGAAAATCGTGGTCACGCCGGACTCGTTCAAGTCCACCGCCAGCGCCGAGGATGCTGCCGAGTGGCTCGCCGAGGGCGTGCGCTCCGTCATCCGAGACGCGCAGCTCGTGCTCACGCCGATGGCGGACGGCGGCGAGGGCACCTCGTCGCTGTTCGAGGGAGAGCGCATTTGCTTGCCGACGACCACGGCCGCCGGCCGTCTCACCGAGGCCGAATACACGTTCCACGCCCCCACTGCGACGGCGTTCATCGACGTCGCGGCGGCGTCCGGCCTGCCGGCGGTCGAGGACGACCCGGTGCCGCTCACGGGCGACACGTACGGCACCGGCGTGCTCATCGCCGACGCGCAGACCCGCGGGGCGACGCGCATCGTGCTCGGCCTCGGCGGCACCGCGACGGTGGACGGCGGCACCGGCATCCTCGTCGCCCTCGGCGTGAACCCGCTCGACGCCGCCGGCTACCAGCTCCCGCCCGGCGGCGGCGCGCTGGAGAAGCTCGCAAGCTTCGACACCGCAAAGGTCAACGTTCCCGCCGGCGCGGTCGAGTGGGTGTTGCTCACCGACACCACCGCGCCGGCCACGGGTCCGCAGGGCGCCGCGCGCGTGTTCGGCCCGCAGAAAGGCGCGGGTCCGGAGGACGTGGAGACGCTCGAGCGCGGGCTGGCCCGGCTCTGCGAGGTCGCCGAGGTGGATCCGCAGACCCCCGGCCTCGGCGCGGCGGGCGGCGTCGGCATCGGCCTGACCTGGCTGTCCACCATGCTCCACGGCGACGCCTCGCACGTGCACATCGTGCCCGGCGCGCGGGCGGTCGCGGACTCGAACGGGCTCGCCGAGCACGTCGACGGCGCCGCGCTCGTGATTACGGGTGAGGGCCGCTACGACGGGCAGACGGGCACCGGCAAGGTGGCCTCCGTCGTCGGCGAGCTGGCCCGGGAGGCGGGCGCGGTGTTCGCCATCGCCGCAGGGAGCTTCGAGGAGGCGTCGCCGGAGGGCACCCTCGCCGTCACACTCCCCGACGTGGAAGACACGCGCGAGCAGCTCGTGCGCGCCGGCGCGGAGATCGCCGTGGCCTACCTCAACACCTCGACGGTCCAGGGGTAGATCGACCGCACCTCGTAGCGGTCCTGGTCTTCGAGCAGCACCGGGTCGCGCGGCAGGTCGGCTTTCGGGGTGAGGATGCGCGAGAGTCCCATGGCGAGGCGGTTGACGCTGTCCGCGCCGTCGGCCTCGATGCGGTAGCGGTGCACCTCGGCGCCGTCGGCGGGCTCGCCGCGGTCGCGCTCGTAGGTTTCGGCGAGTTGGGCGCGCACGGCGTCGTCGATACGCACCCGCTCCATCGCCACCGACCCGGAGGTGAGCATCTCGCGCCGCACGAGGATGTCCAGCGCGCGCTGGAACGCGTCGCGCACCTCGCCGGCGGCCGCGGGCGGGACGAGGACGTCGAATTGGATCACTGCCATGGGGGTAAGGCTAACCGGTATGGTGGCGAGCATGTCCAACCCCGCCGTCAACGCAGTGCACTCGTACCACGTCACGATGCGGGCCATGGCGGACGGCACCGTCAAGCAGGTCAACCCGTTTTCCGGCACCGAGGTGTGGACGGTGCCCGGGCGCGGCAACCGGCCGCTGTCCGCCCCCGCCGCCGCGCCGACGCCGCTGGCGCCGGGCGCGCACGAGGACGCGTGCAACTTCTGCGCCGCGCGCAAGCTGAGCACCCCGCCGGAGCGGTCCCGGCTCGTGGCCGCGGGCGACGGCTACGAAATCCTGCGCGACCTGCTGCCCGGCGAGCTCGACGCGACGCAGGCCGAGTTCCGGCGCGTGCCCAACCTCTTCGAGATCGTCTCCTACGAGTACTGGCAGAAGAACTACGGCTACGCCATGCCCGAGCCGCGCCGCGCCCAGATGGAGCGCTACCTCGCGGACCCCGCCGGCCGCGCCCACGTGCTGGAGACGGTGCGCACGCGCCTCGCCGCCGCCGGGCAGGACCCGGACGTCGGCGACGAGAAGCTGCTCGAGCTCGCGCCGGCCTACTTCGGCGGCGGGCACGACGTGATCATCGCCCGGCGCCACTACACCGACGGGGCCGAGACCACCGCGGACCTCGCCGGCTCCGGCGCGCTCACCCCCGAGGAGCACTACCGCTTCATCGCGTTCACGCTCGACTCGCTGCACGACCTCGTGCGCCTGCACAACTACGCCCGCTACGTCGTGGTGTTCCAGAACTGGCTCTCCCCCGCCGGCGCGTCGTTCGAGCACCTGCACAAGCAGCTCGTGGCTATCGACGAGCGCGGGGTGAACGCCGAAACCGAAACCGCGAAGCTGCGCCAAAACCTCAACCTGTACAACGAATGGGGCATTAACCACGCCTTTTACCACAACCTGGTGATCGCGGAGAACGAGCACGCGATCCTGGTTGCGGGCGTGGGGCACCGCTACCCGACGATGACGGTGTACTCGAAGTCGCGCGCCAGCGAGCCGTGGGAGCACACCGCGGACGAGGTGCGCGCGGTCTCCGACCTGCTGCACGCCGCCCACGCGGCGACGGGCACCCAGGTGGCCACGAACGAGGAGTGGCACTACCGCCCCGTCGACCTCGACGTGCCCATGCCGTGGCGCATCAACGTGAAGTGGCGCATCTCCACCGTTGCCGGCTTCGAGGGCGGCACCCAGATCTACGTGAACACGCTCTCCCCGTTCGACGTGCGCGACCGCGTCACCGCCGCGTTGCGCTCGTTGCGTCACGACGGCCACCTCGCGGACGGCGTCCGCATCGCCGAGGAGTGCGCGCCGGAGCCGAACATGCTCAAGTACAACCCGAACCTAGACTGGTGACCATGACCACCATCGCCGAGATCATCGATTCCCACCCCGTCGACGAAACGTGGCAGCGCCGCCTCTACGAGCTGCTCCACGCCAACCCCGAGCTCTCGCTGCAGGAGGAGGAGACCTACAGCCGCCTCATGACGGAGCTCGCGCGCTTCGACTGCGACGTCGTCGCCCCGATCGGCAAATTCGGCATCTGCGCGGTGTTCCGCAACGGCGACGGCCCCACGGTGCTGCACCGCGCCGACTTCGACGGCCTGCCCGTGACGGAGGAAACCGGCGCGCCCTACGCTTCCCACAAGACGGTGAAGACCGCGGACGGGCAGACGGTGGGCACCATGCACGCCTGCGGCCACGACATCCACACCACCGCGCTGCTCAGCGCCTGCGACATCCTGGACCACACACGCGAGAACTGGTCCGGCACCTACATCGCCCTGTTCCAGCCCGGCGAGGAGATCGGGGCGGGCGCCGAGGACATGGTCGAAGGCGGCCTGACGGAGAAGATCCCCGCGCCCGACGTCGTCTTCGGCCAGCACGTCATGCCGGGCCGCGCCGGCGAGGTGATGTCCAAGCCGGGCCCGCAGTTCGCTGCGTGCGACTCCATCCGCGTGCGCATCCCCGGCCGCGCCGCCCACGGCTCGATGCCGCACAACGCGATCGACCCGACATACACCGCGGCGATGATCATCGCCCGCCTGCAGGGCATCGTCGGGCGCGAGGTGAACCCGGCGGACTTCGCCGTGGTCACCGTCGCCAGCATGCACGCCGGCACGACGAACAACATCATCCCCGGCCACGCCGAGCTCGTGCTCAACTGCCGCTTTTACAGCGAGAAGGTCAAGGCTCGCGTCTACGCCGCCATCGAGCGCGTCGTCCACGCCGAGGTGCTCGCGTCCGGCTCGCTCGACGAGGCGACGGTGTCCTACTTCGCGCACGGCGAACTGCTGGACAACGACGAGGCGCTGTTCACCACGGTGCGCGAGCGCTTCGACGAGGTCTTCGGCGAGGAGTCCGTCACCGCCGACCCCAAGACCGTCTCGGAGGATTTCCCCGTCATCCCCCAGGCCTTCGGCGCCCCGTACTTCTTCTGGCTTGTCGGCTGCACCCCGCGCGACGTGTGGGACAAGGCGGTCGCAGAGGACCGCGTCGGCGAGGACGTGCCCGTCAACCACATGCCGACGTTCCTGCCCGAGTACGAGCCAACGATCGCGGCCGCCACCCGCGCCGCCGCCACCGCGGCGCTGACGTACCTCGCGCGCTAACTCGGCGAAGTCTCGGTACGCTCGGGACACATGACTGCTACTCAGCCAGCATTCGAGCACACCGTCGAGGGCCACGTCCGCAGCTTCTCCGGCCGCGCGCCGCAGGATTCCACCGTCAAGAAGTTCTGGACGGGGCTCTCGGCCGCCACCGTCGAGCAGATCGCCGACAACTGGGCCGCGACCCGTAACGCCTACAAATCCACCCGGCGCGCCGCGTACTTCTCCGCGGAGTTCCTGGAGGGCCGGGCGCTGCTGAATAACCTGACGAACCTTGGGCTCGTCGATAAGGCGGAGGCTGTGGCGAAGGCCAACGGCTTCGAGCTCACCGACATCCTCGAGGCTGAGCACGACGCCGCGCTCGGCAACGGCGGCTTGGGCCGCCTCGCCGCCTGCTTCCTCGACTCCGCGGCGACGCAGGACTTCCCGCTCACCGGCTACGGCATCCTCTACCGCTACGGCCTGTTCCGCCAGGAGTTCGAGGATGGCTTCCAGCGCGAGCACCCGGACGCGTGGAAGGAGTCGTTCTACCCCTTCATCATCCGCCGCGGCTCGGAGCAGCGCATTGTGAAGTTCGATGACATGCACGTGCGCGCCATCCCCTTCGACATGCCGATCACCGGCTACGGCACCGCCAACGTGGGCACGCTGCGTCTGTGGGACGCCTCGCCGATGCACGAGTTCGACTACGACGCGTTCAACTCCCAGCGCTTCAACGACGCGATCCTCGAGCGCGAGGCCGTCCACGACATCACGCGCGTGCTCTACCCGAACGACTCCACGTACGCCGGCAAGGTGCTGCGCGTGCGCCAGCAGTACTTCTTCGTCTCCGCCTCGCTTCAGGAGCTCATCGACGACTACATCGCCGCCCACGGCGAGGACCTGCGCGACTTCCACAAGTACAACTCCGTGCAGCTCAACGACACGCACCCGGTGCTCGGCATCCCCGAGCTCATGCGCCTGCTCATGGACGAGCACGGCCTCGGCTGGGACGAGGCGTGGGAGGTGACCACCCACACCTTCGCCTACACCAACCACACCGTGCTGCAGGAGGCGCTGGAGACCTGGGAGGAATCCATCTTCAAGCAACTGTTCTGGCGCATCTGGGAGATCGTCGAGGAGATCGACCGCCGCTACCGCATCGACATGGAGGCCCGCGGCGTCGACGCCGAGACCGCCCACTACTACTCCCCGGTCCACGACGGGCGCGTGCACATGGCGTGGATCGCCTGCTACGCCTCCTGCTCCGTCAACGGCGTGGCGGCGCTGCACACCGAGATCATCAAACGCGAGACCCTCGGCTTCTGGCACGGGCTCTACCCGGAGCGCTTCAACAACAAGACCAACGGCGTCACCCCGCGCCGCTGGCTGCGCATGTGCAACCCGCGCCTGTCCGAACTGCTCGACCGCCTCGCGGGCTCCGACGAGTGGGTCACCGACCTCGCCAAGCTGCAGGAGCTGCGCCCGCGTGTCGACGACCCAGAGGTCATGCGCGAGCTGCGCGAGATTAAGGCGGCGAACAAGCGCGACTTCGCAGCGTGGATCGCGCAACGCCAGGGTGTAGAGATCGACCCGGACAGCGTCTTTGACACCCAGATCAAGCGCCTGCACGAGTACAAGCGCCAGCTCATGAACGCGCTCTACATCCTGGACCTGTACTTCCGCATCACCCAGGACGGCGAGACGGACCTGCCGAAGCGCACGTTCATCTTCGGCGCGAAGGCGGCGCCGGGCTACGTGATGGCGAAGGGCATCATCAAACTCATCAACACCATCGCGGAGCTGGTGAACAACGACCCTGTGGCGTCCAAGCTCATCCACGTGGTGTTTGTGGAGAACTACAACGTCTCCCCCGCCGAGCAGATCATCCCAGCCACCGACGTCTCCGAGCAGATCTCCACCGCCGGCAAGGAGGCCTCCGGCACCTCCAACATGAAGTTCATGATGAACGGCGCGCTCACCCTGGGCACGATGGACGGCGCAAACGTCGAAATCGTCGAGGCCGTCGGCGAGGACAACGCATACATCTTCGGCGCACGCGAGGAGGAGCTCCCCGAACTGAAGCGCACCTACGAGCCGCAGGAGGTCATCCAGAACACGCCGGGGCTGGGCCGCGCGCTCGACGCGCTCATCGACGGCACCCTCGATGACCAAGGCACCGGATTGTTCCACGGCATCCGCCGCTCGCTTGTCGACGGCTCCGGCGCCTACGCCTCCGACACCTACTACGTGCTGGGTGACTTCGCCGATTACCGCGCAACCCGCGACCGCATGGCGCAGGACTACGTCGCGGACCAGGAAGCGTGGGCGAAGAAATGCTGGATCAACATCTGCGAGTCCGGCCGCTTCTCCTCCGACCGCACGATCCGCGACTACGCAGGCGAGGTTTGGAACATCTCGCCCACCCCGATCAACTAGGGATCAGCTAGCCGCGCACCATCCGCTTGACGGTGATCTGGTCGCCTTCGTGAAAGGCTTCCGCGCCGTCGAGGGCGAAGCCGTGCTTGCGGTAGAACGCCTGAGCACGCTCGTTCCACTCCGCGACCCACAAGAACGCGGGCTCGCCGGGTTCGACGACCGCGTCGAGCAGCATCGTCGCGGCGCCGGTACCCTTCGCCTTTTCCAGCATGTAGAGGTTGTGCAGCTCAATCGGGGCCGGCCCGTCGGCGGGGAGCGCGTACGCGAACCCCACGATTTGGCTGCCAACCTCCGCCACGGCCACCCGGGCGCCCGCAACGGGAACGGTGAAAAACTCCCGCCACGCCTGCGCGAGGGCGTAGGTGTGCTCCTCCCCAAAGAGGATGTCGTCCGCGATCAGCCCCCGGTACGCTTCGGCGCGGGAACGGTTGTGCACGTCCGCAATTGCTTCGGCGTCGGAGCGGTTCGCGTGCCGGATTGTGGCGTTCATGCGAGTACACGCTACCACCCGCGTACCATCTGATCCGATGATTGCGCTGGTAGACAACTACGACTCGTACACGTTCAACCTCGCCCACCTCATCACGCAGGCCTCGGGACGCGAGCCCCTCGTCGTCCCCGCGGGCGAAGCGGAGGGCCTGCCTGATCGCGTGCGCAAAGGCGAGTTCAGCCACGTCGTGATCTCCCCCGGCCCCGGCACCCCGGAGCGCGAGGAGGACTTCGGTGCCTCGCGCCGGGTGATCGAGGCCGCCGCCGAAGCACGCGTGCCGCTGCTCGGGGTGTGCCTGGGCCACCAGGGCCTGGCGATGCTAGCCGGCGCGCGCGTCACCCGCGCGCCGGAGCCGCGCCACGGCTTCGTCTCCAACATCCGCCACTCCGGCGAAGGCATCTTCGCCGGCATCCCGCAAGACTTCGAGGTAGTGCGCTACCACTCGCTGCACGTCGAGGAGGTCCCAGGCATCACCGTCCACGCCCGCAGTGAAGACGGCGTGGTCCAGGCGCTCAAGGTCGATGGCCTGCCGCACTGGGGCGTGCAATTCCACCCCGAATCCGTGCTCACCCAGCACGGCAAAGCGCTCATGCGCAACTTCCTCGGCGGCTGGCGCCTCAACCACCGCGAGGTGCCCGGCGCGCTCGACTGCCCGCGCGTGTTCGACGCGCTCAAGCGCGACGGCCACGACGCGTTCTTCCTCGATTCCGCCGACCCGCGCGGGCGCTACTCCATCCTGGGCGACACCACAGGTCCGCTGTCGCGCTCCTTCTGCTTTTCGCTTGACGACGACACCCCGGACATCCTCACCACCCTCGAGCGCGAACTGGCAACTCCCATCCTGGACCCGCCCGATCTGCCCTTTACCGGCGGCGTCGTCGGTTACCTGGGCTACGAGTGCGCCCAGCTCACTTTGCCCATCACGCTGCGCCACCGCTCCCCGTACCCGGACGCGTACTTCGTGCGACCGCAGTCCTTCATCGTCTACGACCACGAACGGGAAGTGGCGCATCTGTGCTGCCTCGTCGGCGAGGGTGACACCGAGCTCATGGACCGCCTGGCGGCGAAGTTGGTCGGGGCGGATGGGACCGAAGGGGCGTCGATAAGCAACGGCTCCTGTCGCACACCCGACTACCTGGAGCGGATCGAGCGGGCGCAGGAGCTGTTGCGCGCGGGCGAGAGCTACGAGGTGTGCCTGACCGACACGTACACGGCGCGCGCCGAGGGCGATATTTACGCCCAGCTACGCAAACACAACCCGGCCCCCTACGCCGCGCACCTGGTGTTCGACGGCGTGGAGGTGGCCAGCGCCTCGCCCGAGCGCTTCCTCACCGTGCGCGGGCGCGAGGTGGAGGCGAAGCCGATCAAGGGCACCATCGCCGCCGACCAGGACCCGGCGCTGCTGAAGGACGCGAAGACGCGCGCGGAAAACCTCATGATCGTGGACCTCCTGCGCAACGACCTCTCCCGCGTCTGCGAGCCGGGCACCGTGCGCGTGCCTGGGCTCATGCGGGTAGAGTCCTTCGCCACGGTGCACCAGCTCGTCTCCACGATCACGGGGCGGTTGCGTCACGACGCCACGGTGGTCGACGCCATCCGCGCCACCTTCCCGCCGGGCTCGATGACGGGCGCGCCGAAGCTGCGGACCTGCGAGATCATCGACACACTCGAGACTGGCCCTCGCGGCGTGTATTCCGGTGCGCTCGGGTACCTCGGCTTCGACGGCCAAGCCGACCTGTCGGTGGTGATCCGCACCGCCGTGCGCGCTGGTTCGACGGTGACGGTGGGCGCGGGCGGCGCGATCGTGCTTGACTCCGACCCGGCCGCGGAGCTCGCCGAGCGCGACCTCAAGGCCGAATCGGTGCTGGGGGCGTTCGATGCGTAGCTACGCCTGGCGCGGCGGGTTCGTCGAGCGCCCGGGTTCCGGCGGCCCCTTCTCGGTCGCCGACTCGTGGCGCCACTCGTCCGGCCGCGCGAACGGGCTGGAACTCCACCTCGAGCGCTTCTCGGCGACGGCCGGGCCGCTCCCCGCCGGCTTCGTCGACGGGCCGCTCCCCGCCGGCTTCGTCGACGGGATGCTCGCGCTGCTCGGCGAGGGGGATCTCTTCCCCCGCATCGCGCTATCTGAGGGGCAGTTGCTTCTCGACGTCCGTCCCGCCCCACCCCCTCGCCCCACCACAGCGCTCACTTATGTCGCGGCGCCGGATCCCCGCACGCAGCCCTTCGTGAAGGGCCCCGACTTCGAGGCGCTGCGCGACTACCGCTCGCGCTACCAGATCGAGGGCACCGACGACACGGTGATCGCCGACCCGGGCGGCGCGATGCTGGAGGCCACTACCGGCGCGCTCGTGATGTGGGACGGGGACACATTGTGCGTTCCCGACGGCACGCGACTGCCTAGCGTGACGCTGGGCCAGGTGGCCTCGCGGGCCGCGGAGTTGGGAATGCGCGTCGAGCCCCGTGAGTGCAGACCCGAACTCGCTGCCGAGCACCCGGTGTGGTTCCTGAACTCCCTCCACGGCATCAGCCCAGTAAGCGAGATCCGGGTCGGCCACGACGTGATCACTCCGCCCGCCCACCCAGACGCCGCCGAGTGGCAGGCCTGGTGGTGGGGCGGTTTCCGCTGACCATTTCTGCCGCTGCATACAACCCTCGAGCAGCGGTTGAGAGTGCTATGCAGGCGCTTATTCGCACCCCGCCCCAAAACCATGCGCACCGCCCCTGATTCTGCCGCTGCATACAACCCTCAAGCGCTGGTTGAGAGTGCTATGCAGCTGCAGAATCACCCGCCCCAAAACCAGGCGCACCACCCCACATTCTGCCGCTGCATACAACCCTCAAGCACCACTCGAGACCACTATGCAGCCGCATAATCAGACGCCGGCGAACTTCCCTAGCAGCCCGGTGCCCCGCCCGAGATTCTGCCGCTGCATACAACCCTCGAGCACTGGTTGAGAGTGCTATGCAGCCGCATAATCAGACGCCGCAAAACCAGGCACACCACCCCCACATTCTGCCGCTGCATACAACCCTCAAGCGCTGGTTGAGAGTGCTATGCAGCTGCAGAATCACCCGCCCCAAAACCAGGCGCACCACCCCACATTCTGCCGCTGCATACAACCCTCAAGCGCTGGTTGAGACCACTATGCAGCGGCATAACCGGACGCCGCAAAGGGCTGGCGCACTTCTCAAGCGACCAAGCCCACCACCCCGCATTCTGCAGCTGCATACAACCCTCAAGCACCACTCGAGACCACTATGCAGCCGCATAATCAGACGCCGCAAAGGGCTGGCGCACTTCTCAAGCGACCAAGCCCACCGCCCGAGATTCTGCCGCTGCATACAACCCTCAAGCACCACTCGAGACCACTATGCAGCCGCATAATCAGACGCCGCAGAATCCCCAGAACGCCTACGCCGACCGCGCGGCGAGCACCCGCCCCGTCGCCGTGTCGCGCTCGGCCAGCTCTGCCGGCGTGCCGTCGGCGACGATCCGTCCGCCGTCGCTGCCGGCGCCCGGCCCCATCTCGATAATGCGGTCGGCCTGTGCGAGCACCGCGAGGTCGTGCTCGACGACGATGACGGTCTGCCCCGCGTCGACGAGGCTGTTGAGCTCCCGCGCCAGCAGCGCCACGTCCGCCGGGTGCAGGCCGGTCGTCGGCTCGTCGAGAAGGTAGACGGTGTGGCCCCGGCGCGCGGAGCGCGAGCGCTGCAGCTCGGTGGCCAGCTTGATGCGCTGTGCCTCGCCGCCGGAGAGCTCCGGCGCGCCCTGGCCGAGACGCAGGTAGCCCAGCCCCACGGCCTGCAGCGTTTCCACCGCGCGTAGGATCTTCGGCTCGTCGACGAACACGTCTGCGGCCTCGTCGACGGTGAGGTCGAGCACCTGCGCGACGTTGAGGCCGTGCCAGGTCACCTCGAGGGTTTCGTCGTTGTAGCGCGCGCCGCCACAGTCCGGGCAGGTGGTGTACGAGCCGGGTAGGAACACCAGCTCCACCTCGATCGTGCCCGCGCCGCCGCACGTTGGGCACTGCCCCTGCTTCAGGTTGTATGAGAACCGCGACACGGTCCACTTCCGCCGCTTCGCCTCGTCGGTGGCGGCGAACAGCTTGCGCACGCCATCGAACAGCCCGGTGTACGTCGCCAGCGTCGAGCGTGGCGTGCGCCCGATGGGCCGCTGGGTGATCTGCACGACTCGACTCACGGCATCGAAGCCAGCATGCGTATCGACGCCCCATCCGGCCTCCCCCGCCGAACCAGCATCATCCGCGGCATCGTCTCCCGCGTCCCCCTCATCCCCCTCGTCCGCCACCGCCGATGCGGACTCGCGCAGCACGCCCGCGAGCACGGTGCTCACCAGCGTGGACTTCCCGGAGCCGGACACGCCGGCCACGGCGGTGAACTGCCCCAGCCCAAAGGACACGTCCAACCCGTCGATGGTGCGCGCACGCACGCCGGACAGGGTGAGGGTGCCGGTGGCGGGCCGTGGGGCGTCGCAAAGCGAAAGCGTCCGGTTGGCAAGCGCTTTCGCCGTGGGCGTGTCCGCGTCGTAGTCGGCGACCGGGCCGGAGTAGACCACCTCGCCGCCGCGCTCACCGGCGAGCGGGCCGACGTCCACGAGCCAGTCGGCCTGCGCGACGAGGTCCATGTCGTGCTCGACGAGGAGGACGGAGTTGCCCGCGTCGATAAAGCGGCGGCAAATGTCGAGTACCGCGCCGCGCTCGGCGGGGTGCAGTCCCGCGGACGGCTCGTCGAGGACGTAGGCCACGCCGAACAGTCCGGAGCGCAGCTGGGCGGCGAGGCGGATGCGCTGGAGCTCGCCGGCGGAGAGCGTGCGGGCGGGGCGGTCGAGGCTCAGGTGCGCGAGCCCAAGGTCGAGCGCTGACTGCAACGCCGGCACGATCTGCCTGAGCAGGAGGTCCTCGGCGGAGTTCGGCGCGGGGTCCTGCGCCGAGAGCACCGCGTGGACGCGGTCGAGGGGGAGGGCGCCGAGCTCGTCGATGGGCATGCCGGCGTAGGTCACCGCGAGGGCGTCGGGGTTAAGGCGACGGCCGCCGCAGACCTCGCAGACGCGGGATTCCATGTAGGACAGCACGCGCTTGCGCAGGCTGTCGGACTGGGTCTCCGCGAGCGTCTTGGTCAGGTACGACGCCACGGAGCGCCACGTGCCCTCGTAGTTGCGCTGGATCTGGTCGGCGCCGCGCGTCGGCTTCACGGTGACCACGGGGCGCTCGTCCGTGAACAGGATCCACTCGCGGTCGCGCTTCGGCAGGTCCTGCCACGGCGAATCGAGGTCGTAGCCGAGCTCGGCGAGGATGTCGTGGAAGTTCTTGCCCGCCCAGGCGCCGGGCCACGCGGCGATGGCGCCCTCCTCGATGGAAAGCGTCGGATCCGGCACCATCGACGCCTCGGTCGGCTCGTGGACGGTTCCGGTGCCCTGGCACGCCGGGCACATGCCCTCGGGCGTGTTCGGCGAGAACGAGTCGGAGTACAACCCCTTCGGGTTATCGCCGGCGCGCGAGTAGAGCAGGCGGATCGAGTTGGACAGCGCGGAAACCGTGCCCACCGTGGAGCGCGCCCCGCCGCCGGTGGTGGACTGCTGCAGCGCCACCGTCGGCGGCAGCCCGTCGATGGAGCCGACCTGCGGGTCCACCGCGGAGGAAATGAGGCGACGCGCAAACGGCGCTACCGATTCAAGGTAGCGCCGTTGCCCCTCCCCGTGGATGGTGCCGAACGCGAGGGAGGACTTGCCGGAGCCGGACACCCCGGTCACCGCGACGAGCGTGCCACGGGGGATCTCGACGTCGACGTTGCGCAGGTTGTGCAGGTGGGCGTCGCGGACTTCGATTCCAGCGTCGATTTTGGTCATGCCTACCAGCGTAACTACTGCCCCTGTCGCGTGTCCTCGCCGAGCTGGTGCACGTGGATCGTGTTCGTGGTACCGGCCACCCCGGGCGGCGTGCCGGCGACAACGACCATCGTGTCGCCCTCGTTGTATTCGTCCATGGCGAGCAGCTGCTCGTCGACCACCTGGATCATGTGGTCGGTGCTGTGCACCTCGCGACACAGGAACGTCTCCGCGCCCCACGTCATCGCGAGCTGGGAGCGCACCTGCTGCACCGGCGTGAACACGAGCAGCGGCAGATCCGGGTGCAGGCGGGCAACGCGGCGGGCGGTGTCGCCGGTGGTGGTGAACGTGACAATCGCCTTCGCGTTGAGGCGGTTCGCGATGTCGTTCGCCGAGTAGGAGATCACGCCGCGCTTCGTGCGCGGGATGTGGTTGAGCGGCGGCACGTCGCCGACCGTCTCGGCCGAGCGCACGATGCGGCTCATGGTGCGCACCACGTTGTGCGGGTCCACGCCGACGGACGTCTCGCCGGAGAGCATGACGGCGTCCGCGCCGTCGAGCACGGCGTTGGCCACGTCAGAGGCCTCGGCGCGGGTCGGGCGGGAGTTCTCGATCATCGAGTCGAGCATCTGCGTGGCCACGATCACCGGCTTCGCGTTCTCGCGCGCGATCTGGATGACTCGCTTCTGCACGAGCGGCACCTGCTCGAGCGGGATCTCCACGCCGAGGTCGCCGCGGGCGACCATCACGGCGTCAAACGCGAGGATGATGGATTCGAGCGCGTCGACGGCCTCGGGCTTTTCAAGCTTGGCGACGACCGGCACGCGCCTGCCCACTTCGTCCATGATCTCGTGCACGAGGTCCACGTCCGACGGGGAGCGCACGAACGACAGGGCGACGATATCCACGCCGAGCTGCAGCGCGAAGCGCAGGTCTTCCTTGTCCTTCTCGCTCAGCGCCGGCACGGAAATGTCCATGCCCGGCAGCGAGACGCCCTTGTTGTTCGATACCGGGCCGCCCTCGGTGACGCGGCAGACGACATCGTTGCCGTCGATCTCGGTGCAGACGAGGCCCACCTTGCCGTCGTCGACAAGCAGGCGATCCCCCGGCTTCGCGTCATCCGCGAGGTGCTTGTAGGTGGTGGACACGCGGTCGTGCGTGCCCTCGACGTCGTCGACGGTGATGCGCACCGTCTCGCCGGTCTCCCACACCGTCTTGCCGTCGCCCTCGAAGCGGCCGAGACGGATCTTCGGGCCCTGCAGGTCGGCGAGGATGCCCACGGCGTGGCCGGTCTCGTCGGTCGCCTCGCGCACCCAGCGGTAGTTCTGCTCGTGGTCGGCATGCTCGCCGTGCGAGAAGTTCAGGCGCGCGACGTCCATGCCGTCGCGCACCAAGCCCAGGATGGCGTCTTTGCTGGCCACCGCCGGCCCGAGCGTGCAAACGATCTTGGTGTTTCTATCCACGTTGTCGAACCTCGCCTTCGTAGGTTGCTTGCGTGTGTTCCGTTTCCCCACGGTACTCCGCTTCGCTGACACGTGCCGGGGCCGAACCGGCGGAGTTGTACGAAGGATCAACCTCTTCCGGCGTCTCGCGGTCCTTGCGCTGGCGCAGGAATACCACCACCGCGACGATGAAGAGGATCGCCGAGACCCACGTGTTTACGCGCAGGCCGAGAATGTGCGTCGCCTCGTCGCGACGCATGAGCTCGATGAAGAACCGGCCCAGGGTGTAGCTGGCCACGTACAGCCAGAACACGCTGCCGCGGCCGAGGCGGAAGCGCTTGTCGGCCCAGATAAGCACGAAGAACATGGCGACGTTCCAGATCAGCTCGTAAAGGAACGTCGGGTGCACGCTCGCGATCACCTCGCCGGTGGAGCGCCCCGTGAGCGGCGCGTAGTTGCCCGCATCGTTGACGCGGTAGTAAATGTCCAGCGCCCACGGCACGTTCGTCTCCGCGCCGTAGAGCTCCTGGTTGAAGTAGTTGCCTAGGCGCCCGATGCCCTGGGCAAGGATGATGGTTGGCGCGACGGCGTCCGCGAGGGGGGCGAGCGGCAGCTTCTTGTGCCGCATCATCGCCCACACGGCGAGCGCCCCGAGCACGACGGCGCCGATGATGCCCAGGCCGCCGGCGGAGATGTTGAACGCCTTCCACGGGTCCTTGCCCTCACCGAAGTACTTATCGTGGTCGGTAATCACGTGGTAGAGGCGCCCGCCGACGATGCCGGCCGGGATGGCCACGATCGCCGCGTCCCACACCGTGTCCGGGTTGCCGCCACGGGCGGCGTAGCGGCGCAGTGAGATCGCCAGCGCCACGACGATGCCGGTCATGATGCACAGCGCGTACGCGCGGATCGGGATCGGCCCGAGGTACCAGACGCCCTGCGGCGGAGACGGAATGTTGGCGAGAATCAGCGAGTGCACGCACAACAGTGTGCCACCCGGCGCGGGTCAGCGCCTCGACGGGCACGCGGGGTGCTGCCCCGCCGTCGCCAGCGAGCGCGTCGCGGCGAGCACGTCGCCCGCGGCCATGACAGCTTCCGCCGCGAGGACGGCGTCAGCCCCGCACGCGGCGGCGTCGATGAGGTCGCGCGGCGTGGCCACCCCGCCGAGGCTGATCTTGATCACGTTGCTGGGCAGCCCCGGCGCGATCTCGGCGAAGGCGTTGCGGTTGAGATCGTTCGTGTCAAAGGTCCAGGAGTTCACGGCCACCACGCTCGCCCCCGCCTCGAGCGCCCGGTCCGCCTCCTCGGGCGTGCGCACCTCGAGCACCGCGGCCATGCCGAGCGACTCCGCGCGGTCGAGCAACGCCACCAGCCGGGCCTGCTCGAGGATCCCCACCTGCAGCGGCACCGCGTCCGCACCGTAACAGCGCGCCTCGTGGATCTGGTACGGGTCGACGATGACGTCGCGGCACATCATCGGCAGCTCCACCGCCGCGCGGGCCTCCGCCATGTCGGCGAGCGAGCCGTCGAAACGCATCTGTTCAGTCTGGCAGGCGATGAGGTGCGCTCCCCCAGCTTCGATGTCGCGCGCCAGCGTATCGACGCTCGTTCCGCTCGCCCCCGTCGGCCCGAAGACGGGCGAGTTGCGCTTGATCTCCACGATCACGCTGCACCCGTGACGCAAAAGCGCCGCCCGGGCATCCCGGGTCGGCGCCATATCGCGTGAGCGTGCCTTGATTTCCTTGAACGGCACTATCGCCTCGCGTTTCGCAACGTCGCTAAGCACGGCTTCGACGACGCTGTCGAGTGCGCTCGTGGCCGGCATGGCTACCTCCCGGAGGCAATGGGCTGTATACGAGTAAGGCTAGCCGGTCGCCCGGTGCAACCAGAAATTACCTCCCGGCCGGGTCCGTGGGGTCGATGTCGGCGCTGATCGCGTCCCAGAGCACGCGGCCGGACTGCGGGTCCTGCTCGAGGTCGCTGCGTACCTTCTCCCTGCGCACCGACTCCTTCTCGTACTTGTTCTGCCGCGGCGAGTCCGCTGCCGGCCGGAACACGAGGAGCAGGCCGCCGACGAGCCCGATGGCCGCGCCCGCGAGCGTGAGCGCTGGGCCGAGCGGCACGACCGTCGCCGAGGTAATTTCAGCCCACTGCGCGATCGTGTCTGCCCCGGACCCGCTGCCGGAGCCCGCGGTGCCGGCCCCGGACTGCTCGGCGCCGGCGGTGAGGATCGCGTGGGCGCGCTCGGTGTCGGCCCCGCGCACGAGGAGCTGCGCGGCGGGCACGGCGACCCCCGCGGAGGCGAGCGCGGCGATCGCGCCGACCACCCGTCGCCCGACGCGGCGCAGCGCGAACCCGGCGGCCATGCCCGCGATGAGCAGCACCGCGACGGCGACCGCTTCCGTCGACCAGTCGGCCCCGCGAACGGCGGCCGTCCCGGCGCCGGAGAGGTCGTCGACGTACTCGACGTCGACCCACGTCGTCCGGGCGACCGCCCAGATGAGCGCGCCCGCGACGCCGAGCAGCGCCGCGCCCGCGCGGGCGAGTGTCTTGTCCGCTTGTGCCACCGTTAACCCCTTTCTTCCTCTGCGCCGCGCAGGATCCGCAGCACGGCGCCGTGCGCGTCGGGGGTGCCCACGATCGCGCCGACCTTCCCCGGCGCCCAGGCGCTGCCGTCGCCGGCCGTCACCGTCGCGCCGGCGCAGCGCCCGAGCAGCACGCCGGCGGCGTTGTCCCACACGTGCGGGGAGAAGCTCACCGCGGCGCGGTAGATCCCCTGCGCCACGAACGCGAGGTCGACGCCGACCGAGCCGCTGATGCGCGGGCGCAGCCCCTCCTCGGCGAGGGCGCCGGCGAGGGCGAGCCGCACGCTCGAGGGGAAGCGGCGCCGGTCGAGCGAGGCGAGCGAGCCCATCCCGACCTGCGGCGCCGCCGCGCTCGTCGCGCCGAGTGGCGGTAGCGTCTCGCCGTTGAGGGCGACGGGCCCGCCCTCCACCGCGGTCAGGCGCATGCCGAGCAGCGGGGCGTCGACGACGGCGGCGGCCGGCTGGCCGTCGAGAAGCAACGCGACCAAGATCGCGCAGTTCGGGTTGCCGGAAGAATAGTTAGAGGTGCCGTCGATGGGGTCGACCACCCAGCACGCGCGCGGGTCGAGGTTGCCGCCCTGCTCCTCGCCGTAGACGGTCACGCCCGTCTCCGCCTTGAGCCGCGTGCGCAGCAACTTCTCGATCGCGAGGTCCGCCGCCGTGGCGAAGTCGCCCGGCCCCTTAAACAGCGCGGGCGCGGCGCCGAGCTCGGCGAGGAAGATCTCGCGCGCCTCGTCGACCGCGGCCTGCGCCGCCTGCGCGTACCCGGAAAGCGCCCGTTCGTCCGCCACGGCCCTACCCCAGCTGGCGCAGCCAGTTGCCCAGCACCGCCGCCCCGGCCTCGCCCGACGTCTCCGGGTGGAACTGCGTCGCCCACAGCGCGCCGTTTTCCACGGCCGCCAGCACGTGCGGCTCCTGCACCCAGCTCAGCCGCGGGTACGCGATGAAGTCGTCCTCGTCGAGCGCGAACTCGCGCACGCCCGCCCCGGCATGAAAGTCGAACTCCGCCGCCGGATCCACACCGTGCAGCAGCTCCGAGTCGGGCGCCGGCGACACGTGTGCGCTCTCGAGCTGGGCGTCTAGCTTCTCGACGCCTCCCGGCCACTCGCCGAACCCCTTCGACTTCGCGTCGACCTGCTCGAAGAGCACCTGCATCCCGGTACCCGTGGCGAGCACGGGGCGCGCCCCGGCGAGGCGCTGGCCGACGATGCGCTCCCCCATCACCGACGCGAGCGACTTCGCCGCCGCCGTCGCCGGGCCCCGGCCCGCCACGACGAGCCCGTCCGCCGCAAGCGCTTCCGCCGGGTCCGCGGTGGCGAACGCGATCGCGCCGAGCTGCGCGAGCGCGTCCCGGGTGGCGTCGATCGCGCCGCCCTCCGCCCCCTCGGGGTAGTCGAGCACGGCCACGGTGAGACCAGCGGGGATATGCGTCATGGTCAGGTAGTCTAGCTACCGCTCATCGCGCGGGTAACGTCGCGGCGCCTGCACCGACTTCAACCGGGCGGAGAGGTTGTTCACCTCGACGACGCGGTGCTTGCCCAGCCGCCGGTCCAGCAGCGTGACCACGAGTCCGATCGTGATCACGCCGCCGGCGATGCCGAACATCGGCGCGAACGCCATCGTGGTGATGAGCATGCCGTAGAACGTCGAGCCGAGGCCGGTGCCGCCGTCGAACGCGATGTTCCACACCGCGGAGGCTTCGGAGGTCTTGTGCCGCGGGAGGCGGTAGAACATCATCGTCAGCGCCTCGTTCTGCGCCGCGCCAAAGCCCGCGCCGTAGAGCAGCGCAGCGATGAACATCACCCAGACCGGCAGCTTGAGGGCGAGGATGGCCGCCATGAGCAGCACGCCGAGCGCGGCGACGATTTGGAACGGGATGAGGACGCTGCCCGGGTACCCGCGCCGGTCCATGATCTTGCCCGCAGCGTAGCGCGAGAGCATCGCGGCGAAGTTGAGCACGCTGAGCATGACGCCGCCGAGCGCCGCGCCGCGGGCCGGGTCGAGCTCGCGCATGGACACCGGCAGGAAGTTCGTGATCGCGCCGTAGGCGGTGGTGATGAACATGAGCGCAAGCGCCGGGACGAGCACGAGGTGCCACATGGGCACGTGCACGCCCTGGGCGGTCTCGGAATCGGGCGCGGGCTGCGGGATGACGGGGACGGCAAACGAGGCCACGAGCGACACGAGCCCGATGGCCCCAGCGATGGCGTAGACGGGGCGGTAGCCGACCACGTCCACGAGCGCGAGGCCTGCGGGCAGGGCGAGCATCTGCGCGAGCCCGACGACGAGACCGAAGATGCCGGTGGCGCTTCCGAGCAAGCGCAGTGGCACGAGCTCGGCGACGATCGCCGCCTCCGCGACGGACAGCGCGCCGAAGCCGACGCCGCGGATTGCGCTGACGGTGAGCAGCGGGGCCGGGTCCATCCCCAGCATGTAGCCGAGCGCGGGCACGCCGAGCAGCAGCGACGAGACGGCGATGACTCGCCGGTAGCCGAGCGTGCGCAGGGCCCGCGGCGTGAACACCTGCGTGATCACGGTGGCGAGCATGAACACGCCCGTGGACAGGCCCGCGAGCGAGGTCGGCTGGCCGTCGTCGATCACGTTCGTGGGCACCACCGGCAGGAGCAGGGCCCACGCCGCGAACGCGGAGGCGACCGCGACGAGGACGGGGATGAGGCCGCGGGCGCGCCACACGTTGGTCAAGCCCTCAACCTCCCCGCGGGTGAGCGGCCGGTTGGCGTTGGCGAAGACGGAGAAGGCGGCCACGCTACATCACCTGCGCCAGCGTGAGCACGGCGAAGAGCACCGCCATCGCGGCGAGTGCGGCGAGCACGACGGTGAGTGCCTTCGAGCCGTTCTGGTACGACGCCCACACGCCGCCGACCAAGAGCCCTGCGACGAGACACAGGATGATCACCAACACCGGGTTGCCCAGTCCGGCCAACGCAACGCCCTCCTTCACGCCCCGCACTCCCGGGGAACCGACTATCGCAGACATTGTAAACAGCGCCCGTTTCGCCCGCCGGTCAGGGCGTTTATGCTGGGTTGCCAACACCACGCAGGAGGTCACCATGGGAAAGCACGCGGCCGCGGCCGATGCGCAGCACCCGACCGAGGTAACGCTCGAGCGCGTGGCGGAAGCGCTGCGGGGCCTGGGCTTTGCGTCCGTGCAGCGCGACGACGCCCCGGACCGGCTCGTCGTCGCCGCGCTGAGCTTTACCGCCGCGGTCTGGATCGACTACCGGCAGCCGATGGCGCTCGTCGTGGACACCGCCGAGCGCATCCCCACCGATTTCGAGCACGCCACCGCGCTCGCCCGCTTCATCAACACCTGGAACCACGACCGGGTCGGCCCCGCCGCCTCGTACCGGCTCGCGGAGTCCGGGGACTTCACCGTGCGCATGCGCCGGCCGATCCACATCAAGCACGGGCTGACGGACGAGCAGCTGGGGGCGGAGCTCGTCGATACGCTGGCGCACGCCGCCTCCTTCTCGACGAAGCTGCGGACCCGCTTTCTCGACGCGGCGCTCGACCACCTGCTGCCCCCGCAGCTGCTGCGCCTCCAGGACGCGGAGGTGCTCAACGGCCGCCACCCGTCGCTGCGCCACCTTCCCCGCGGCGGGCGCGAGGACATCGTCTCGGCGCCGGAGCTGTTCGCGCCGCTGGACGCCGCGTTGCGCCCCGTCGCGCCGGAGACGCTCGCGGGGGTGCTCGACTCCCTCGACTTCCGCTACGCGATGAACGAGAGCGGCATCATCGCCACGGGCGTCAACGGCGTGCCGTTCGCGCTCACCGTCGACGGCGACAGCGACGAAACCTACGCGCGGGTGACCGGCATGTGGGACACCGGCCTCGACGCCGACGAGGAGTTCCTCCGTCTCTGGCTGGTGTGCAATGACGTCAACGAGCGCGCGACGGGCGCCGCGGCGTACCTCCACGAGTTCGACGGCAGGCTGCACATGCACGCGGAGGCGACGATGCTCGCGACCGCCGGGGCGGCGGCGGAGCAGGTCGAGGAGTTCACCGTTTCCTCGCTGGCGGCGTGCCTCGCGTCCATCGATTACGTGAGCCAGCTCGTGTCGGGCCGCTCCGCCGTGGAGTGGCCGAACACCTAGGCGCTACCGCTGCGGCTGCCCCTGGAGCGCGACGAGGTTCGTGCACCAGTACACGACCGCCGCGGCGAACGGGCCGGCCACCCAGCCCACCCCGGGCTCGACCGGGGGCACGAGCGTGACCGTGTCGCCGGGCTGCAGCTGCGTGACGTCGGGCATCGGGTGCAGCGCAGCGACGACGAACCCGCCGCAGATGTACGCCGCCGCGGCGGCTGCGGCCGCGGCAAACACCGCGAGCAGCATCCAGCCGACCCCGCCGCGGACGCGCCCGCGCTGCACGGCCCGCCACGCCACCGCGGCGATGACGACGCCCACGGCTGCCGTGAGCACCGCAAACCACGCGTAGCCGGTGAACGCGACGTTCGCGGGGCTTGCATCGGTGTCGATGCGCACGCCGCCGTCGGCCGCCTCGCCCGTGTACGCCGGGCGCAGCACGCCCCAGCTCGCGCCAGCGGCAAGGCCCAATACGAGACTGAGCGCCAGGAGCCCAGCTCCGGCGCTCAGCGTGTGCCTCCGTGCTAGTTGCACAGTTTCCAGCGGCCGTCTTCCTTCTGGAAGATCATGGTGTCGGTCTGCTCGCCGTCGGAGGTCTTCGCCGTCAGGCTGGCGGAAGCGCGATCGCCGTCAACGCGGACGTCGGACAGGCTCACATCGGTCTTCGGCAGCTCGAGCGTCTGGCCCTGCTGCTCGGCGAGGCGGCCGGCCTCCTCGACCTGGTCGAGGGTCATGCCCTGGCGCTCAAGCTCGTCCATCATCGGCTCGCGGACAGCGGTGCAGGAGTTGTCCAGGATCGTGCGCGTCCAGGTGGCGAAGGAGTCCGGGTTGAGGACGGTGCGGGCGGTGTCCTCCATCTGCTTGCGGTCGGACTCGCTGCCCGGCTTACCGTTCGCCAGCGGCTCGTTGGTGTTCTTCGGCAGGCCGTTCTCGAACGGGTTGGCCAGCGTCGGGGCGTCGCCGCCGTCCTGGCCACCGCCCGACTTGGTCACGCGGGTGGTGGAGGTCTTCGTCTCCTTGTCCTTCGACTTGGACTTGTCGTCCTTCTTCTCACCCTTATCGTCGCCGGCCGCCGTGGTCTCGCCGTCCTTGTGCTCAGCGTCTGCCGTGGAGGACTCGGTGAGCTCGGTCGCGGAGTTCAGCGGCGACGCCTCGGCGGCGGTGGACAGGCCGCCGGAGGATGCGTCGTCGTCGTTGGAGCCGCAGGCGGCGAGCGGGAAAGCGAGCGCGGTCGCTGCCGCGGCGGCGGCCACGCCGGTCTTGGTGTTCAGCTTCACGGTTGTTGCATACCTCTCGTGGTTGGACCGCGGCTGCCCGGGCGCGCACTCACTGCGCGCGACGCGAGCCACGGTGAACGTCTCCGGAAATAGTAGCAACTACTCACTGACGGCCCGATGCCACCGCATTACGGAAGTTCTGGGGGCTTTCTGTGAGCTGCCCGTCAATCCGGCCGTGCCCTCGCCGTGCCCGACGGGATCTAAGGTTGGGTGGCATGCAGTTATCCCGCGAGCGCATCACCGGCGCGGCCCTGGGCATCCTGCGCGAGTACGGGCTCGCGGACGTCTCCATGCGCCGCGTGGCCACCACACTCGGCGTGGCCCCGGGGGCGCTGTACTGGCACGTGGCCAACAAGCAGGAGCTCATCGCCACCGTCGCCGAGGCCATCGTGCAGCCGCTTCTCGACGGCCCCGTGCCCGACCCCGCCGCCCTCTCACGCCAGCTGCGCGAGCTCATGCTCGGCGTGCGCGACGGCGCGGAGGTGGTCGTCGCCGCGGTCGGCCAGCCAGACTCGCAGGTGCGCGACGACCTCGAGCGCCGCTTCGATGAGGCGGTGCGGTTGGCGGCCGAAGGTGCGTCGACACGCGACGCGCGGGCGGCGGCACGAGGCCTGCTGCACCTCACCCTCGGCGAGGCGGCGGTGACGCAGTCGACGGCGCAACTCGCGGAGGCGACGGGCGCGCCGGAGGGCGCGGCAGGCGGGGCGAACGGCGAGGAGCACGCGGCCGCCGTTGGATTCCTGCTGGCCGGGCTCGAGCGCACTAAGCTGTGGCCCCATGACTGAGACGACGAATGCGACACCCGAGCCCATCGTCTGGCCGGGTTCCGCCTACCCCCTCGGCTCCACGTTCGACGGCGCGGGCACGAACTTCGCGCTCTTCTCCGGCGTGGCCGACGCGGTCGAGCTGTGCCTCATCGACGACGACGGCGCGGAGCAGCGCATCCCGCTCGACGAGGTGGACAACCACGTCTGGCACGCCTACCTGCCCGGCGTCTCGCCCGGGCAGCGCTACGGCTACCGCGTCCACGGGCCGTGGGACCCGGCGAACGGCAAGCGCTGCGATCCGAACAAGCTGCTCGTCGACCCCTACGCGCGCGCCTTTGACGGCGAGTTCGACCAGCACACGTCCCTGTTCTCCTACGACGCGCACGCCGAGGAGCCCGGCACCGGCCGCAACGAGGAGGACTCGCTCGGCCACACGATGCTGTCGGTGGTGATCAACCCCTTCTTCGACTGGGGCGACGACCGCGCACCGAAGATCCCGGAAGACGAGACCGTCATCTACGAGTGCCACGTCAAGGGCATGACGCAGACGCACCCCGGCATTCCGGAGCAGCTGCGCGGCACGTACGCGGGCATGGCGCACCCGGCGATGGTGGACTACCTCACGGACCTCGGGGTGACCTCCGTCGAACTGCTGCCGGTGCACCAGTTCCTGCAGGACGACCGGCTGCGCGACCTGGGGCTGCGCAACTACTGGGGCTACAACACGTTCGGCTTCTTCGCGCCGGAGAACCACTACTCCTCCTCGCACGCGCCCGGCGACGCCGTCGCGGAGTTCAAGCAGATGGTGCGCACCTACCACGAGGCCGGCCTCGAGGTGATCCTCGACGTGGTGTACAACCACACCGCCGAGGGCAACCACATGGGCCCGACGATCGCATTCCGCGGCATTGACAACGAGGCGTACTACCGGCTCGTCGACGGCGACAAGTTCCACTACATGGACTACACGGGCACCGGCAACTCCTTTAACGTGCGCGACCCGCACTCGCTGCAGCTCATCATGGACTCGCTGCGCTACTGGGTCACCGACATGCACGTCGACGGCTTCCGCTTCGACCTCGCCTCCACCCTGGCGCGCGAGTTTTCCGACGTGGACCGCCTGGCCACCTTCTTCGACCTCGTCCAGCAGGACCCGGTGGTCAGCCAGGTCAAGCTCATCGCCGAGCCGTGGGACGTCGGCGAGGGCGGCTACCAGGTGGGCAACTTCCCCGCCCTGTGGAACGAGTGGAACGGCAAGTACCGCGACACCATGCGCGACTTCTGGCGCGGCGAGGACTCCACGCTCGGCGAGTTCGCCTCCCGGCTCACCGGCTCCTCCGACCTGTACCAGCACAACGGCCGCCGCCCGACCGCGTCAATCAACTTCATCACCGCGCACGACGGCTTCACACTCAACGACCTGGTGAGCTACAACGACAAGCACAACGAAGCCAACGGCGAGGACAACCGCGACGGCGAGAGTCACAACCGATCCTGGAACTGCGGCGTCGAGGGCGAGACGGACGACCCGGCCGTCCTCGAGCTGCGCGCCCGCCAGCGCCGCAACTTCCTCACCACCCTCATGCTCTCCCAGGGCACCCCGATGCTCGCCCACGGCGACGAGCTCGCACGCACCCAGGGCGGCAACAACAACGTCTACTGCCAGGACAACGAGATCGCCTGGATGGACTGGGGCAAGCTCGAGGAGGCGGCGGACCTGCACGATTTCACCCGCCACCTCATCCAGCTGCGCAGGGATCACCCGGTGTTCCGCCGCCGCCGCTTCCTCGCCGGCGGCGCGCTGGGCGACGAGGAGCATGGCCGCGAGATCTCCTGGCTCACCCCCGAGTGCACTCTGATGACGCAGGACGACTGGAACGCCGCCTTCGGCAAGGCGCTCATGGTCCACCTCGACGGCGAGGCGATCGCGGAGCCCGACAGCCGCGGGCAGCGCGTCGTGGACGACTCGTTCCTCCTCATGTTCAACGCCCACTTCGAGGACATCGACTTCACCATCCCCGCCGCCGAGTTCGGCGACGAGTGGGAGGTCGTCGTGGACACCACCCAGGCGCGCGGCGTGCGCGAGGACGCGGACACCGTCCAGCCCGGCGCGACGGTGACCGTCGGCCAGCGTTCCGCCCTCGTGCTGCGCCGCACGCAGCCGCCCGCGGGCGAGGGCCGCAAGGCGGTGGCCGAGCAGTGATCCCCGCGCACGGCGCAACATTGACCGTCACCAACGACGCGCTCACCGCGACCCCCACCCCGCTCGCCGCCTCGCTCACGGGCGGGCGCGAGAACCGGATCGTGCGCATCGCCGACATCACCGGCGTCACCGTCACCCCGGGCAACGCGTGGACGCGCAGCCGCGTCGACGTCGAAACGGGCGCCGGCGCCACCGCGTTCTGGTTCGCCCCGGGCGACGTCGAGGGCCCCGAGCAGTTGCGCTCGCTTCTCGACGACGCGCAGCGCGGCACGGCCCCCGACACCGAGCCCGTCGCCGGCGGCGCGGGAATCCCCGGCTTCGACTTCGTCGGCTTCGACGTGGAGACGGCGAACCCGCGCTGGGGCTCCATCTGCCAGATCGGCCTGGTGAAGGTGATCGACGGCGAGGAGGTCGACCGCGTCTCCTGGCTGTGCCAGCCCCCGGAGCGCATCGGCACGTTCGAGCCCGGCAACGTTGCCGTCCACGGCATCACGGCGCAGGACGTGGCGGACGCCCCGAGTGTGCACGAGCGCATCCCCGAGCTCGTCGCGTTCGTCGGCGAGCTCCCGCTCGTCGCGCACAACGCGCAGTTCGACGCCTCCGCCCTGCGCGACGCCTGCCGCGAGACCGGCGCGGAGGTGCCGCAGCTCCTCTTTGCCTGCACCCTCGCCCAGGCGCGCGCGACGAAGCTCGACGTGGACAACCACAAGCTGCCCACGCTGGCAAAGCACTTCGGCGCCGCCCTCGAGCACCACCACGACGCGTGCGAGGACGCCGCGGCTTGCGCCGCCGTCATGGTGGGGCTCGCCCGCCAGGCCGGCCACACCGGCAGCCTCATGCGCTTCGTGCACGACGCCGGCTTTACCCTCGGCGCCATCGACGACGCCCGCGTCACCCCGGTGCTGCGGGACCGCTCCGGCGCCGGGCGGGCGCGCCAGGCCGAGCTCGCGGAGCAGGGCGCCGCCGCCGCGGTGCGGGCTACCGCGGCCCCGCGCGGCTCGAACCAGGCTGGATCCGGCGAGGCAGGGCCGGGCGAGGCGGGGCCGGGCCGGAGGGCGTCGTCAAGCAACGGCCCGAAAAAGCCCGCCCCCTGGCAGTCGGTGGCCACCCCGGACACCGTGCCGGAGCCGAGCGCCGACGCGGACCCGAACGCGCCGCTCTACGGCGAGAACGTCACCCTGACCGGCGAGTTCGAGCCGTACGATAAGGGCGAACTGTGGCAGGCGATCGCCCGCCAAGGCGCGCAGGTGGGCAAGAACGTGACGAAGAAGACGACCATCCTCGTCGCGGGCGAGTGGGCCACGATGACGTCGAAGGAGAAACGGGCGCACGAGCTGAAAGAGAAGGGCCAGGACATCGAGATCTGGCCCGCCGAGCGGCTCTACGAGGCACTCGGGCTGTAAAAAAGTTTCGGCGGCCGGGGAACCGGCGGGGTGCAGCGCGCGTCTAACTACGTATGCACCTCCTTGACACGATCCCCAGCCCCTCTCCCGCCCTGCCGCTGCCCGCGACGCAGCGCCTGGCGCGCCTCGACACCATCGGCGCGCCGGGCAGGCTCGCGCGCGGGTTCGGCGCGTCCACCGCGTTCCTTTCCCTGTCGCCTGGCCTGGCGTGCGTTTTCGCCGATCCAGACGGCGCGGCGCTCACCCACCAGGCGCTCGGCGCCGCCGGCATGAGCGCGCACCAGCTGTGGAACGCGGCGGCCGCGGAGCTTGCCGCGCGCGCCCACACGGAGCGCGGGGTGGAGTTCCTCGTCCGCAGCCCCGCCGTGACGTGCGCCGCGGCGTGGGGCGGGGCGGAGCTGCCCCGCGGCTTCGAGGTGGCCGGGCACGGCGTCGCCGCCGCGCACTGGCTCGCGCATCCGCAGACGTTCACGCTGCTCCACCGCCACTTCGAGGCGGTCCTGCACCCCGAGGCGATGCTCGCCTACGCCACGGACGACGGCGAGCGTCTCTTCGTCTTCGACGCCGCCCCGCACGCCGTCGCCGCCGCCCTGCCGCGGGCGGACGTGGTGACGTACTCCGTCGGCTTCCCGCTGCTCTACCACCCCGGCCGCAGCTAGGGTGTGAGGGGTCGCCCGCACTGCAGAAGGAGACCTCATGCGCCGACCCGTTACCGCCACCTACCGCCTGCAGCTGCGCGGGCCCCACGCCGACCCGCAGGGGCGCGAGTTCGGCTTCGCGCAGGCCGCCGAGATCGTGCCCTACCTGCGAGACCTGGGCGTTTCGCACCTCTACCTCTCCCCGATCTTCGCCTCGAGCCGCGAGTCGAACCACAACTACGACGTCATCGACCCCACGCTGGTCAACCCGGAGCTCGGCGGCATCGACGGGCTGCGGCTGCTCTCCCGCGCCGCGCACGAGGCGGGCCTCGGCCTCATCGTGGACATCGTGCCCAACCACCTCGGTGTAGAAAACCCACGCGCGAACCGCTGGTGGTGGGACGTGCTCAAGCACGGCCGCGGCTCCGACTACGCCAGCTACTTCGACATCGACTGGGACGAGGACAACGGGGCCGGTGGGCGCATCGGCGTGCCCGTCCTCGGCAGCCCGGGCGACACCGCCGCGCTCGCGCTCGCGCACCGCGACGGCGAGGACGTGCTCACCTACCACGAGCACGTTTTCCCCCTCGCCCCGGGCAGCTACGCCAGCCTTGACGACGACCCGGAGGCCGTGCACGACCGGCAGCACTACCGTCTCATGTGCTGGCGCGACGGGGTGATCTCATACCGCCGCTTCTTCTCCGTCAACGGCCTCGCCGGCGTGCGGCAGGAGGACGAGGCCGTCTTCACCGCCACCCACGCCGCCCTGCAGTCCCTGCTCGACGACGGGATCATCGACGGCATCCGCGTCGACCACCCCGACGGGCTCACCGACCCGTTCGGCTACCTCACCCGCCTGCGCACGATGGTTGGCGAGGACAGGTGGCTTATCGTGGAGAAGATCCTCGCCGCCGACGAGCCGCTCGACCCGCGCCTGGACGTCGACGGCACCACGGGCTACGACGCGCTGCGCGAGTTCGACGGCGTCTTCGTCAACGCCGACGCCGCCGACCGCCTGGGCACCCTCGCCTACCGCGCGAGCGGATCTACCTGGGACGAGGGTGCCATCGAGACCGCGGAGCGCATGCTCAAGGCGCGGGTCGCCGAAGAGGAGCTCGCCGCCGCGGTGCGCCGCCTCGCGCGGGCGGTGCGCCGCGACAACCTGTCCACCGCCGGCGCGGACGTGAGTGACGACGACCTCACGGAGGTACTCGTCGAGCTCGTCGCGCGGATGCCGGTCTACCGCGCCGACTACCGGTCGCTGTCGCGGCTGACCTCGACCCTCGTCGCGGAGATGGCGGCCAGCGACCTCGGACTCAACCCGGATGCCCTCGACCTCGTCGCCGCGGCCGCGCTCGCGGGAGGCGAGGCGACCCACCGCTTCGCCCAGGTCTGCGGCGCGGTGATGGCGAAGGGCGTCGAGGACACGCTGTTCTACCGGGCGTCGCGCCTCGTCGCGCTGCAGGAGGTCGGCGGCGCCCCGGGCAGGTTCGGGGTGAGCCCCGCCGAGTTCCACCTGCTCCAGGACGAGCGCGCCCGGCTGTGGCCGCACGCGATGACGACCCTGACCACCCACGACACGAAGCGCAGCGAGGACACCCGGGCGCGCATGCTCGAGATCGCCGAGCTGCCGGAGGAGTTCGCGCAGCTTTCCCGCGACGTCTTCGCGCTCACCCCGCCGCCGGACACGGCCACGGGCCACTTCCTCCTCCAGAACGTCCTCGGCGCGTGGCCCCGCGACGGCAAGGCCACCCCGGAGTTCACCGAACGCCTCCAGGCGTACGCGGTGAAGGCGGTGCGCGAGGCCGACGTGCACACCAGCTGGTACGACAACGACCTCGCCTACGAGGCCGCAATCACCGAGTGGGTCGCCCACCTTGTCGACGGGCCAGCCACCGCCGCGCTCGCCGAGTTCGCGCGCACGCTCGACCGCGGCGGCGTGGCGGTCTCGCTCGGCCGCAAGCTGCTCCAGCTCGTCGGCCCCGGCATCCCGGATACCTACCAGGGCACCGAATTCCTCGACTTCTCCCTCGTGGACCCGGACAACCGCCGCTTCGTCGATTACGCGGCGCGGGCGGCGGGCGCGGGGACGCCGGAGGACGTCGAGAAGCAACGCATCGTGCGGGAATGCTTGACGCTGCGGCGCGAGCGGCCCGAGCTCTTCCTCGAGGGCGGCTACCAGGCCGTCTTCGCCGAGGGCGAGGCGCGGCGCCATCTCGTAGGCATGGCGCGCACGGCGGACGGCGGGCCGCAAGTCATCGCGCTGGCCACGCGCGAGCCCCTCGCCCTTGAGCGCGACGGCGGGTGGCGCGGGACGACGCTGACCCTGCCGGACGGCCCCTGGGTGGACCGGTTGACGGGGCGCGGCGTCTCCGGGACGGTCGAGGTCACTACGCTTTGCGACGAACTTCCAGCCGTCCTGCTTACCCGGTAAGCTACTGCGCCGTTATGAGCACCTCCCACCAGCCGGCCAAGCGAAACAAGGCCGCCGACGACACGATCGCGCGGCTGGGTTCGACGTACTTCGCCTGGGTCAACGAGCACCCCGACGCCGCCGCCACGTTCCGGCACGCGCTCCACGAACTCATGCGCGACGCGGGCGTGCAGTTCGACCGCGTCGACGCCCGCGTGAAATCGTGGACCTCGCTGAAAGAAAAGGCGCGCAAGACGCGTGCCGACGGCACGTTGCTCTACCACGACCCCTGGCACGACATCAAGGACATCCTCGGCGCGCGCATCACCGTGCTGCACTCCACCGAGATCCCGGCCGTGCAGCGCCTCTTGGCGGACCAGTTCGAGGTGCTGCGCAGCGTGGACAAGGCGGAGGAGACCCGCGTCGCCGGCGGCTTCGGCTACGGCTCGCACCACCTTGTCGTGCGCGTGGAGGAGCAGTCCGAGGGGCTCGAGGACTACGCCGGCCAGGTCTTCGAGGTGCAGATCCGCACCGTCCTCCAGCACGCCTGGGCCGAGTTCGAGCACGACATCCGTTACAAACGCGCGAGCGAGAAGCTCGACCCACGGGTGGACCGCGCGTTTACCCTCGCCGCCGGGCTCATCGAGCTCGCCGACCAGCAGTTCGACCAGATTGCCACCCTTGCCGACCCGCAGGAGCGGGTGAACACTGACGTCGACGCCGAGATCTCACCGGAAACGCTGCCCGGCATCCTCACCGTACTGCTGGGTAGCCAGTTCCCGCTCTCGCGCGCCGGGGACTACCGCTTCCTCACCGAGCTGCTGCGCGCGCACGGCATCGAGGTCGTTTCCGAGGTCGCCGAGCTGACCAACCCGGCCGACATCGAGGCCGTCTCCAACACCCTCAACTACCCGTTCATGCCGGGCCAGGTGCGCATCATGGACGACCTGCTGCTCAACCGCTTCGGCAGCGAGCACATCGAGAAGACGTGGGACGCCGGTAACCGCCCCGGCGTGCGGCGCAAGCGCCTCACGAGCAGGCTCGCCCTGCTGCGCGGCGAGTAGTTAGCGGCGGCGACCGAGCAGCCGGTCGGTCTCGCGCCGCTCCTTTTTCGTCGGGCGGCCGCTGCCGCGCTCGCGCACGGGCGGCGCGGCGAAAATGTCGCGCGGCGGCGGGGGCGGCGAGTGGTCGATGTAGCAGCTGCGCGCCACCGGCGCCCCGACTCGCTTGTGCACCGTCGCAGTGACCTCGAGAACGTAGTCGCGGTGGTCCTTCCACACCCGCACGGTCTCGCCGGGCACGACCTGGGCGGACGGCTTGACCGTCTTGTCTTCAATCTTCACGTGGCCAGCGCGCACCGCCTCGGCGGCTTGGCTGCGCGTCTTAAAGATGCGCACCGCCCACAGCCAGACGTCGATGCGGACCGCGGATCCCGTCGGCTGCGTCAATTAGTACTGGTCCTTGTGGTTCACGATCTTCTGGACCTTGTTCCAGTTGGCGAACCCGCCGGCCACCGCGACCACAAGGCCGATGAAAAACACGGTCCACGAACCGAAGAGGAGGCCGAACGCGATACCGCCCGCGACGCCGCCGCCGGCCCAGAGCGCGGCGTTGCGCGAGTACAGCCGCACGGCGGCTTTGCGCTGGTCGATCGGGTTGTTAGGGCGCGGCTGCATCGTCATAGGACCACAGTCTAGCGCCTTATCCGCCCCGCTCGACCCAACGGTGGCCTGCGTCTTTCGCTTCGGCACCGCCGTGGGTCGCGGCGGCCAGCAGTGCGTCGACGCGCTCGCGCTCCCCCGGCGCGAACGCGAGCGTGTACGTGGCGGCGCGGCCGTACGCCACGTCAACCACGTCCACCCCGGCGGCGCGCAACTCCGCCTCGATGCGGCCCGCCTCCGCATGCGGCAGGTCCACGGTCGCGAGCTCGCGCACCTCGCGCGTGGTTCGCCTCACCTGCTCGAGCGCCGCCGAAACCGCGTCCGTATAGGCGCTGACCAGCCCGCCGGTGCCGAGCTTCACGCCACCGAAGTAGCGGATCACCACCGCGACGACGTCGAGCATGCCCGAGCCTTTGAGTACCTCGAGCATGGGTTTGCCGGCCGTGCCGGAGGGCTCGCCGTCGTCCGAGGAGCGTTCGATCGGCTGCGCACCGTCGACGTGGACGATGAAGGCGGAGCAGTGGTGCCGCGCGTCGGGGTAGGCGTCCCGGGCCGCTTGGACCACCTCGCGGGCTTCGTCCTCCGTCGTCGCCCGCGCGACCCAGCAGATGAAGCGGGAGCGCTTGATCTCGATCTCGTGCGTGGCCGGCTCGCCCGCCGCCGGGCGCTCGTACGCGGAACGCATCCGGCTAGCCCGCGACGATGAAGTCGTATTCCGGCGTACCCGGTTCGAGGCGGCGGCAGCTGATCGGCGACTGCTCCATGCGCTCGAGCAACGGCCCGAGATCCTCGGCGTGGGCGAGCTCGAGACCGACGAGCGCCGCGCCCGTCTCGCGGTTGTTCTTCTTCAGGTACTCGAACAGGACGATGTCGTCTTCCTCCCCGAGCACGTCTGCGAGGAAGAAGCGCAGCTGGCCCGCCTCCTGCGGGAAGTTGACCAGGAAGTAATGACGCAGGCCGCGATGGACCAAGGAGCGCTCCATCACCTCGGCGTAGCGCAGCACGTCGTTGTTGCCGCCGGAGATGATGCAGACCACGGTGGAGCCCGGACGGACGTCGGCAAGCGAAAGCCCCGCGACCGACAGCGCGCCGGCGGGCTCCGCGATGATGCCCTCGTTTTGGTAGAGGCCGAGCATCTCGGTGCACACCGCGCCCTCGTCGGCGGCGTAGAGCGACACCATGTCGCGGTGCGTGTTGAAGATGCTCCACGGGATCTCCCCGACACGCTTGACCGCGGCGCCGTCGACGAACGGGTCGATCGTCTCCAGCGTCACCGGCCCGCCCGCCTCCGCAGCCGCGCGTAGCGACGCCGCACCTGACGGCTCGACCCCGACCACACGGGTCGCCGGCGACATGTCCGCGACGTAAGAGACGACTCCGGCGAGCAGGCCACCGCCGCCAACGGGCACGATCACGCTGTCGAGCTGTTTGCCCTGACTGGCGAGCTGCGAGACGATCTCGGCGGCAACGGTGCCCTGCCCGGTGACGGTGTCGCGGGAGTCGAATGGCTCGACGACGGTCGCGCCGCGCGCCGCAGCGTCCTCACGAGCCGCCTGCGCCGCCTCGTCAAATGTGTTGCCCGTGACCACGAGCTCGATGGCGTCGCCGCCATGGACGCGGATGCGGTCGCGCTTCTGCTTCGGGGTGGGCTTGGGCACGAAGATCTTGCCCTGAATGCCCATCGCCCGGCACGCGTACGCCACCCCCTGGGCGTGGTTGCCCGCCGACGCCGCGACGACACCCGCCGCACGCGCCTCCTCCGACAGCCTCGAAATGCCGTAGTAGGCGCCCCTGATCTTGTAGCTGCGCACATCCTGCAAGTCCTCGCGCTTGAGGTAGATGTCCGCGCCGTACTGCTCCGACAGCCGAGGGCAGTACTGCAGCGGCGTCGGGGTGATCACGGAGGAAATCCGCCCTTGCGCGAATTGGATGTCTGCAGCGTGGACGGCGTCGTAGGGGTCTGGGTTGCCAGTGCGCATGGTCGCCCAGTCTATCGCGCCGCCGCGTGCCGACGGTGCTCGCCGCCGCTGCCCCTCGCCTCCGCCGAACGCCCCGCGCGTTACAGGAGTTACCTGTGTGTTGAAACGAATCTGTGGCGTAACGCTATATTTTTCAAGATGAACCTGCTAGGTTCATCCGAGTGTTCTGTCCGGCGCCCTCGTCGACAGCGATAAACCCCGATTCCTACAGGAGTTTTTGATTTATGAAGCGTTTTTCCTCTGCCGTTGTCGCGATTGCGACCGCCGCCACGCTGACCGCAGTCCCGGCCATCGCTCAGGAGTCCTCGACGCCGGCGCCGGCCACGACCGCCACGCCGGCTTCGACCACTGCAGGTAAGGCCACGACCACCATCCCGGCCGCTACCCTGGTCCCGGCGACGACTGCAACTACGGCCACCCAGTCCGCGCCTACCCCGACGACCACCAAGCCGACGACCACCAAGCCGTCCACCCCGGCAAACAACTCGAAGAACTCCAAGAAGGAGGGCAGCTCCACGGGCTCTTCGCAAAGAAACGCCGTTGCGTGGGTTTCTGCCCTGTCCGGCGCACTGCTCACCACCTCGCTGATCGTCCTCGCCGACCCGCGCGGCCTGAACATGATCATCGATGCCCTTAACCGCGAGTTCTCTCTCGGCATCCCGAATGTCAACGTTCCGAAGTTCGACCTCCCGAACTTCAACCTGCCGTTCTAAACTCTGACGCAACCCTCAGGAAGGTTTGATTCCCAATGAAGCTCCGCAACATCATCGCGGCCGTCGCAGCTTCCACCCTCGCGGCTGGCACCATCGCCGCCGTGGCCACCGCAGCTGACACCAGCAGCACGCCCTCGAACTCGGCCTCCAAGCCCGCCCAGTCGACCCCGACGCCGAGCCCCACCGCCACGCCGAGCCCCACCGCCACGCCGACCTCCACCGCTCCGTCTGCCGGCACGGTCACCGCGACGGTAACCGAGACGGCGAAGCCGTCCGCCTCCGGCAACGGCCCGACTGTCACGAACAAGCCGTCGCCGACCTACACGGCGCCGAAGTGGCTGCAGCCGTCCTCCAGGGAGGAAGAGGCACTCGACATCATCCTCAAGGTGACGGTGTGGGTCACCGCGGCGTCTTCCGCGGTTGCCGCCCTGATCACGCTCCTGGCCGCTGTGCCGGGCTACAAGGATCAGATCAACACCATCCTGAACGCGTTGAAGTAATACACGCGCGAACAAAGCCCGCCCCGCTGGGGCGGGCGTTTTGCGTCTTACCCCAGGATGCCCGCGCCGAGCGTGGCCTTGAGGTCCCCCATGAGGCTCGCAGACCTGTTCACGCGCAGGTGGTCTCCCAGCACCATCATCTGGCTGTAGTCGCCGTTCACGAGGTTGAGGTACACGTCCGAGTCCCCCGGATTGTTCACCAGCACGTGCTTGAGTTTCGCAATGTTTTCCACGGTGCACTGGTCCGTGCGCATCGTGAGCCGCAGCGGTAGCCCCGCCCCGTTGCCTGGGCCGAGTTCCGGCACTTTCACGTCGTCGCCGAAGAGGCTCATTCGCTCGTCGCGGATGGAGACGTGGGCCTTCACCAGGATGATGTTGTCCTCCACGATCTGCGGTGCCACGAGCGCGTAGACCTTGTTGAACAGCAGCACGTCCACCTGGGCGCCGTGGTGGTCCTCGAGCGTCACGATGGCCCACGGAGAGCCGTCCTTCTTCGAGTACCGCCGGTCCACGCTCGAGATGAGGCCACCGATGGTCACCTCCGCGCCGTTGCGCATTTCGCCCGAGAGGATCGTGGTGAGCTGCGTGTCCGTCTGCGCGTCGATCGCATCCTCGAATCCGTCGAGCGGGTGGCCGGAGACGTAGAGGCCGAGCATCTCGCGCTCGAGCGCGAGCTTGTGCTTGCGGTCCCACTCATCGTCCGGCACCTCGATCGCGAACGCAGCGTTGTCCGCCCCGTCCTCCCCGCCGAAGCTAGCGAACAGGTCGAACTGCCCCTTGTCCGCCGCCTTCTTCGTCGAAAGGACGGAATCGACAGCGTCTTCCTGGATCAGCATGAGGCCCTTGCGGGGGTGCTCCAGCGAATCGAACGCACCCGCCTTGATCAGAGATTCCGTGATGCGCTTGTTGCACGCCAGCAGGTCAATCTTGTCCAGGTAGTCGGAGAAGCTGGTGAACGCCCCCTTCTCCTTCCGGGTCTGTTTGATCGACTCGACCACTTCCGTGCCCACGTTGCGCACGGCGGCGAGACCGTAGCGGATGTCCTCGCCGACAGCGATGAAGTTCTCTTCGGACTCGTTGATGTCCGGCTGGAGCACGCTGATGCCCAGGTGGCGACAGTCCGCGAGGTAGATGGCGGACTTGTCCTTCTTGTCGCCCACGGAGGTGAGCAGCGCCGCCATGTACTCGGCGGTGTAGTTCGCCTTCATGTACGCCGTCCAGTAGGACACGAGCGCGTAGCCCGCCGCGTGGGACTTGTTGAACGCGTAGGAGGCGAACGGCTCGATCGTGCCCCACAGCGCGTCGACGGCCTCCTTCGAGTAACCGTTATCGAACATGCCGGCCGAGAACTTCTCGTACTGCTGCGCCAGCACTTCCGGCTTCTTCTTACCCATGGCTTTGCGGAAGCCGTCTGCCTCGCCCGCGGTGTAGTTCGCGACCTTCTGGGAGATCCTCATGATCTGCTCCTGGTAGACGATGAGGCCGTAGGTCTCGTCGAGAATCTCCTTGAGCGGCTCCTCCAGCTCCGGGTGGATCGGCGTGATGGGTTTGCGCCCGTTCTTGCGGTCCGCGTAATCCCAGTGCGCGTTCACGCCCATCGGGCCCGGTCGGTACAGCGCCAGCGACGCGACGATATCGTTGAACCCGGTCGGCTTCATGCGCTTGAGCAGCTCCTGCATGCCGCCGGAGTCGAGCTGGAACACGCCGAGGGTGTCGCCGCGCGAGAGCAGCTCGTAGACCTTCTCGTCGTCCGTCTCCAGCGCCTCGAGGTCGATGGTTTCACCCCGGTTCTTTTGCACGTTCTCGAGCGCGTCGCCGAGGACGGTGAGGTTGCGCAGGCCCAGGAAGTCCATCTTCAGCAGGCCGATCGCCTCGCAGGCCGGGTAGTCCCAGCCGGTGATCAGCGCGCCGTCGGCGGGGCGCTTCCACATCGGGATGTGGTCCATGAGCGGCACCGACGCCATGATCACCGCGCACGCGTGGACGCCCGCCTGGCGCACCACGCCCTCCAGGCCGCGCGCCGTCTCGTAGATCTTGGCCACATCCGGGTCCGTCTCAATGAGCGAGCGGACCTCGGCGGCCTCCGCGTAGCGCGCGTGCTCCGGGTCGGTGATGCCGGAAAGCGGGATGTCCTTCGCCATAATCGCGGGCGGCAGGGCGCCGTTGATGCGGTCCGCCATCTGGAAGCCGGGCTGGCCGAAGTTCACCTTCGCCGAGTCCTTGATCGCCTGCTTCGTCTTCACGGTGCCGAAGGTGATCACCTGCGCGATCTTGTCCTCGCCCCATCGCTCGGCGGCGTAGGTGATCATCTCGCTGCGGCGGCGGTCGTCGAAGTCGATATCGATATCGGGGGCGGACGGGCGCTCGGGGTTGAGGAATCGCTCGAAGAGCAGGCCGTGCTCCATCGGGTCGATGTTGGTGATGGTCAGCGCGTAGGCCACGAGCGAGCCGGCCGCGGAGCCACGCCCCGGCCCGACACGGATGCCCACCTCGCGGGCGTGCTTGATCAGCTCGGCGACGATGAGGAAGTAGGACGGGTAGCCCTTCATGTCGATGACGTCGATCTCGTAGCTCGCGCGGGTGAGGTACTCGTCCGGGACGTCTTCCCCATCGAAGCGGTCCTTCAGCCCCCGCAGCACTTCCTCGCGCAGCCAGGTCGTCGGCGTGTAGCCCTCGGGCACGTCCGCGATCGGCATCCGGTCGTGCGGGTGCTCCTCCCACAGCTCGCCGTAGTCCTCGACGCGCTCGGCAATCCACAACGTGTTGTCGCACCCGTCGGGCACCGTCGAGTCCCAGAGCTCACGCATCTGCTCCGCGGACTTGATGTAGTAGCCCGAGCCGTCGAACTTGAACCGGTCCGGGTCGAGCAGCGTCTTACCGGTTTGCACGCACAGCATCGCCTCGTGCGCCGGGGCCTGGCTTTCGAGGACGTAGTGGCAGTCGTTGGTCACCAGCGGCGGCAGGCCGAGCGTCTCGCCGATGCGCAGCAGGTCCTCGCGCACGCGGCGCTCGATGTGCAGCCCATGGTCCATGAGCTCGAGGAAATAATTGTCCTTGCCGTAGATGTCTTGCCACATCGCCGCCGCCTCAAGCGCGGCGTCGTACTGGCCCAGCCGCAGCCTCGTCTGCACGTCGCCGGACGGGCATCCCGTCGTCGCGATGATGCCGTCGGCGTGTTCCGCGATGAGCTCGGCGTCCATGCGGGGCCACTTGCCCAACTGCCCCTCGTAGGAGGCGAGCGAGGACAGCTTGAACAGGTTGTGCAGGCCCGTCGCGTTCTCCGCCAGCATCGTCTGGTGTAGGTACGCGCCGGAGGCCGAGACATCGTCCGCCTTCTGGTCCGGGGTGCCCCACTGCACGCGCTTCTTGTTAAAGCGGGACTCCGGCGCCATGTACGCCTCGATGCCGATGATCGGCTTGATGCCCGCGGACACCATGCGCCGGTAGAACGCGTTCGAGCCGAACATGTTGCCGTGGTCCGTCATCCCCACCGCCGGCATGCCCTGGCGGCTGACCTCCTCGGCGAGCAAATCCACCTTCGCCATGCCGTCCAACATGGAGAATTCGGTGTGGTTATGCAGGTGCACAAAGGAGGAGTTTTTGGCCATGGCGGTCATCTTAGACCGCGGCCCGACACGGCCAAACCGTATCGAACGAACGTTCGTCTATTCGTACCGGAGGGCGTCGATAGGCTGCATCTTCGCCGCCTTCGAGGCGGGGTACGCGCCGAAGAACACGCCGGTGGCCAGCGAGAACAGCAGGGAGAAGATGACGGCGCTCGCCGGCGGCCACGTCATCTTGAGGAACGCGGCGGTGGCGATCATGCCGATCGCGCCGCCGAGCACTACGCCGATGACGCCGCCGATGAGGCACACCAGCATCGCCTCGACGATGAACTGCATGCGGATGTCGTTCTGCGTCGCGCCGAGCGCCTTGCGCACGCCGATCTCGCGGGTGCGCTCCGTGACGGTGATGAGCATGATGTTCATCACCCCGATGCCACCGACGAGCAGCGAGATACCGCCGATCGCGGAGAGCACCGCGGACACCGTGCGGAAGATCGTGGAGATGCCCGCGAGGCTCGACGAGATGTCGAACACCTCGGCCTCGTAGCGGTCGTTGCCGTCGTAGAGGCCGTTGAGGTAGTTCTGCAGGTCGTTGCGGAACGCGTCGGCGTCCTCGTTCGGGGCGGAGCGCACGCTAAACGACGGCGTCCATCCGGCGTCCAGGCCGACCCGGTCGGCCGCCGTCGCGGGAATGTACGCCTCGCCGTAGGAGGACGAGCCGAAGCCGGGGTCGTCCTGCTGCGGCGCGAGGACGCCGACGATCGTGAACACACCAGGCTGGCCGTCCACCTCGAGGTCGAAGCGCGACCCGAGCGCCGCGGACGGGTCGTCGTGGAAGAGCGCCTTGACGAGCTCGGGCGAGACGACGGCGACCGGGCGCTGCCCGTCGATCATCTCTTGCGTGATGCCGCGGCCGTACTCGACCGTCAGCCCCCGCATCTCGAGCGACTTCTCAACCACCGGGTACACGTCCACGCTCGCCGTGGCGTCGTCGTTGGCGGCGTCGCCGCTGCCGTTGACGTCGATGTCCACGCCCTGCACCCTGTCGCCGAACGTGCGCTTGAGGTCGTCGAGCTGTTCAAGCGTCATGCCGTCACGCTCGTCGGTCGGCGGGTTCTGGCTCAGGCTAAAGAACGGGTCGTCCTGTTCCTCCCCGTCCGTTGCGCGCTCGTGGATCAGCACCGGGTAGGTGGTCGTACCAGCCTCCTCGAGGCCGCCCATCACGTCGTTTTCCAGCGCCCGCCCTAGCGTCATGATGATGATCACGGCCATGATACCGATGATGATGCCGAGCAGGGTGAGCAGCGAGCGCATCTTGTTCGTGTTCATGCTGGTCAGCGCCAGCCTCATCGATTCCCGGACGTTCACTTCCGCGCTCCTTCCGGCGCGCGCACCGCGGCGATGCGCCCGTCCATCATCTCGACGACGCGCCCGGTTTCCTCGGCGAGGTCGGGGTTGTGGGTGATGAACACGATCGCCTTGCCCAGGTCCTGGTGTAGCTCGTGGAACAGGTCCATGACCATGCGCCCGGTGTGTGAGTCGAGGGCGCCGGTCGGCTCGTCGGCAAGCAAAAGGTCCGGATCGTTGGCGAGGCTACGCGCGATCGCCACGCGCTGCTTCTGCCCGCCCGACAGCTCGTTCGGGTTGTGGTGGATGCGGTCGCCCATCCCCATACGCTCGAGCAGCTCCACCGCCCGCTCCTCGCGCTCGCGCTTCGGCACGCCCGCGTACATCATCGGCATGGCCACGTTCTGCAGCGCGTCAATGCGGCCGATGAGGTTGAAGTTCTGGAAGATGAACCCGATGTTCTTACTCCGGTACGAGGCGAGCTCGGCGTCCTGCTTCGCGTACACGGGCTCCCCGTTGAAGGCGTAGGCGCCCTCCGTCGGGCGGTCGAGCATGCCGATGAGGTTCATCAGCGTCGACTTGCCACAGCCGGACGGGCCGACGATGGAGACGAACTCCCCCTGCTCCGCGTAGAAGTCGATCCCGTGCAGCACCGTCAGCTCGCTCGGCTCGCCGACGTTGTACGTCTTCACGATGTTGCGCATGTCGATGAGCAGACCGGTCTCGGCCATGTCGCTCGGTTCGCGTTGCGTATCGACGTCCGTTCCGCCGTGCCTCGGCTTGCGGAACACTTACTGCCCCTCAGCGGCGCGGCGCGTGCTGGTCACCGTCACCGTCGCCGTCGTGCGCTGCTTCGTCTCCCGCGCCTCGCGCACCTTGTCGGCGTTGAAGCCCGGGTCCGTGATCTTGACCTCGTCGCCGACTCGGTCCTTGTACTCATCGGGCCAGTTGATCACGATGTCGCCCGGCTTGAGGTCCCCGCCGGTGACGGCGACGTCGACGTCGTTTTCGGCGCCCGTCTTCACCGCGCGCTCCTCGACCTTGCCCGTGGTGGCATCGTCGCCGTCGGTGGCGAGCACGTAGACCTTCTTCTCGCCGTTGTTGTCCATGACCGCATCGAGCGGCACGCTCAGCGCGCCCTTCGACTCCGCGGTGATGATCTCGGCGCGGGCGCTGCCACCGAGCAGCAGGCCCTCCTTGTCGCCGGTGACCTCGATCTCCACGGGGAACGTCACGTCCGACTTCCCCTTCTCGCCAGAGCCGACCGCGCCGAGCTGGGCCGCCTGCCCGCCCGCCGGGACCTCCGCGGCCGGCGCGACGCGCGTCACCCGGCCGCTGAACTTCTTCTTGCCCGTGGCCGTCGAGGTGAACTCGACGCGGTTACCCGCGGCGACGTTCGGCACGTCCGCCTCACGCACCTCCGCGCGGATGATCAGGCGCGAGTCGTCCGCGATGGTCATGAGCTTGCCCTGCGGGATATCGCCTTCCTGCACGTCCACGCTGGTCACCAGCCCGGCCATCGGTGCGTAGACCGTGGACTCCTGCACCTGGTACTCCAGCGTGCCGTCGCCGTCCCCGAGCTGTGCCGCCTGCGCCTGGCGCCACGCGGAATCCACCTGCGCCTGGAGCTGGTCGCGCTCCTGCGCCGCCTGGGTCTGCGCCGATGCGAGCTCCGCCTGCGCCGCCTGCAGCGCCGCGTACGCCTCGTCCGGGCTCATCGCACTATTCGCTGCAGCGCCCGCTCCCCCGTCGCCGCCGAGCAGCTGCGCGAGTTCCTCCTGCGACGCATCCTGCCCGGGCTGCGCTGGCTGGGCAGGCTGCGCTGGCTGTGCAGGCTGCGCAGGCTGAGCAGGCACCCCCGGCACCTGCGACTCCCCGCCGCTCGAGCCGTGGGACGACACCCCGCCGGCGACGTGCTCGACGGCCGCGACGCCGCGCTCGAACAGCCGCGCGCCCCCGGCCACCGCGGCGTTGTACGCCGCCTGTGCCTGGTTCACCTGGGCCTGCGCCGAGCGGATGCCGGGGTTGGTGCCGTTGTCAATGCCCGCCTGGTAGGCGTCGAGCTGCTTCTGCGCGAGCTCCACGTTCGCCATCGCGTCCGCCTGCGAGTTCGCCTGCTGCTTCTGCTGCACCTCAAGCTGCCGCTCGAGCTGCGCGGTGTCCATCGCCGCGAGGAACTGTTCCGCGGTCACGCGGTCGCCGGGTTTGACCGCGACCTTCTTCACTTCCGACTGCACCATCGTCGTGATGTTTACCGCGCGCGCCGGCGCGATCGTGCCGTTGACCACCACGCTGTTGGACACGCCCTCGCCCGATGCGATCGTGTAGTCACCCGGGTTGAGGCCATCGCCCTTCGCGTCCTTGTCGTCGCCCCCGGAACCGCACGCCGCCAGCAGCAGGGTCGACGCGGCGGCGAGCGCCACACTGGCTCGGGTCAGACGGGCAGGGGAACTGGATGCGGTGCGAAACGCCAAGAGAACTCCTCGTACGGGGCGGGCAATTCCGGATGAACTATACACGGCGCCCCGGCGCTCACACCCGGATCGCGAACGCGCCCCACACCGCGTCCGGCGGCAGAACTTCGACGGTGGCCACGTGTGCCTCCGCCGCGACCTCGCGCAGCGCGCCGCCGTCGGCGTACACCACTACCGACCGCACCGGCGCGTCCCCGGCGGCCCGCGCGAACACGTCGGCCCGCGTGTGCCCGGCCGTGGGCTCAGGCGTAACGACGATCGATCCCGCCACCACCGCACTCGCCCGCGCGACAGGCGCGGTCGCCTCCGCCGCCTCCGCGGGGCCGACCGGCGCGTCGAAGGTCACCAGCGCGAACGCGGGTTCAGCGCCGGCCGCCTCGAGGCTCTGTCGGCAGCGGCGGGCGTACTCGTCTGGCGTTTCGCTGCGTTCGGCGCCCACCTCGTCGCCCTGCGGCACCTCCCGCGCCGGCGGGTGGGCCGCGCCGATGCCGTACAACGCCCCGATGAGCGCCGCCGCGGCCGCGACTGCCGCCACTGCGCTGCGCACCGCCTACCCCCGCCGCACGGCGTCGAGCGCCGCGCGCAGGTCCGCCGGGTACTGGGATTCGACCTCCATGTACTCGCCGGTGCGCGGGTGGGTGAACCCGAGGCGGGTCGCGTGGAGCCACTGGCGCTGCAGCCCGAGCTCGCGGGCGAGGTTCGGGTCCGAGCCGTACATCGGGTCGCCGACGCACGGGTGCCCGACGGAAGACATGTGCACCCTGATCTGGTGCGTGCGCCCCGTCTCCAGGTGCACGTCGAGCAGGCTCGCGCGCCGGAACGCCTCGATGACGCTGTAGTGCGTCACGCTCGGGCGGCCGTCCTGCGTCACCGCGAACTTCCAGCCCGCCGACGGGTGGCGCCCGATCGGCGCGTCGATCGTGCCCTCGATCGGGTCCGGCAGCCCCTGCACGAGTGCGTGGTAGGTCTTGTCCACGGTGCGCTCCTTGAACGCCCGCTTGAGCACCGAGTACGCGGGGATGCTCGCAGCCACGATCATGACGCCGGAGGTGCCGACGTCGAGACGCTGCACGATCCCGTGCCGCTCGGGCGGGCCCGCCTCGGGAAGGGTGAAGCCCATCGCCTGCAGACCGCCGACGACGTCGGGGCCCTCCCAGCCGAGCGTCGGGTGCGCCGCCACGCCCACCGGCTTATCGACGGCGATGACGTCCGCGTCCTGGTACAGGATCTCCAGCCCCTCGACCAGCTCCTTCGCCGGCTCCGGCGCCCGGCGCGGCTCGGGCAGCGTCACCTCGAGCAGCGCGCCGGCCGCGACGCGGTCCGACTTCTGGGCGCCCGCGCCGTTGACCCGCACGTCACCGCCCGCGGCCATTTCGGCGGCGACGGAGCGCGAGACGCCGAACAGTTTGGCGATCGCGGCGTCCACCCGCATCCCCTCGAGCCCCTCCGGCACCGGCAGCGCCCGGAACTCACCCGGCATCGACATGCCCCTTCCGCTCCGTAACGAAGGTGGCGAGCACGAAGATGACGACCCCGACCGTGATCGAGGCATCCGCCAGGTTGAACACCGCGAACCTGCCGACCGAGATGTAGTCGACCACGTGCCCGAACCAGAATCCCGGCGGGCGGAAGAACCTGTCGCACAGGTTGCCCAGCGCCCCGCCCGCGACGAGCGCGAGGCCGAACGCCTCCCACCGCGACGCCACGCGCGGGCCGAACCACAGCGCGCCGACGACGAACGCCAGCTGGAGCGTGGTGAACAGCCACGTGGAGTTCTGTCCCATCGAGAACGCGGCACCCGGGTTGAACAGCAGGTAGAAGCGGAACCAGTCGCCGATCACGGGGTGCGGCACGCCGGGCTCGAGCCACGCCACCATGATGTGCTTGACCAGTTGGTCGACCGCCGCCACCACGAGCATCACCGCCACCACCAGCCCGAGGTGGCGCGGGGCGGTGCGGGGTTTCGTTGGCTGATCCATCGCCGACCCACATTAGCCGGTCGGCTGCGGGTACGTTCTAAAGGATGCTGAGCTTTACCCGCAGCGTTACCCGCAGCGTTACCCGCACCGCCACCGCCCTCGCCGCCGGCCTCGTTTTCACGCTGGCCGCCTGCTCGTCGGAAAGCGACCCGTTCGACGGCATCCCCGCCTTCCCCGTCGACGCGCCCGAGGTCACCGTGCTCAACGAGGGCGAGAACCCGGTGCGTTTGGCCTACCGCGACCAGGACAACGCGGACGGCGGGGAGTGGTCGACGACGGTCGCGGTCTCCACCGGCGTCGACCAGCACACCGAGGCGCCCGGCACCGCCGTGGACCCGCACGCGCCCGCCGGCGGCGACCTCGACACCACCACCCTGCCGCTCAGCGTCACCTCCGGCACGGCCCCCGCCCCCGGCGACGGCGAGCAGGACGCGGCCCGGCAGGTGGACTTCACGGTCGGCTCCGGCAAGCATTCGGACCTCGCCGTCGGCCAGGACGTCGCCGCGACCGAGGGCTTCCTTATGCGGTGGCGCGCCGGGGAGGACGGCACCGTGTCCACGCTCAAGCTCAGCTCCCCGGCCGACGCCCCCGAGCGCGGCCGCCAGGCCGTCGAGCCGACGCTGCTCGCGCTGGTCACGAACGCGGTGGTGTTCCCGCAGCAGCCCGTCGGCGTCGGCGCGGTGTGGACGGTGGCCAGCCGCGTCGTCGGCGACGCAACCCTGCAGCGCACCACCACCTACACCGTCACCGCCATCGACGGGGACTCGGTCTCGCTGGACGTTTCGGTGGCGGAGCAGCCGTCGCAACGCAGCCTGCGTATCGACGCTCAAGCAGCCGGCGCCCTCGACGGCTCCGACGTCGAGGTCGAGTCCGCCGAGACCACCTCCCAGGGCTCCGTCGTCGTGGACCTCGCCCACCCGCTGCCGGTGTCCGGGCAGGTGGCCGCTACCACCCGGCTCGTCTACTCGGGCGGCGACGGCAAAGCGCGCGTCGTGCAGGACACGACGCGCGCTGTGCAGTACGGCGTTTAGAGGCCGGGCTTAGAGGCCGGGCGCGGCCGGGGCCTGCGCCGGAGCCTGCTCAGGCGAGGCCGGAGCAGCCGACGCCGTGCTCGAGTTGCACATCGCCGGCACTTGCTCGGGCGGCAGCGTGTTCGAGACAAGGAAGCACGCCCAGCTCTGCGAGATCTTCCAGTTGCCGTCCTCGTAGACGAACTCGACGTCCTCCGCGAGCTGCGATTCCGCGTCCGGGCGCGTGAAGTTAACCGTGGCCAGCACGGAATTCGCGGTGTAGCCCGGCAGCACCGGGTTGACCACCTGGAACTTCGCGCCGGACTGCTGCTGGGACTGCGTCATCAGGTCGAACAGCTCCGGCGACGCCTCCCCGCCCTGCACGGTGTTCACGCGCTCGGAGATCGGCAGGTTCGGGTCCGCGGCGCGCTGCAGGACGGCGTTGAGCTCCTCGGCGGTGGGCATCTGCGCCACCGGCGCGGCCTCGGATGTGGCGGACTGCGCCGTGGTCGTCGTTTCCTCGTTACTCTCCGAGTCCTGGGAGCAGGCAGTCAGGCCCAGTGCGAGACCCGCCGCGGCGAGGGCTGCGACAAAGCGGGGTGTATTCACGTGTTCTCCTTGCGTCGCTCTATTCCTCCGCACCACGTTACTGCACGACCGGCCAATTCTGGCATTCTGGTGCGCATGCATGTGATGGTCATCTCCACCGGCGGCACGATCGCCTGCACCGCCGGCAGCGACGGCGCGCTCGTGCCCACGCTCACCGCCGCCGAGCTCGTCGCCCAAAGCGCCACCGTGCACGAGGTGCGCGGCGTCGACGCGAACCGCATCGATTCCTCGTCCGCCACCCTCGCCGACCTCGACCGCCTGCGCGAGGCGGTGCGTACTTCGCTTCTCGACGCCTCCGTCGCCGGCGTCGTCGTCACGCACGGCACCGACTCCCTTGCCGAGACCGCGCTCGGCCTCGACCTCGTACACCGCGACCCCCGCCCGGTCATCCTCACCGGCGCCATGCGACCGGCCGACGACGCCGCGCCGGACGGGCCCGCCAACCTGCGCGGCGCCATCGAGGCAGCCGCCCACCCACAGCGCGCCGGGGTGCACATCCATTTCGACGGCGCCACCCTGCCCGCCCGCGGCGTCATGAAGGTCGCCACCACCGCCCACGACGCGTTTGCGCTGGCCAGCCCGCGACCACTCCCCCGCCCCATGCCGGTGCCCGCGGCCCCGCTCGCGGGCCTCGACGTCCCGATCGTGCGGGCCTGGGCCGGCGCCGACGGCCGCCTCGTCGAAGCTGTGCGCGACGCCGACGGCGTGATTCTCGAGGCGCTCGGCTCCGGCAACGTTTCCTCCGAGATGGGCGAGTCCGTCGCCGCGCTGCTTCGCCGCGGCACGCCCGTGGTGGTGGCGAGCTCCGTCCCGCACGGCGACGTGTCGTTCTCCTACGGCGGCGCGGGCGGCGGCTCGACGCTCGGCGCGCTCGGGGCGATCCCGGCCGGCTACCTCAGCGCGGGTCAGGCCCGGGTGGCGCTCGCTACCGCACTCGCGACCGGCGTGGATCCGCGCTCACTCCTGTGAGAGCCAGTCCTCCCACGCCAGCGAATCGAGGGGGTCGGCGGGCACGAGCTGCGGGTCGTCGCTACGCAAGCTCTTGATCCTGCCCGGCCCGGTGGCCCGCGTCTCAAACCGCACCGTCACCCACCCTTTCCCGGCCCCTTGAACCCAGCCGTGCCCGAAGTCGGGGTGGTAGACGTCCTGCGTCGCGCGCCAGGTGCCCTGTGGGGCCGCGACGTCGCGGGTCACGTCCGCGTCGAACTGCGCCTCGTGGTCGCTCACCCCGGATTCGTAATCCGCCGTCACCGGCGCCGGCTTCACAATCGCCTGGTCCAGCTCCGGGAACAGCACGTCCTGCAGCGTGTCCTCCAGGCCCGAGTACGACACCCCCACGAGCCTGATCGGCCCCACCTCGTCCGGGTAGCGCACCAGCCGAAACGCAGTGGCCAGCAGCGTTTCCGCGTCGTCGGTGGCGTAGGGCAGCGTCGCCGAGCGCGATTCGATGCGCAAGTCCGCCATCCGCAGCTTGACCGTGACAGTGCGTGCCCCGCGCCCGTCCTTCTTGAGCCGTCGGTGCGACTCCGCGGCCGCCCGTTCGAGGGCCGCGTCGACTTCGGGCGGGGCCGTGAGATCCTGCGGGTACGTGTGCTCGGAGGAAATCTGCTTCGACACCGCCCGCGGCGCCACCGGACGGTCGTCCACCCCGCGGGCGAGCCACCACAGCTGCTTGCCCACCGCGCCGCCGATGGCGATGTCCAGCTCCTTCTCGCTCAGGCTCGCGAGGTCGCCAATCGTCTCGATGCCCGCCGCAGCCAGCTTCGCCTCCGTCACCGGGCCGACGCCCCAGAGCGCGTTGACCGGCATGGGGTGCAGAATCTCCAGCTGCTGCTCGTGCGGAATGACGAACACGCCGTCCGGCTTGGCCCTTCCGGAGCCGATCTTCGCGTACTGCTTCCCCGGCCCCGCCCCGATCGAACTGGGCAACCCCGTCTCCTCCTTGATCGCCGCGCGCAGCTGGTTCGACCAGTCGCGCACCTCTTCTGGCGTCGCCCCGGTCAGCTCAGCGGGCTCCATGAACGCCTCGTCGATGGAGAGCTGCTCCACCACGTCGACGTGCCTGCCGATCACCTCGAAGACCCTCCTCGACGCCGCCATGTACACCGGCCTGCGCGGCGCGACCAACACCGCCTGGTTTCCTACCAGCCGGGCAGCCCGATGCGTCGGCATCGCCGAGCGGGCTCCGTACCTGCGCGCCTCGTAGCTCGCCCCCGCGACCACGCCGCGGCCGGAGACCCCCGCCACGAGCACCGGCCGGCCCTTGAGCGTCGGCCTGGTGAGCTGCTCGCACGACGCGTAGAACGCGTCCATGTCGATGTGCAGCACCCAGCGGTTCATGTCTCCACTGTGCACGAGCGATCCGCAGCGGTGCTAATCCACGCCGATTCCCGCTAGTCGGCGAACGAGAGTGCTGCGTCGGCGACAACATCGGCGAGCTTGCCTTCGAAGGGCTCTGTTCGGCGGGGCATCGCGCGATTCCTGGAGACGAACTGCGACCCGTCTGCGAATCGGAAGTAGAGGTCCGCCCCTTTCGACTGAATGTGGGCGACGCCGTGGCTCACCTTTGAGTGGCAGCTCGAGCAGAGCGGGATCAGGTTATCGATGTCGGTGCCGCCGCCGTACTCCCATTCACGCAGGTGGTGAATCTGGATGAACCGGCGGTGCGTGCAGCCAGGCATCGCGCACTGGTGGCCCCACACCGCGAGCAGCGCCTGGACTTGCCCGTCGGTGGCGAAGCGCTGGGACCTGCTCACGTTGAGCGTCAACCCCCGTTTGTCCAGCAAGTGCATGCGCACTGTGGCGTTGGCGATGTAACTGCGGACCACGCTCGAGGGCGCGGCGATGTTTTCCGGCATGAACCCGCGGCCATCCTCGGTCAGCACAATGTTGACGTGCGCGCCAGGGCACCGCAGCGGGCTGACGGGGTTGGATCTCACCATCGCGATCATCCCCAAGAACGCCGGGTAAAGGTCGGCCGGCTCCGGCGGCCCGAAGCGCGAGGGTAGCCGGAGTACTTCCTCGGTACTCAGCTTCGTGTCCTTGCGCGGCTCGGCCGTCTGCTCCGCGGGGCAGGTTTCTTCACCCGTTTCCGCTTGCTGGATAAGGTCGTCGATGACATCCGGATTGTTGAGGTCTTCGACGTCGACATCGTCGATCCCGTACTGCGCGAGCTGGGCAATCTTCAGCGCCGCTAGCAACTCCTGCCCCGTGACGGCCGGCAATAATCCACGGAGGTCGAGCATCCCGTCATCGCGAGTGTGCGCCTTCAAGAACGGCTCATCGGGCGCGGTCTTCTCACCCGCCTCCTCCACCCCAGCCACTGCCCGGCGGAGGTCGGCGAAGCTGAGCACGAGCGCGAGGTCCACCAGCTCTTCTTCGTTCTCCTCTGTGAGGTACCTCAACAGGAACCGCACCGTTGAATACGGCATAACCCCCGCTTCAAACGCATCGAGGAGGCAGCGAAACTTTCGCAGTCCGCGTGCCACCCGCACATACTCGTACGCGGTTGAGATCGGCAGGTTGAGTTCCTGCTGGAGCCACGCCGAGGTGGTGTAATGCCCGTGCTCGAGGTACATCTCCGCCTCGTCGAATTCGCCCACTAAATCCAACATGACCGCGCGATTCGCGTTCGCGTGGATGTAGTACGAACGAATCCGATCCTGCAGCGTTTCTCCCTGCTCTACAGACCTTTGAACTGGCTTTTCTAGGCTCGACGCGATGCTCACTGTAAACCCCCTTGATAGTTGCTGTGCGTTTCATTATAACCGTTCGCATGTTCGAGTCAAGGAGTTTTTCCAATTAATTTAAAACTTTTTGGCTCCCCTTTTTGTTTTCTTTCGTTAGTATATGGCACACCTTTTCGTATTTTTATCGCATGCAAATTGAAAGCAATTTCCATTAAGCTATGCCACTGCATAGTGCTCGAGGGGGGCTCCACCGGCCGTCCCCCTTAATGGAACCCTGTCCCAATAAACTATGCTGCGGCATAATCCCGGCGAACAGCCACTCCCCCACTACTGAAAACGCCCCCCCAATAAGCTATGCCGCTGCATAGCACCCTCAACTCTGAGTTGAGAGCGCCGTGCAGCGGCAGCAGCCGCGCTAGTTCTTGCGCACGGTGGCGGTCACGCCGTCGATAATGTCGTGACCCTCGACCGGCTCGGTGACGATCTCGAACGAGGTCGCCAGCGTCTCGGCAGCGATGTGCTTCGCGTGACGACGAGCCCAAGGCTCCTTCTCACCAGGCACGGCGAGCACGACGGCGATGCGGTCCGACACGTCCAGGCCCTCGTGCTTGCGGGCGTCTTGCAGGCCGCGGATCACGTCCGCTGCCCAGCCCTCGGCCTCGAGCTCCTCGGTCACGGTGGTGTCGAGGACGACGAGGCCGACGGCGCCGGAGGCGTCGACACGCGCGGTGCTCTCGGGGTTCTCAGCGACGAGACGCTCGGTGTAGAGCTCCGGGGTGAGCACGATGTCGCCGTCGACGACGACATCGTCGCCGCGGCGCTCGTAGTTGCCGGCCTTGACGTTCTTGATGGCACGCTGCACGTCCTTGCCCAGCGTCGGGCCGGCGCCCTTGGCGTTCACGACGACTTCGAAGGAGCCGGCGGAGTCGACGTCGTCGGTGAGCTCGACGTCCTTCACGTTCACCTCGTCGCGGATGGTGGAGCGGAACGGCTCGAGCGCGCCCGCGTTCGGCAGCGCGACCGTGAGCTTCGGCAGCGGCAGGCGGTTGCGCAGCTTGTTTGCCTTGCGTACCGACGACGCCGCGGAGCACACCGCGCGCGTCGCGTCCATGGTGGCGACGAGCTCGTCGTCGGCGGGCAGGTTCGCTGCTGACGGGTAGTCGGTGAGGTGCACGGAGCGGCCGCCGGTGAGGCCGCGCCAGATCACCTCGGAGACGTACGGCAGCAGCGGCGCGACGGTGCGGGTGACCACCTCGAGCACGGTGTACAGGGTATTGAACGCCTCCGGGTGGGTCTCCTGGCCCTCCCAGAACCGGTCGCGGGAGCGGCGGACGTACCAGTTTGTCAGCGTGTCGGCGTACTTGCGCACCTCGTCGCAGGCGTCGGCGATGCGGGTGTCCTCCAGCGCCGCCCCGACGTTCTCGACGAGGTCGTGCGTCTTGGCCAGGATGTAGCGGTCGAGTACGTTGTCGGAGTCCACGGACCACTGCGCGTCCTCCGAGGAGTACAGCTGCAGGAACGTGTACGCGTTCCAGATCGGCAGCAGCGCCTGGCGCACGCCCTCGCGGATGCCCTGCTCGGTGACGATGAGGTTCCCGCCGCGCAGGATCGGCGAGGACATGAGGAACCAGCGCATGGCGTCGGAGCCGTCGCGGTCGAAGACCTCCATGACGTCCGGGTAGTTGCCCTTCGACTTGGACATCTTCAGCCCGTCGGAACCCAGCACGATGCCGTGCGCGACAACCTTCTTGAAGGCGACGCGGTCGAACAGCGCGGTGGACATGACGTGCTGGAGGTAGAACCAGCCGCGGGTCTGGCCGGAGTACTCGACAATGAAGTCGGCCGGCTGGCGGGTCTCGAACTCCTCGACGTTCTCAAACGGGTAGTGGTACTGCGCGAACGGCATGGAGCCGGACTCGAACCAGCAGTCGAGCACGTCCGGCACGCGGCGCATCGTCGACTTGCCGGTCGGGTCGTCCGGGTTCGGGCGGGTCAGCTCGTCGATGTGCGGGCGGTGCAGCGACTCGGGGCCGCGACCGAAGTCGCGCTCGAGCTCCTCGAGCGAGCCGTAGACGTCCACGCGCGGGTACTCCGGGTTGTCGGAGACCCACGCCGGCACCGGCGAGCCCCAGTACCGGGTGCGCGAGATGTTCCAATCGCGCGCGCCCTCGAGCCACTTGCCAAACTGGCCGTCGCGGATGTGCTCCGGGATCCACTCGATCTCCTGGTTGAGCTCCACCATCCGGTCACGGAACTCCGTGACCTTCACAAACCACGCCGGCAGCGCCATGTAGATGAGCGGCTCGCCCGAGCGCCACGAGTGCGGGTAGGAGTGCACAATCGTCTGGTCGCGCACCACGCGACCCTTCGCGCGGAGGTCGCGGATGATGTCGCGGTTCGCGTCGAACACGAGCCGGCCGGCGTACTCCGGCACCTGGGAGGTGAACTTGCCGTCCGCGTCGACGGGGATGACCAGGCCGATGCCGTACTTCTGGCAGGTGGCCATGTCGTCCTCGCCGAACGCCGGGGCCTGGTGCACCACGCCCGTGCCATCCTCGGTGGTGACGTAGTCCGCGTTGAGCACCATGAACGCGTTCGCCGCGGCGTCGGTGTCGCGGAAGTAGTCGAACACCGGCTCGTACTCGAGGCCTTCGAGCTGCGACCCTCGGAACGTCGATACGAGCTCGTAGTCCCCCAGCTCCTTCGCGTAGGCGCCGAGGAGGTTCGAGGCGAGCAGCAGCGGCGTATCGACGCTACCTTCCGGCCTCACCAGCGAATACTCCACATCGGGGTGGACGGCGAGCGCGAGGTTGGACGGCAAGGTCCACGGCGTGGTGGTCCACGCGATGGCGGCGGCGCCGTGCAGCTCTGGGTGCTCCGCCCACGTGGTCTCGGCCGCGAAGCCGGCCCGGGCGCCGGTGAACGGCATGGTCACGGTGACGGTGGGGTCTTGGCGCTCGCGGTACGCGTCGTCAAGCCTGGTCTCCTGGTTGGAAAGCGGGGTGTGCTCCGCCCACGAGTACGGCAGCACGCGGAAGCCCTGGTAGATCAGGCCCTTGTCGTAGAGGGTCTTGAACGCCCACATGACGGACTCCATGAACTCCGGGTCCATCGTCTTGTAGCCGTTTTCGAAGTCGACCCAGCGCGCCTGGCGGGTAACGTAGTTCTCCCACTCCTCGGCGTAGTGCATGACGGACTTGGCGCAGTACTCGTTGAACTGCTCGAGGCCCATGTCCTCGATCTGCGCCTTGTCGGTGATGCCGAGCTGCTTCTCGGCCTCGAGCTCCGCCGGCAGGCCGTGGCAGTCCCAGCCGAACACGCGCGGGACGTGGTAGCCGCGCATCGTGCGGTAGCGCGGGACGATGTCCTTGACGTAGCCGGTGAGCAGGTGCCCGTAATGCGGCATGCCGTTCGCGAACGGCGGGCCGTCGTTGAACACGTACTCCTCGCAGCCCTCCCGCTGCTCCAGCGAGGCCTTGAACGTGCCGTCACTGTTCCAATAGTCGAGGACGACGCGCTCCATATCCGGGAAGCGGTCGCTGCCGCCCGTCATGTCCACTTTGGGGTAGACGTTGCCAACCATGACACTCCTTCAGCCGTGCAGGGACGCATTGCTGCGCGGTACCACCCTGCTTGGGGTGCCGGGGCACCCCCACTTCATTGCGGTGAAGGAAGTGACGTCTCCCATGTGCAACGTCCGGGTCTAGTGAGCTTTCGCCGTTCTTCCGGAAACGCTCCCCGGTGATGGCCGGATCGACGCGTGTTACAAGTAACGCCCAGCAGTCTACAACGACTGCCGGGCGTGACGCGAGTGAGTTGGATTACTTCTCGTTCGGCGCGGTGGTGGTGCGCGCCTCGAGCTCCTCAAGCTGGGACTCGAGCAGCGTCTTCAGGCGGGTGCGGTACTCGCGCTCGAAGGTGCGCAGCTCCGCGATGCGGTTCTCCAGCGCGGTCTGCTGCTGCTTCACCGTGTTCATGATCTCGGTGTGCTTGCGCTCGGCGTCCGCCTTGAGCTTGTTCGCCTGCTCCTCCGCCTGGCGGATCTGTGCGTCGGCGCGGGAGCTGGCCTCGTTCGTGGTCTCCTCGGCCTTCTTCTGGGCCTCGGCGACGAGCTGCTTGGAGCGGGTCTCCGCGTCCTGCAGCTGGGTGCGGGAGCGGGTCTGTGCGTCCTCGAGCTGCTTCTTCGACTTGCTCTCCGCCTCGGCAATCTCGCGCTCTGCGGCGGCGCGGGCGTCGGCGAGCATCGAGGTGGCCTCTGCCTGAGCGTCGCTGGTGAGGCGGTCCGCCATCTCCTGGGCGAGGCCGAGCACCTTCGCGGCCTGCACGTGGGTGTCGGCGGAGACGTCCTGGCGGGCGGCGGGCTGGGAGACTGCCGCCTTCGCCTCGGCCGGCTTCTGCTTCGCGGCCTCCTCAGCCTGCTTGCGGGCGCGGGCGGCGTCATCCTTGGCGGCGCGGGCCTCGGCCTCGGCCTTGGACTTCGCCTCGTTCGCGGAACGCAGCTGCGCGTCGAAGTCGGCGCGAAGCATCTGCTCGATCTCGCGACGGAGCGCAGCCTCATCGACATCGGAGTGGGACGCGCGCACCACCGGCGCGGCGGCGGCCGGCGCACCCTTGCCCAGCTCGTCGACGCGGGCACGCAGCTCGTCGTTCTCGTCCTGCAGCTGCGCCAGCGTGTCCTCGACGAGGTCGAGGAACTGGTCGACCTCGTCCTCGTTGTAGCCACGCTTGCCGATCGGCGGCTTGCTGAAAGCGACATTGTGCACGTCTGCTGGTGTCAGCGGCATTTGCGTTCCCTTCGATGTCGTAAACGTACCCGCCGGTGCGGGCAGTGAACGCGTCCCACGTTACGGGAACGCACTCACGTTGTCTGCTGAATTGTACCTGTTTCGTTCGAGAGTGTAGCGCAGGCCACGCCGGGTCAGCGCACGGCGGGGCTGATCATCGTCGCGCCGATGATTGTTTGCAACACAGCGAGGAGGAGGAACAGCACGATCACGCTCACGTCGAGGCCGACGCCGCCGCCGAGGCGCAGCGGCGGAATGAGCTTGCGCAGCGCGTTGACCGGCAGGTCAGTGGCGCGAAACAGCGGCTCGACGATGAGGATGAACCAGTGCGGCGGGTCGAACCGCTTCGAAAACGCCTGGATCATCTCGACGATGATCCGGATGACCACCGCGAGCGCGTACAGGCCGACGAGTGCGTAGAGGATAGCTCCGAAAAGTGCCACGCGTGATCACCTAGCGCAGGCCGGCGGCCCGCTTGAGATCGTCCTTGCCCACCGTCGCGTTCTCCGGGACGATCGCGAACACGCGCTTGCGGGTGTTCGCGTCGCGCGACAGGTTGTGCATGTTGCCGCGCAGGGCGAAGCAGAGCCCGGCCGCGAAGTCGACGATGCGCTTCGCGTCGGCGGCCTCAAGGTCGGTGAGGTCCATGACCACCGCGTCCCCGTCGCGGAACGGCTCGCCGATCTCCTTGGCGTCGTTGTACGTGCGCGGCGCGGCGGTGACGATGTGGGTCGGCGCGCTCGGGGTCCGGTAGGAGGAGCGGGACTCGCTGCGGTGGTCCGCCCGGTGCTCGGAGCGGTACTCGGCGCGCTCAGCGCGGCCCGGGCGCGGCGTCGCGCTGACCTCGGCGCGGTCGCGCAGGTCCCCACGGTCCCGGTTGTAGGCGGTGGAGCCGGACGAGGACGAGCTGTACTGGGGGTCGTCGTAGTACGCGTCGTCCTCGCCGTTGTCGACGGGGCCGAGGCCAAAGAATTCTTTTGCGCTGCCGAAGAAAGACATACGGGTGGCTCCTTGTGAGGTGAGATCGCGGTGGAATTCAGGGTACGGGGCGGGGCCCGAGGAGGGCTGTTCCGACACGCACGATATCGGACCCGCACGCGATTGCGGTGGCGAAATCACCGCTCATACCAGCGGAAAGTCTCAAGCCGCGGTTGAGGTCGGCGGCGTAGGCGTCGGTCAGCGAGCGCGCCTCGGTGAACACTCGGGCGGGGTCCGCGTCGAGCGGTGGCACGACCATGAACCCGGTGAGCGTGAGGTGCTCGGCGGCCTCGACCGCCTCGACGATCTCGGCGACCTCGTCGGCCGTCGCCCCTCCCCTCGCCGCGTCGCCGTCGGCGGAGAGCTGGATCATGCACGGCAGCACGTCGGCGTCCGCGCCGCGGTCGCCGCGTTCGAGCGCGAGCGCCACTCCCCTGTCGAGGCCGCGGGCGAGCTTCGCGGAATCGAGCGAGTGCACCTCCGCGGCCCAGCGCGCGACGGCGTTCGCCTTCTTCGACTGGATCTGCCCGATCATCGCGATGCCGCAGCGCCCGTCGAGCGCTTGCGCCTTCTCGCGGGCTTCCTGCTCGCGGTTCTCGCCGACGAGGGTGAAGCCGCGATCGGCGAGCTCGATGATCCGCTCGACGGGGTGGAACTTGGTCACGGGCAGCAGCTGCACGCTGCCCGGCGCGCGGCCGGCGGCCTGTTCTGCGGCGTGGATGTCTTCGAGGACTCGGTCGAGGTTAAGCATCAGGCATCCAAATTACGCCCGCTTGGCGCCCGGTGACACCCTCGCGGCGGTGAGAGAAAAAGTCGGTGTCGGTGATGGTGTCGCGCGGGTCCGCGTCGATGTGGGTCACGCCGAGGCTCATGAGCTGGCGCACGAGCCCGGCGCGGACGTCGATGCCGGCGGTCCCGTTGCGCGTCCGGGTCCGGGAGCCGGGCAGATGCTTCTCGACGTCTCCAGCCATCGCGTCCGGCACTTCGTAGGACTCGCCGGCGGCGGCCGGGCCGAGGAGCGCCTGGATGCGGCCGGGCTCGGCGCCGAGCTCGGCCATCGCCTCGACGGTATTGCGCACGATGCCGTTGCGCGCGCCCATCCGCCCGGCGTGGGCGGCGCCGATGACCCCGGCGGTGTGGTCGGAGAGCAACACCGGGGTGCAGTCCGCGACGAGCACGCACAGCGCGAGGTTCTTCTCGCGAGTCACCAGGGCGTCGGTGGCTTCGACGGGGATGGCCGAAGGTGCGTCGATACGCGTGACTGTGTTCGTGTGCAGCTGCTCCATCCAGACGAAGCGCTCCGCGGGCAGGCCGAGGACGTCCGCGAGGCGGGCGCGGTTGGCGGCGACGTCGGCGGGGTCGTCGCCAACGTGGGTGCCGAGGTTGAACGAGTCATACGGGGACGACGACACCCCGCCCGCACGGGAGGTGAACACCATGCGGACGGGGCGGTGGGAAAGATCTGGCATGCCAGCCAGCATAACTAGCGCATGAAGTCGGGCACGTCCACGTCATCGAAGCCGCCCTCGTCGTCGCGGGGCGCATCGCGGTCGGTGAACAGGCCGCCGCGGCTTGAGTCGTAGCGGTGGCGCGCCTGGTAGTCCTCGCGGGGCTGCTCGGCCTTGTCGGCGGGCGCCGCGGCTGGCTCCTGGGACTGCTGCTGAACGGGCTGCTCCGCAGGCTCGGTCGGGCGGGCGTTCGCCTTCTCGTCGAAGCCGGTGGCGATGATGGTGACGCGAACCTCGTCGCCGAGGTTGTCGTCGATGATGGTGCCGAAGATGATGTTCGCGTCCTCGTCGGCCTTCTCCTCGACGATGGAGGCGGCGTTGTTGACCTCCATGAGGCCGAGGTCGGAGCCGCCGGCGACGGAGATGAGCACGCCCTTCGCGCCCTCCATCGTGGTCTCCAGCAGCGGGGAGTTGATGGCCTGCTCGGTGGCGGCCATGACGCGGTTCTCGCCGCGCGCGGAGCCGACGCCCATGAGCGCCGAGCCGGCGTCGGCCATCACGGAGCGCACGTCCGCGAAGTCGACGTTGATCATGCCTGGAATGGTGATGAGGTTCGTGATGCCCTGGACGCCGTTGTAAAGCACCTCGTCGGCGGCGCGGAAGGCCTCCATCATGGACAGCTCGGCGTCGCCGAGCTGCAGCAGCCGGTCGTTCGGGATGACGATGACGGTGTCGCAGACCTCTTTGAGGTTCTCGATACCCTCGAGCGCCTGGCGGGTTCGGCGCTTGCCCTCGAAGGTGAACGGGCGGGTGACGACGCCGATGGTCAGCGCGCCCATCTTCTTCGCGATGCCGGCCACCACCGGGGCCGCGCCCGTGCCGGTGCCGCCGCCCTCGCCCGCGGTGACGAACACCATGTCGGAGCCCTTGAGCGACTCCTCGATCTCCTGCTTGTGATCCTCGGCGGAGGTGCGGCCGACCTCCGGGTTCGCGCCGGCGCCGAGGCCGCGGGTGGCCTCGCGGCCGATGTCGAGCTTGGTGTCCGCGTCGGTGAACAGCAGCGCCTGCGAATCGGTGTTGATGGCAACGAACTCGACGCCCTTGAGGCCCTCTTCGATCATGCGGTTCACGGCGTTGACGCCGCCGCCACCGACACCGACGACGCGGATCATGGCGAGGTAGTTGGCGGGAGAGGTCATGGTGGTGGTCTCGCCTTTCACAGGTAGAGGTTGTCTGAAGCTGCCTCCCATCATCTTTGACGGCGCGCCGAATTCGTGTTGCGCGCTCGGCGTGTCACAACCCTCAACCCCAACTTTAGAGTTGTGACCTGCGGTTTTAGCGCGACGTGACGAGTTCGGGGTTGGTGATGTTGAAGGACTGCCCCTCGAGCTGGAGGACCGTCTCGAGCGCGAGGGCCTTGTTCTGGTTGTCGTTGGCTGGCCCCCAGGTCACCGGGCGGCCGTCGTCAAGCATGAGCACGAAGTTGTACGGGCCGTCGGTGGCGAGCTCGCGCACGCGCGGCCGGGCTTTCTCGCTTATCGACGACGCTACCGCGACCGCGTCGCGCATCTGGTTCTCGTTGCCGCTGTCCACGCCCACGAGCTGCACTGTTCCCGCCGGCGGCTCCGCGACGACGAAATCGCGCCCCTCGCGGTCGATGAGGTGCTTCTCGCCACCCTGGTCCACCCACGCAACCGGCACGTGCTCGGTGACGGTGACGTCGACGGCGCTGGGCCAGTCGCGCTTGACGTTCGCCGTCTCCACCCAAGGGTTGGCGGCCACCTGGCGCGCGGCGCGGTGCACGTCGACCCGCCCCATCGGGGTGTCCGGCTCGATGCCGGCGAGCGCCTGCACCTCCTCTTCGGAGAGGTTCACGGTGCCCGCGACGTCGATGGACTTCACGGGCATCGCGGGCGTGAACGGCAGCGCGGCGGCGACGGCGATGACGAGCGCGATGCAGCCGGCGAGGATGGCGATGGATCGGCGCGACACTATGCCTCCCGCAGGGCGGCGAGGATCTCGTCCGCGAGCAGGGTGACGCTGCCGGCGCCCATCGTGAGCACGATGTCGCCCGGACGGGTCTCGGCCGCGACCGCGGCGGGCGCGGCGGAAAAGTCGGGCTCGAGGCGCACCGGGATGGTCATCTTGTCCGCGATGATGTGCGAGGTCACGCCCTCCACCGGCGCCTCGCGGGCGCCGTAGATATCGAGCAGCACGCACGCGTCCGCGAGCGAAAGCGCCTGCGCGAACTCGTCGGCGAACTCCTGCGTGCGCGAGTACAGGTGGGGCTGGAAGCATACGACGACGTGGGCGCCGTTGCCCTCCGCCTCCGCCTTCTCGCGGGCCGCGGTGAGCACCGCCGCGACCTCCGTCGGGTGGTGCGCGTAGTCGTCGTACACGCGGGTTTCCCCGGCGCTGCCTTTGTACTCGAAGCGGCGGCGCACCCCGGTGAACTCGCTGAGGCCCTGGGCGAGCTTCTCCGGGTTCGCGCCGACGAGCGCGCCGGCGAGGAGCGCCGCGGCGGAGTTCAGCGCCATGTGGTGGCCCGGAATGGCGAGCGTGTAGGCGACGCGGCCGCACACCCGCTCGGTGCGCAACGTCACCTCCACCGCCGTGTGTTCGCCCTCGGCGCGCTCGCCAGTGATCACGGCTGCGGCCGGGATGTCGGGGTGGCGCTGTGCGGCCTCTGCGGTGCCGTAGCCGGAGACGGTGACCCCGCGCGCGATCGCCCGCTCGCCGCAGGCCGCGGCGTTATCGTCGTCGAGGCACACGACGAGGTGGCCGGCGATGTCGGCGAAGTCGTCGAACACCGCGAAGTACTTTTCGCGCGTGCCGTAGAAGTCGAGGTGGTCCGGCTCGATGTTGGTCACCACCGCGACGTCGGGCGCGTAGCGCAGGAACGAGGCGTCGGATTCGTCGGCCTCGGCGACGAAGACGCTGCCCTGGCCGTGGTGCGCATTCGTGCCGGCGCGGTTGAGCTGGCCGCCGATGGCGAACGAGGGGTCCTCCCCTGCCGCCTGCAGCGCCACGACGGTCATCGACGTCGTCGACGTCTTGCCGTGCGTGCCGGCGAGCAGCAGCTGCGTGCGGCCCTCCATGAGCTCGGCGAGCAGGTCGGAGCGGCGCAGCAGCGGGATCCCCTCGCGCTTCGCGCGCACGAGCTCGGGGTTGTCCTGCGGGATCGCGGCGAAGCTCGTCACCACCGCCGTGGGCAGCTCGCCCGCGAGCTCGAGGTTCGCCTCGTTGTGGCCCACCGCGATCTGCGCGCCCTTCGCGCGCAGCGCGCGGACAGGGCGCGAGTCCTTCGCGTCCGAGCCAGTGACGGTGGCGCCGCGGTCGAGCAGGATGTGCGCGACGCCCGACATGCCGGCGCCGCCGATGCCGATGAGGTGGACGCGGGAGAGATCTGTCATGTCTAGTCCTTTCGTGCGGCGCCGGCGGCCTCGACGATGCGTTGCGCCAGGTCCTCGGCCACGCTGCCGGCGCCGGAGTGCTCGAGGGCGTCGCGCATTTCGGCGAGGCGGGCGTCGTCGTGCAGCAGGGGCACCAGCGTCTCGACGAGCGTGTCCGCGGTAAGCGCGGCGTCGTCGATACGCAGCGCGGCGCCGGTGGCCACGAGGTGCGCCGAGTTGAGGCCCTGCTCGCCGTTGCCGTGCGGCAGCGGGATGTAGATGGCGGGCAGCCCCGCGGCGGAATTCTCGGCCACGGTCATGGCGCCGGAGCGGCACACGACGACATCCGCGACGGCGTAGGCGGCCTCCATGTCGTCGATGTAGGACACGGCCGTGTAGCGGTCGTGCTTCGCCGGGGCGTCGTTTTTGCGGCCGTAGGCGTGCAGCACCTGGAACCCCTCGGCGGTGAGGCGCTCGACCGCGCCCGCGAGCGCGGCGTTGATGTTCACCGCGCCCTGCGAGCCGCCGGTGACGAGGATGGTCTTGCGCTGCGGGTCGAGGCCCCACATGCGGTAGCCGCGCTCGGCCTTGGCCCCGTCCGGGTCGACGCCGACGCCCGGGCGCACGGGGATGCCGACGACGTCGCCGGGCATGCCGGAGTTGGGCACCGCGTTGAAGCCGGTGCCGCCGAGCTTGACGCCGAGCTTGTTGGCCATGCCGGCGAGCGCGTTCGTCTCGAGGACGAAGAACGGCAGCTTGAGCGACTTCGCCGCGAGGTACGCCGGGGCGGCAACGTAGCCGCCCGTGCCGAGGACGGCCTGGGCGCCGGTCGCGCGCATCGTCTTTTTCGCCTGGCGCACCGAGCGGCGCAGCTTGAACGGCACGGCGGCCAGCTTCCACGGCTTCCCGCGCGGGATCGGCACCGGGTCGATGAGCGCAAGCTCGAAGCCGCGGGCCGGCACGATTGTGGTTTCCAGTCCGCGCTCCGTACCCAGGGCGACGACCTCGGCGCCGTAGGTGTCGCGGAGCACCTCGCCGATGGCGAGCGCCGGCTCGATGTGGCCGGCCGTGCCGCCGCCGGCGACGACGACGCTCAGCGGTGCGGTGCGTTCCTCGTTGGTACCCATGGTCCTCCTCACGTCCTAATGCCGTGGCGTGCGCGGCTGCCCATGGTAACGCTGCGGCGCCGCCGCCCGAGCGGTGACGGGTGTGCCGAAGCGCTCACGGCGCGGCTGCTGGCGCCGCTCCGGCTCACCCTGCTGGACCTGTCGCGCGGAACGCTCCTGCTCCAGCGCGCGCGGCTCCGCAATGAAGAAGGCGCGGTCGAACACGGGGCGGCCGTAGTTCTGCATGGAGGAAATCGCGTCCGGCTCGTGGCGCGCGATGTTTGCGAGCACGCCCATCGCGCCGAGCGTGATCACCGCGGAAGAGCCGCCGGCGGACAGCATGGGCAGCTGGATGCCGGTGACGGGCAGCAGACCCACGACGTAGCCGATGTTCACGAAGGCCTGGGAGACCACCGCGGCGGTGAGGGAGGCGGCCATAAGCGCCTGGTACTGCGACTGGGCGCGGCGCGCGGTGCGCAGGCCAAAGAACGCGAGCAGTGCGAAAAGCGCGATCACGAGTGCGCCGCCCCACAGGCCGAGCTCCTCGCCGATGACGGCGAAGATGAAGTCGTTGCGTGCCTCTGGGAGGTAGAACCACTTCGCGCGGGACTGGCCGAGGCCGACGCCGAAGACGTTGCCGTCCGCGAGCGAGAGGAAGCCCTGGTGGGACTGGAAGGCCGCACCCTTGGTGTCGTCGAAGTGGCCGTGCAGCGCGTCGAAGTAGACGTGGAAGCGGTTCGAGCGGAAGCCCCCGGAGAAGAACGCGATGAGCAGCGCGACGAAGCCGCCGGCCGCGAGCACGCCGACCGCCTTGAGGGAGACGCCGGCGAACAGCAGGATGAACGCGACGACGACGGCGAAGGACAGCGCCATGCCCATGTCACCCTGCATGCCGATGAGCAGCACACACAGCGTGGCCACCGCGCCGAAGCCGACGAAGCCGTTGTCGATGGCGCCGATCCGCTTCGGGTCCTTGTGCTCGAGCACTTGGGCACCCCACATGGCGATGGCGACGCGGGCAACCTCGGACGGCTGGAGGCGCAGCGGGCCGATCGCGAGCCAGGACTGGGAGCCGACCTCCTCGCGGCCGGTGCCAAGGCTCGTGAGCACGGCGACGAGCAGGCAGATCGAGATGATCATGAGCCAGTTGGAGGCGCGGCGCAGGCGCTCCGGCGGCGTCTGCAGCGCGACCCAGAAGAGCACGAGGCCGAAGACCACCATGATGGCCTGGCGGGCGGCCTGGGCCCACACGCTCGCGCTCGCTGCGAACGAGGTGGCCATGGACGAGCTCATCGCCATGACGACGCCGAGGCCTGCGAGGAAGAGCACGATGCTGCGGATCATCGTGTAGTCGATGAGCGGGCGCGCGTCGAGCGCGGCCTCGATGCGGCGGACCGCGGCGCTCAGCCGCGATTCCGCGGCGGGCTGCTGCGCGCGCTGCGGGCGGCGCTGCATCTGGCGCTGCGGTGAGTGCTGCATCTGGCGCTGCATTTCACCTGGTGCGCGTCGCTGCGCGCGGGGTTCGCGTTGAACCGTCATCGTGCCCCTTCCGTCCCAGTAAGTCTCAACCTGAAGTTGAGCTTACTTGTTGTCCGGGCACCAGTGTCGCATTGCGGCGGCCGCAAACGCGTCACCACGCGCCGACATGCCGGAAAACATGTCGAGGCTCGCGGCCGCGGGGGCGAGGAGCACGGTGTCGCCGGGCTGGGCCTGCGTCGCGGCCCACGCCACGACCGCGTCCATGGCCTCCTCCGGGTCCGTCGAGTCGGTGACGAACACCGGCAGGTCCGGGGCGGCGCGGCGCACGGACTCCCGGATGAGCTCGCGGTCCGCACCGAGCAGCGCGACCGCGCGGAACTGCTCCGCGTGCGCCTGCACCACCGCGTCGACGGAGGCGCCCTTGAGCTGCCCGCCCGCGACCCACACGACCGTGCCGGCGCCGGTGAGCGCGGAATCGGCGGCGTGCGGGTTGGTGGCCTTCGAGTTGTCCACCCACTCCACCCCGCCACCGGAGTGCACGACCGCGCCGCGGTGACCGCGCACACGGTAGGACGCGAGCGCGCGCTGGATGTGCACCGGCGTGGCGCCCTGGGTGAGCGCAACCGCGGATGCCGCGAGGGCATCGAGGACACCCGCCGCCCCCGAGGGCTCGATCCCCTCGGCGCTTGCGACGTCGACCGTCTCGCCCGCCAGCTTCGCGACGATGCGCCCGTCCACCACGCCGACCTGGCCGTCCGCCGGCTCATTGAGCGTGAAACCGACGATGTCGTCGCGCCCCGTCGCCGCGGCGAGGCGGCGTACCTCCGCGTCGTCGACGCCGGCGACGGCAACCGGGGCCTGGAGCACCTTGGCCTTGGCTGCCGCGTAGGCGGCGAAGCTGCCGTGCCAGTCGATGTGGTCGTCTGCGAGGTTGAGCAGCACGCCCGCGTCCGGGACGAGCTGGGAGGACCAGTGGAGTTGGAAGCTCGACAGCTCGGCGACGAGGACGTCCACGCGCTCGTCGAGAAGCATGACCTCGCTCACGGCGACCCCGATGTTGCCGCACGCGCTCGCGCGCCGGCCGGTGTCGCGGGCGGCCTCGGCCATCATCGCGGCGAGCATGCCCGTCGTCGTGGTCTTGCCGTTGGTGCCGGTGACCACGAGCCACGTGCGCGGCGGGCCGAACACGCCCGCGCGGTCGAGCCGGTAGCAGAGCTCGACGTCGCCGATGACCTCGACGCCGGCGGACGCAGCGTCGACAAGCAGGGGCGTATCCGGGCGCCACCCGGGGGACGTGACCACGAGCTCGGTCTCGCCGAAGCGGGCGCGCGCCTCGTCGCTCGTGCAGGTGGCGAAGCCGAGCTCGGTGGCCCGGACGCGGCCCGCGGGGGTGTCGTCGACAACGGTGAAGTCGGCGCCCGCACGCGCGAGCAGCTGCGCGGCGCCGAGGCCGGACACGCCGGCGCCGGCGACGAGGACGGGGCCGTCAAGCATTACAGCCCCACCCCGTTCTGGGAGAGCCACTCGCCGTAGAACACGGCGAGGCCGAGCATGACGGACATCGCGGCGATGATCCAGAACCGCACCACCACCGCGGTCTCCGGCCAGCCGCCGTTTTCAAAGTGGTGGTGGAACGGCGCCATGCGGAACACACGCTTGCCCGTGGTCTTGAACGAGGCGACCTGGATGACCACCGAGGCAGCCTCGAGGACGAACAGCGAGCCGATGATGATCATGAGCAGCTCGGTGCGCGAGCCGACGGAAAGGCCCGCGACGAGTCCGCCGAGGGCGAGCGAGCCGGTGTCGCCCATGAAGATCTTCGCGGGCGCCGCGTTCCACCACAGGAAGCCGACGCAGGCGCCGAAACCGGATGCGGCGAGGATGGCGAGGTCGAGCGGGTCGCGCACCGTGTAGCACCCAGCCGTGGCCACCGCGTCGCAGGAGTTGCGGAACTGCCAGAACGTGATGCCGGTGTAGGCGGCCATGACGAGCGCCGTCGTGCCCGCGGCTAGGCCGTCGAGGCCGTCGGTGAGGTTCACCGCGTTGGACCACGCCGCGAGCAGGATGTAGATGAACGCGAGGAAGGCGATGGTGCCGATGACGCCGCCGCCCAGGTTGAGGTGGATGGTGTCGATGTCGCGCACGAAGGAGAGGAACGGCGAGCCCGGGGTGAGCCCGTTCTCGTCCGGGAAGCGCAGGATGAGCAGGCCGAAGCCGATGGCGATGACGAACTGGGCGACGAGCTTGGCGGTCTTGTTCAGCCCGAGGTTGCGGTGCATGAACAGCTTGATGCCATCGTCCGCGAAGCCGACGAGGCCGAGGGCGAGGGTGAGCCCAAGCACGATGAGGCCGGACGCGGTGAACGCGGTGTGGCCCGTGGCCAGCGCGCACAGGCTGCCGCCGAGATAGCCGAGCGTGATGCCGAGCAGGATAGCCATGCCGCCCATGGTCGGGGTGCCGCGCTTGCGGGCGTGGGACGCCGGGCCGTCCTCCCGGATCTCCTGCCCCATCGCGCGCCGGTTGAAGTACCGGATGAACTGCGGCGTGACAAAGATCGAGACCAGGAAACTGATGATCCCGGCGCAGATGACTTGAACCATGGAGTGCTCTACCTTGCTTGTCGTTTCGTCGCGAGTCTTACCTAAGCGTATGCCCTTGCAGCAGCGACTCGGCCACCGCCCACAGCCGCGCGGCGTTCGACGCCTTCACCAAGACCACATCGCGGTCCTCTCGGGTGCGCCAGTCCTCGGCCCCCGCCGGCGCTGCGGCCAGCAGCTCACGCACCGCGTCGGCGGCCTCGGCGGTGTCGTCGACGACGGTCGTCTGGATGCCGTGCTCGCGGGCGCGCTCCCCCAGGGCGTCGAGCGCGTTGGTGCGCCCGACGACGACAAGGTGCGTCACCCGGTAGCGTGCCAGCTCGTCGGCGAGGGCCGCGTGCTCCTCGACGGCGCCCGCGCCGAGCTCGCTCATCTCGCCGAGGACAGCGACGGAGCGCACGCCGGGCCGCGCCGCCGCGGTGTAGCCGAGGGCGGCGATCGCGGCGCGCATCGACTCCGGGTTGGCGTTGTAGGCGTCGTTGATCACGGTCACGCCGTCGGCACGCGTGTTGACGTCCATGCGGTTGACCGACACGGAGTGCGCGCTCGACAGCGCCGCCGCCACCGTCGCGGCGTCCATGCCCAGCTCCACGCCCACCGCCGCGGCGGCGAGCGCGTTGCCCACCTGGTGCGCGCCGAAGACGTTGAGCTCCACGTGCTGCGGCTCGCCGGCCGGGGTGTGCATGGTGAACGAGGCGCGCGCCACCGCGTCGAGCTCGACGTCCGTGGCGTAGTAGTCCGCCTCGCGCGAGCCGGACGCGGAGAACGTGACCACACGCGCCTGCGTGCGCGGCGCCATCGCGGAGACGAGGTCGTCGTCGGCGTTGAGCACCGCGACGCCGCTGGCAGGCAGCGCCTCGACGAGCTCGCCCTTCGCCACGGCGATGTTCTCGCGGGAGCCGAACTCGCCGATGTGCGCGGAGCCCACGTTGAGCACGACGCCGATCGAGGGCGGCGCGATCGTCGCGAGGTGCGCGATGTGACCGATCCCGCGAGCGGACATCTCGGCGACGAGGTAGTCGGTTTCCTCGGTGCAGCGCAGCACGGTGTACGGGTGCCCGATCTCGTTGTTGAAGGAGCCGGGCGGCGCCACGGTCTCGCCGGCGCGCGAGAGCACGGCGGCGATAAGATCCTTCGTCGACGTCTTGCCGGCCGAGCCGGTCACGCCGACGATCTGCAGCCCGTGGTCCGCGGCGAGCTCGCGCGCCACCGCCGCCGCCAGCTTCGACATCCCGTCGACGACACCGGCCGCGGAGCCGTCGGGGTCGTTCGCCGCGAGGTCGGAGTTGTCCCCCTCGTGGGGCGGCCGCTTCTCGACGATCACCGCAGGACGGCCCACCTCCCTCGTCGTCAGCGACGCGGTCGCGCCCGCCTCCGCGGCCTTGTCCACGAAATCGTGGCCGTCGACGCGCGCACCGGGGAAGGCGACAAACAGCCCGCCGGGCCCGATCTTGCGCGAGTCGAACTCAACATAGCCGGTGACCATGGCGTCCGGATCTGCCTCGGGGCTCAGCCGGCCCCCGGTGATCTCGGCGATGCGAGCCAACGTCATTGGAATCATGTCTGTTACGCCTTCCTGCCGGCGAGCGCGCGCCGCATTTCTTCTCTGTCGTCGAAGTGGAGCTTGCGGTCGCCCACCAGCTGCCCCACCTCGTGGCCCTTGCCCACGACGATGATCGCGTCGCCGGGGCGCGCCCACGCCACGAGCGCGTCGATGGCCTCGCCGCGCGGGCCGATCTCCACAATCTCGGCGCCGGTGCCGGCGCCGCGCGCGCCCTCGAGGACCGCCGCGCGGATCGCGGCGGGGTCCTCGGTGCGGGGGTTGTCGTCGGTGACCACGACGTAGTCCGCGCCCTTCGCGGCCTCGGCGCCCATGAGCGGGCGTTTCGACGCATCCCGGTCGCCGCCGGCGCCGACGGCGACGCCGATGCGTCCGTCGACCTGGCCGCGCAGCGTGGACAGCACCGCCCCGATCGCGGCCGGCTTGTGGGCGTAGTCAACGACCGCGACGAAGGGCTGGCCCTCGTCGATGCGCTCCATGCGCCCCGGCACCGCGGCGCGCTCGAGCCCGGCGAGAAACGCGTCGAGGTCGACGCCGGCCACCTCGGCGACGCCCGCCGCGAGCGCCGCGTTGGCGACGTTAAAGGCGCCCGGCATCGGCAGCGCGAACTCCCGGTCGGGCCCCGCGCCGTGGAGGCGGACGTGCTGGGTGCCGGAGGCGTCGATACGCACGAGCTCCGCGGTGATGTCCGCCTCCCCGCGGGTGGCGACGGTGACCGGGGACTCGGCGAGCGCGGCCATGCGCTGGCCCCACTCGTCGTCGACGCAGACGACGCTGCGGGCGGCGCGGAGCTCGCTCGCCGGGTCGAAGAAGAGGGCCTTGGCCTGGAAGTAGTCCTCCATCGTCGGGTGGAAGTCCAGGTGGTCCTGCGAGAGGTTGGTGAACGCGGCGACGTCGAACTCGGCGCCGGTGACGCGGCCGAGCATGAGCGCGTGGGAGGAAACCTCCATGACCACGTGCGTCACGCCCTCGTCGCGCATGTGCGCGAAAAGCGCCTGCAGCGTCGGTGCCTCGGGCGTGGTCAGCTCGGTGGCGATGTCGCGGCCCACGATCTTCGTGCCCGTCGTGCCGATGAGCCCCACCTTGCAACCTGCCGCGGTCAGCTCGCGCTCGAGCATGTACGTCGTCGTGGTCTTGCCGGACGTGCCCGTCACGCCGAGCAGGGTGAAGTCGCGCGATGGGTGCCCGTAGATCTCGGCGGCAACGTGGCCAAGCACCGCGCGCACGTCGTCGACAACGAGGACGGGGCGGCGATCCGACGTCTGCTGGATGATGGCGAGGCCGTCTTCGTCGGTGAGGACCGCGCCGGCGGCGGAGTCGAAGGCGTAGCTCGCCCCGTGGACGCGGGTACCGGGCAGCGCGGCGAAGAGCCCACCCGGTTCGACCTGCGACGAATCGAGGCCGACGAACGTTACGGGCACCTCGCCGGCCGGGGCGTTGACGACGCGCGCGCCCGCCAGCTCGGCGAGGCGCTGCAGCGTTGGCGTAGGCGTTGGCATAGCGGTTCCTTCCATTTATTGGGCCTGCAGCACGTACGGCTCGGCGGGCGGGCTCAGCGGGACGTTCTCGCGACTGAGCATCCAGCTCGCGATCTGGCGGAACACCGGCGCGGCGGACTGCCCGCCCGTGCCGCCGTGGAGGACGCCACGCTGGGGCTCGTCGAGCATGATGGCGACGACGAAGCGCGGGTTGTCCGCCGGCGCGATCCCGGCGAAGGTGATCCAGTACGCGCTCTGCGAGTACGCGCCAGTCTCCGGGTTCACCTTCTGCGCCGTGCCGGTCTTGCCGGAGAGCTGGTAGCCCTCGAGGCCGTTGCCCTGCGCGGTGCCGGAGTTGACGCCGGTGGGGTCCTGCTGGAACGCGGAGCGGAACATGTCCACGGTGGTGCGCGCCGTCTCCGGGGACACGACGCGGGTGTGCTTCGGCTCCTCGCGCGGCAGCTCTTCGCCGTCCGGGCCGGTGACCTTCGCGATGATGCGCGGCTCGATGCGCTCGCCGTCGTTGGCCAGCGTCTGGTACACGCTCGCCATCTGCAGCGCGGTCCAGCTCATGCCCTGGCCGATGGGCAGGTTGGCGAAGGTGCCGCCGGACCACTGCTCGATGACGGGCAGCAGGCCCTCGGACTCGTTCGGCAGCTCAATGCCGGTGGCGGAGCCGATGCCGAAGCGCTGCAGGTAGTCCCAGTAGCGCTCCTCGCCGAGGCGCTGCGCGAGCTGCAGCGTGCCCACGTTCGAGGACTTTCCGAAGATGCCGGCGGTGGTGTACGGCATCACGCCGTGCTCCCACGCGTCGCGCACGGTCACGCCGGCCATGTCGATAGAGCCGGGCACCTGGTGCACCTCGCTCGGGTCCGTAAGCCCCTGGTCGATCGCCGCCGCGGCGGTGATCACCTTCGCCACCGAACCTGGCTCGAACGGGTGGGACACCGCGGGGTTCTCGAAGTCCTTGCCCTGCTTGATTTGCTTTTCGACGTCACCGTTCGGATTGATCGTGTCAGTGTTCGCCATCGCGAGCACCTCGCCCGTGTGCGCGTCGAGCACCACCGCCTCGGCCTGCTTCGCCAGCGAGTTCGCCTTCGCCTGCTCGAGCACCTGCTGCACGTACGTCTGCAGGTTGAGGTCGACGGTGAGCTCGACGCGGGAGCCGCCAACCGCGGGGACGACGTCGCGCAGCGTGCCCGGGATCGACTGACCGTCCGCCGAGACGTCCTCGGTGGAGCGTCCGTCGATGCCGTTAAGGTCCGCGTCCCGCGACGCCTCGAGGCCGAACTGGCCCTCCCCGTCCGCGGACACCTTACCCACGATGTTCTCCCCCACCGCGCCGTTCGGGTACTGGCGGATGTCCTGGTGGTCCGCGGCGATGCCGTGGAACTTCTCCGTCACCTTCGCGGCGACGTCCGGGTCCACGTTGCGCACAAGCACCTCGTAGGTCGTGTCGGCGTGGAGCTTGTCCAGGATCTCCTTCGCGCTCACCTTGCCAACCTGCGCGGTCGGCTCGCCCGACGCGTTGTCGCCGCTCGACGTGACCTCGCCGTCGCCGATCATGCCGGGGATTTCGTTGGCCATCGTTCGCAGGGTGTCCTCGACGCGGGCGTCGACCTGGGCGGCGATGTCGTCGGCCGAGAGGCCGTCGATACGCATCTGCAATTCCTGCTGCTCTTTGAGTTCCTCGCGTAGCTGCACCGGCGAGACGGTCAGCGAGCGTGCCTGCATGGTGTAGGCGAGCTTGTTGCCGTCCCGGTCGACGATGTCGCCGCGGCGCGCGCGGTCGACGTAGGTGCGGCTGCGCTGCTCGTGCGCCTGGGCGCGCAGCTCGTCGCCGATGACGACCTGAACCCAGAACAGGCGGCCGATGAGCAGCGCCGCCACCGCGAGGAAGATGAGGGCGAGGACGTAGACGCGCCGGCTCGTGATGTTCTGCTGGCCGCGGGGTGCGCCGGAAGATGCAGAGCGCGCTGTACTACCCACGTGCGTTCGCCCATCCTTTCTCCGGCGGAAATACTTGCTCCATCATGCACCGCGTGACCGGCCCCGCGGTGGTGCCACGCGGGCTACGGCCGGGCGGCCGCGTTGGACTGGTACGGCGCGACGTTCGCGAACTGCTGCGGCGCGGGCTGGGCCGGCTGGCCCGGCTGGTTCGCGCCGAGCGTGCGGCCGCCCGGGCGCTGCGTCAGCGAGTCGCCCAGCTCGCTCGTGGCCTTGTCGTCGCTCGACGCGCGGGCCTTGCCGATGGCGTCGCCGTTGACGTCCGCGAGCTTTGCCGACGCCTCCGGGTTGAACGGCTGTCGTTCCTCGGCGTGGCCCTCCGCGTCGACCGTGACGATGCCGGGCTCGGCGGGCACGACCATGCCCGCGGCCTCCGCCCGCTCCGCGATGTGCGCGGCGGAACGGCGCTGCTCGAGGTCGCGGTTGAGCGACTCCACCTGGTTCGTCAAGTCGCGCTCCTGCGATTGGAGCTGCTGGATGGTGAAGGTCTGCGAGGTGGCCACGCCGGAGAGCACCATCGCGAGCGCAATGCCGACGAAGAGCAGCGGCAGCGCGATCTGCGAGAGCGAGGAGAAGCGCGACTGCGCCTGCGGCGTCGACGCCACGCGGCGACCGCGGACGGACACAACCTGCTGGGAGCCCAGGCGGCCGCGGGCCTTGGGGTGCGGCACGTGGGGCTTGACACCCGGCATCGGGTGCTCGGTGCGGCGCGGCGTGCGCCCCGGCGCGCGGGTGTCCGTCGCGGGGCGGACGGCGGTGCGGGTCTGTCGTGCCATGGCTAGTGTCCTTTAGCGTGGTTGGGAGGTGGGGCGGAGTTTTTCGATGCAGCGCACCCGAACCGGCGCGGCGCGAGGGTTGCGCTCGATTTCCTCGGCGGGCGCCTTCTCCGCGCCGCGCGTCACGGTGCGGAAGGCCGGCTCCGTGCCGGGCAGGTCGAGGGGCAGGCCGGCAGGGGTCTTCGACGCGGTGAGGTCGGCGAACGCGGCTTTGACGATCTTGTCTTCCAGTGACTGGTAGCTCATGAACACCGCGCGCCCGCCGACGCCGAGCAGGCCGGTGATCACGGGCACGACGTTCTCCACGGCCTCGAGCTCGCGGTTCACCTCGATGCGCAGCGCCTGGAAGGTGCGCTTCGCGGGGTGGCCGCCGGTGCGTCGGGTCGCAGCGGGGATCGTGTCGTAGAGCAGCTCCACGAGCCGGCCGGCGCGGTCGAACGGCTCGCGCTCGCGCTCGGCGACGATCGCGGAGGCGATCTTGCCGGCGAAGCGCTCGTCGCCGTATGTCTTCAGCACGCGCGCGAGGTCACCGTGGCTGTAGGTGTTGAGCACCTCCGCGGCGGTGATCCCGGTCGTGGGGTCCATGCGCATGTCCAGCGGCGCGTCTCCGCGGTAGGAGAAGCCGCGCTCCTCCTGGTCCAGCTGCATGGAGGACACGCCGAGGTCGAACAGGGCGCCCGCGATCCCGCGCTCGCGCGCGGTGTCGAAGACGGGGCCGTCGTTGTTTGCGATGGCGTCGCCGACGGCGTCGAAACGCATCTGCACTGGGGTGAAGCGCTCACCGAACGGCGCGAGGCGCTCGGACGCCTGGGCGAGCGCGTTCGGGTCCCGGTCCACGCCGATGACGCGGGCGTCGGGGAAGACGGTGAGGAAGTGCTCGGTGTGGCCGCCGGCGCCGAGGGTGCCGTCGATGAGCACGGCGTCCGCGCCGAACCGCTCGACGGCCGGCGCGAGGAGCTCGGCCATGCGGTCGCGCATCACGGGAACGTGGCCGTGAGGGTCGTCGGCGAGCGTGTGGTGCGCCATGTCCGATCCCTCCGTTTGCCTAACGATCCTGAAGTGGTGTGGTGCGATTGCCGTGCGTCCCAGTGCGGGGAGCGCATAGAGCCCTGCCCGGGGCGGCTGTTCTGATGTCGGGGAAGTACACCAGAACGCTTCTCGCCCCGGACAGAGTCCGTACACGCTCTCCTGTGCCGCCTGCCGCGGGGTAGTCAGTCCTACAGCAGACCGGAGAGAATGTCGTCGTCGTCCGCCGCGGAGAACGCGGCTTCCGTCTCTTCTTGATACTTATTCCAGGACTCGAGGTCCCAGATCTCGAGAAAATCCACCGAACCGATGACCACGCATTCCTTCGACAGGTTTGCGTACTCCCGGTGCGCCGGGGACAAGGTGATACGCCCGGAGCCGTCCAGCGTCTGCTCATCCGCACTGGCAGCCAGATTGCGGATGAACGCGCGCGCCTTCGGGTTCGTGCGCGACGCCGCCGCGGCCTTGCGGGCGCGGGAGGCGAACTCGTCGCGGGGGTACACCGCGAGCGAGTGGTCTTGCCCCTTGGTCACCATCAACCCGTCCGCGAGGTCCTCTCGGAACTTCGCGGGCAGCGTCAAGCGACCTTTGTCGTCGAGCTTGGGAGTGTAGGTTCCCAGAAACATCCGGCGACCTACCTTCCTTCACCTTTGGACTGTTGGCTATGGAGTTCTCTCGGCTTCGTTCCACGGTGTGCACGTAGTCAAGATGCACACCACTTCACTCCGCTGTCGCCCACTTTAACCCACTTTCCCCCACATCCGCCACATTCCGCGCGAAAAAGTGGGGGCGTGTCGGCGTTTTTGCTGATCACATGGGTAGTTTTGGCGTGGGGGAAGTACCCGAGCTCCGGAGCCACACGCATCCCACGGGACATGTTCCGCCCCACACGCCGCTCCATTTCCGGGTCCGTGGCGTGCGCGGGACCCCTCGCACCGACCAGTGGGCGAGAGTGGGGCGCCGCAGTGGGGCGAAGTGGGGCACGAAAAAAGCGCCTGCCCACGTGTGGGCAGGCGCTCCGCTGGGGCGGGACGCTACTGGCGGTCCTCAAACCTCCTGCGGAAGCTCTCCTCCATGCTCGCGCCGCGCTGCGAGCGCTGCTGGGCGGGCGCCCGGCGCGCCTGCGGGCTACGCGCGGATGCCGGGGTGCACAGCGCCATGACGCCGCCGAAGAGCATTACCGCGAAGCCAGCGATACTGAGGAGCACAGTCCACGTGCTCCACGACGCGAGCGCGACGCCGCCGAGCAACATGACGATGCCGAGCACGATGAGGGCAAAGCTGCGCATGGTCAGCCGCCCCGTCTGCGGCGCGGAACTCATCCCCGTCTCGGTAGCAACAGTGCTGCCGAACTGGGGGTCCTCCGCGAACAGCGACTGCTCGATCTCGCGCAGAGCGCGCATTTCCTGCTCTGATAGCGACACTGCTCTCACTCCCGTTCCCAGCTGTTCGGCGGATCTCTTCCGCCGGTCACAACAACTGTATAACGGCACGGGCCCGGCAGTTGTTCCCCTCCTCCCCTCCGGGCTACGCCGCCAGCGCCCCCGCCTCGGGCCGCGCCTCGAACAGGAACGCCTCAGCGTGGCCGATGAGCTCGAGCACGACGGCGGCGCCGGGGTTGGTCTCGATTCCAGAGGCGACCCTGCCCCGCTGCGCGGAGTACGCCGCGAACCGCTTCGCCCACGTGGCACCCTCCTCACCCGTGAGCGCCAGTTTGTCCCAGGCGCTTGTGGGCAGCCGCTTGCGCTTGCGCAGTGCCGGCGAGCGGCTGCACCACGCGCCGGCCACCCGCAGCGCCGCGCGGTAGGCATTTTCCATCGCCAGGTCGTAGCTGCCCTCCTCGAAGTCGCCGTGCGCCTGCGCGAGGAGCGCCTCGGCGGTGTCGAGGAACTGCTCGCCGCGCGAGACGGCCGCACCCGCGCCGTACGTCTTGCCCGTGGTGGCGGAGATGACACTGTGCATTGTTCTTCCTTTCGTTGCCCGCTCGCGAGCGGGGTGACGTCCTTTCTGAATGCCCGCACCATAAAACAGCCGTTCGACACCACCCCGGAGACATGCGAACATACGTTCTATATCTCCCGTTTCCTCCCGCCCCGCGCCCCAACGTGATTCGATGGTGAGGTGACCGTTTCCATCCAGCGCCTCTCCCCGGCCGAGTTCGCCATGCTCGCCCCGACGCTTGTCGATATCTATATGGAGGCGATGGGCTACGCGCCGTCGATACGCACCGGGCGCATCCGCGTGTGGAAGGGCGAGGTACGCTCCCCCGGCTTCACCGCGCTCGCCGCCGTGGACGACGGCGTTATCGTCGGCGTCGCGTACGGGTTCATCGGCACGCGGGAGCGCTGGTGGGACCGCCAGCTCGTGCGCGCGATGCACGAGCTGGGCGGCCCCACGCAGCGCGACCGCGAGATGCTTGCCGACTACTTCGAGGTGGCGGAGATCCACGTCTCGCCGTCGTACCAAGGCCGGGGCATCGGGAAGCGCCTGCTCACCGAGCTGCTGCGCGCCGCGCCGACGCGCTGGGCGCTCCTGTCAACCCCCGAGGTTGCCGGCGAAGCGAACAACGCGTTCCGCCTCTACCGCGCGTTCGGGTTCACGGACGTCGCCCGCAACTTCCTCTACGACGGCGACTCGCGCCCGTTTGCCATCCTCGCGCTCGACCTCGCGGGCGCGCAGTATGGTTCCGCGGGCGCACAGTAGGGTTGTGGGGGTACAACAACGAGGCGAGGAGCAGCACACGTGGCAGAACAACTTCGGCCAGAACAACTGGGGCTCGACGCGATCCCCGGGGCGGTAGAACGCAACCTCGCGGCGTTCTTCGAGGACAGGGCCGAGGCGGTCGCCACGATCGGCGAACCCGTCGCCGAGGCCGTGGAGTACCTCCGGGCGTTCGTCCTCGAAGGCGGCAAGCGGATGCGCCCGAGCTTCGGCTGGGTGGGGTTCGCCGGCGCCGGCGGCCTGGCCAAGGGCGACGAAGACCCCGACGCGGTACTGCGGGCGATGAGCTCGCTCGAGCTCATCCAGGCGTGCGCGCTCGTCCACGACGACATCATCGATGCCTCCGACACCCGGCGCGGCCACCCGACGGTCCACCGCGCCCTCGAAGCGGACCACCGCGAGCGAGGGATGCGCGGCAGCGCGGCGGCCTACGGCGTCAACGCGGCCATCCTGCTCGGCGACCTCGCGCTCGCCTGGGCCGAGGACATGTGGCGCTACTCCGGCGTCTCGCTCGCCGCGCTCGAGCGCGCCGCGGAGCCGTGGGTGGGGATGCGCACCGAGGTCATCGGCGGCCAGCTGCTCGACATGATGCTGGAGAGCCGCGGCAGCGAGTCGGCGGAGCTAGCGGACCGGGTCAACCGGTTCAAGACCGCCGCCTACACCATCGAGCGCCCCTTGCACCTCGGCGCGGCACTGGCCGGCGCGGACGACACGACGATCGAGGCCTTCCGCGGCTACGGGCGCGACATCGGCATCGCCTTCCAACTCCGCGACGACCTGCTTGGTGTCTTCGGCGACCCGGCCGTCACCGGCAAGCCCGCGGGCGACGACCTGCGCGAGGGCAAGCGCACCGTGCTTTTCGCCACCGCGCTCGAGCTACTCGACGAGCACGACCCGTCCGCCGCGCAAGAGCTGCGCGACGGCATCGGCCAGGTCAGCGACCCGGCAGGCCTCGCCCGCCTCGCGCAGCTCATCCGCGACAGTGGCGCCGAAGACGCCGTGGAGGCCCGCATCAACGAGCTCACGGCCTCGGGCCTGCGCCACCTCGACGGGGTCGACGACGACGCGGCGCAGGCGCTCACCGCGCTCGCCCGCAAGGCCACGGACCGGCGCATGTGATGCGGGCAACCCCCACGACCGTAGGCGTCTACGCGTGCGCCCTCATCGCCATCGGCTCGTTCGGCGCCGGCGCAACGCGTTACCGCGGCGGCCTCATGCGCGAGGTGGGCCTCGAGCAGCTCACGTACGGCCACGGCCGGGGGCTCATGGACACTTCGCTCACCGCGGGCATCGTCGCGCTCGTCGTCTGCTGGGTGTGGCTCTGGCGCACCCGCCCAACGGCTGCCGAGGTGCGGCGCGCCGTCGTGGCGTGGGCCGCCCCGCTCGCGCTGAGCGCCCCGATCCTGTCGCGCGACGTCTACTCCTACCTTATGCAGGGCGCGATGCTGCGCGACGGTTTCGACCCCTACACCGAGGGCGCGGCCATCAACCCCGGCCCGTACCTCTGGGAAGTCTCCCACGACTGGCGCAACACCACCACCCCGTACGGCCCGCTCCACCTCGGCATCGGCCGCGCGGTGACCACGCTCGTCGGCGACAACGTCACGGCGGGCGTCATCGCCTACCGCTGCATCGCGCTCGCCGGCTTCGCGCTCATCGCGTGGAGCGTGCCCCGCATCGCGCGCGCCGTCGGCGGGGACCCGGGGCTCGCGCTCTGGCTCGGCGTGGCCAACCCGGTCATGCTGCTGCACCTCATCGGTGGCATGCACAACGAGGCGGTCATGGTCGGCCTGGTCAACGTCGGCCTGCTCGCCTGCCTGCGCATGCGCCGGTGCACGCCGGGCATCGCGCTCATCGCGCTCGCCGTCTCGCTCAAGGCCACCGCGGCGGTGGCCCTCCCCTTCGTCGTCTGGCTCATGGCGAAGCGCCGCGGCAAGTGGCTGAGCATCCTGCCGTGCGGCGCCTGGGCCGCCGCCGTCACCGCCGCCGTGCTCGAGGCGGTGACGTGGGTGTGCGGCTCCTCGTGGGGCTGGGTGGAGCAGCTCTCCGGCAACTCGAAGGTGATCAACCCCCTCGCAGGCCCCACTCTGGCCGCGGAGCTGCTCACCCCGTTGCTCCAGCTTTTCGACGATACGTTCCGCTACAACGCCGTCCTCAACGTGACCCGCGCGGTGTGCAGCGTGCTCATGCTCGCCGGGCTCGTCGCGGTGTGGTGGATCTACCGCCCGCGCGAGGGCCGCGAGTACGGGCGCGACGCCGTCGCCGGCACCACGGCCGCGTACGCCGTCGCGTTCGCCACCAACGCCGTGACGCTGCCCTGGTACTACGCCTCGATCATCTCGCTCGCTGGCGCGTTCCGCCCCCCAGTGTGGGTGCAGCGGATCACCGTCGGGGCGTCGATAATCGTCGCCCTCGCGTTTCAGGGCAGCGGCAACCACCGCCTTTACTCGGTGTGGTTCCTCGCCGCGGCGGCAACCGCCGCCGTCGTCGCGGTGCAGTGGATCGCTAGAACGCCATCGCCTGCGCGCGACGGATCACTTCCCGCGCCTTCTGGCCGTGGAGCGCGTCCACGGGGCGCCCGGGCAGCGAATCGTCCGGCGTGAAGAGGAAGGCGAGGATCTCGTTGTCGTCGAAGCCGCCGTCCGACAGCACCGTGATCGCGCCCGAGACGAACTTGCTCAGGCCGTCCTCGCCCAGCAGGCGTTCGGGGATGAACTTCTTGCCGTCCTTGACGTAGACCACGAGCTTGCGGGCGCCGACGTAGTCGTGCACCTTCGTCACCGGCACGCCGAGCGCTTCCGCGGCGTCGGGGAGGGCCAACAGGGTTTCGTCGCTAAGCAATTGCTCGAGATTCGTTTGTGCGCTCACGGTCGGCGATTCTACCCTTGAGCCCATGGCAACCTTGAGCGCAGGCACGACCCTCGACGGGCGCTACGTCGTCGACCGCGCTATCGCGCGCGGGGGCATGGCCACCGTGTACCGCTGCGTGGACATGCGGCTGGGGCGCGAGGTGGCGGCGAAGGTGATGCACGAGCAGTACGTCCACGACGAGGTCTTCCGCGAGCGCTTCCGCCGCGAGGCCCGAGCGATGGCCCAGCTCAGCCACCCAAACCTGGTCAACGTGTACGACTTCTCCGCCGCCGGGGACGAGGTCTTTCTCATCATGGAGCTCATCACCGGCGGCACCCTGCGCGAGCTGCTCGCCGAGCGCGGGCCGATGCCCCCGCACGCTGCGGCGGCGGTCATGCGCGGGATGCTCACCGGGCTTTCCGTGGTGCACGACAAGGGCATGGTCCACCGCGACATCAAGCCGGACAACGTGCTCATCGACACCTCGAGCCTGGTGAAGCTCTCCGACTTCGGGCTCGTGCGCGCCGCCGCGGACGCGACGCAGTCGACGGACCAGATCGTGGGCACCGTCGCCTACCTCTCCCCCGAGCAGGTCGACGGCAGCCCGCTCACCGCGGCCTCCGACGTGTACTCCGCCGGCATCGTCCTCTTCGAGCTGCTCACCGGGCACACCCCGTTTACCGGCGAGACGCCGCTCGCCCACGCCTACGCGCGCCTGCGCACGGACGTGCCCGCGCCGTCATCGAAGATCGCCGGGGTGCCCAAGCTTTTCGACGAGCTCGTCGCCACCGCCACCGCCCGCCAGCCCGCGGACCGGTTCCGCGACGCCGCTGACTTCCTCGCCGCCCTCGACGACGTCGCCCGTGAACTCGGCCTGCCCGATTACACGGTGCCCGCGCCCCGCAACGCCGCGGCGCACCGGGCCGCCGAGCACCCGACGACCGTGCGCGCGGCGGGCGGCGCGGCCGGCGCCGCGGGTGGCGCGGGCGGTGCTGCGGGCGCTGCGAGTGGCGCGGGCGGTGCTGCGGGCGGCGCGGCCGAGCAGCGCCTCTTCCCAGGCGACGAAGCACCGACGCGTGTCGCCCCCGTGGCCCGGCCGGCGCAGGGGCAAGAACGTTCCGCCGCGCGCAGCCAGTGGCCGGCGGCCGCGGCGCGTGCGGGCGGTGCGGCGGGTGCGGTGCCTGGCGCGGCACCCGCTGCGGCTGCGCCTCGGCCCGTGCCCGCACAGCCACCCGCCGCGTCGCGGCCGCCCGCGCCCCGGCGCGCCGTGCGGCCGGTGTCGAACCGCTCCCCGCTCGGCGTTGCGCTGTACACGCTGCTCGCGATCGTCGCCGTCGTTGCCGTCGCGGTCGGCGCGTGGTGGTTCGGCTCGGGGATGTACGGGGAGCTGCCGGAGATCGTCGTCCCCCAGCAGTAGCGCGCAAAACCGGCTACCAGGGACCGGCTTACCGACGAAAAACGGTGCGGTAGCCGGTTCCAAGTAGCCGGTTTTGCGGTGGACGGGGGCCCGCGGCGCGTTCGCGCGGGCGCCGACGCTAGTAGCGTCTGCCGTCGCGGTCGGCGCGTGGTGGTTCGGCTCGGGGATGTACGGGGAGCTGCCGGAGATCGTCGTCCCCCAGCAGTAGCGCGCAAAACCGGCTACCGGGGACCGGCTTACCGACGAAAAACGGTGCGGTAGCCGGTTCCAAGTAGCCGGTTTTGCGGTGGACGGGGGCCCGCGGCGCGTTCGCGCGGCGGACGGGGCCCGCGGAACGTTCGCGCGGTGGACGGGGGCCCGCGGCGCGTTCGCGCGGCGGAGCCGTCGCTAGTAGCGCAGCATCTCCGCGACGAGGAACGACAGCTCGAGGGCCTGCTCGGTGTTCAGGCGCGGGTCGCAGGCGGATTCGTAGCGGCCCGGCAGGTCGACGTCGGTAATGTCCTGCGCGCCGCCGAGGCACTCGGTGACGTTTTCGCCCGTGAGCTCGATGTGGATGCCGCCCGGGTGCGTGCCCAGCTCGCGGTGGACCTCGAAGAACCCCTGCACCTCGTCGATGATTTTGTCGAAGTGGCGGGTCTTGTACCCGTTGGAGGAGGTGAACGTGTTGCCGTGCATCGGGTCGGACTGCCAGACCACCTTGTGGCCCGACGCCTCGACGGCGGAGACGATACCGGGCAGCACGTCGCGGACCTTGTCGTGGCCCATGCGCGCCACCATGGTCAGGCGGCCCGGCTCGCGCTCCGGGTCGAGCTTGTCAGCGTAGGCGACGGCCTGCTCTGGCGTGGTGGTGGGGCCGAGCTTGAGGCCGATCGGGTTGCTGATCAGCGCGGCGAAGTTGACGTGGAAGTCGTCGATGCCGCGGGTGCGCTCCCCGATCCAGAGCTGGTGGGCGGAGAGGTCGTAGAGCTTCGTCTCGCCCGCGGCATCGGTGGCCAGGCGCAGCATGGCGCGCTCGTAGTCCACGAGCAGCGCCTCGTGGGACGCGTAGACGTTGGAGGTGCGCAGGTTGTTGTCGCTCACACCGCAGGCGTCCATGAACGCGAGCGAGCGCGAGATCTCGCGGCTGAGCGCCTCGTAGCGCGCCCCGGCCGGCGAGTTGGACACGAACTCCTTGTTCCAGTCGTTGATGTGGTGCAGGTCCGCGGTGCCGGAGGCGGTCAGGGCGCGCACGAGGTTCATCGCCGCCGACGAGTTCGCGTAGGCGCGCACCATGCGGGCCGGGTCGTGTCGGCGCGACTCGGCGGTGGGCTCGACGCCGTTGACGATGTCGCCGCGGTAGTTCTGTAAACCGTTGCCGTCGAGGTCAGAGGAGCGCGGCTTCGCGTACTGGCCGGCGATGCGCGCAAGCTTGACCACGGGCATCGATGCGCCGTACGTGAGCACCGCCGCCATCTGCAGAAGGGTGCGCACGTTCGCGCGGATGTGGGGCTCGGTGTTGGACTCGAAGGTCTCGGCGCAATCTCCGCCCTGGAGGAGGAACGCCTTGCCGAGGGCGACGTCGGCAAGCCTGGCCTTGAGCTCCTCGACCTCCGGCGCGAGGACGACCGGGGGCACCGACTCGAGGATCTTGCGCACGTACTCCGCCTGCGCCGGATCCCACGACGGCTGCTGCTTCGCGTCGCGCGCGATGACGTCCTGGAACTTGGCGTTCAGGTCGCCCGGCAGTGGGGGCAGGTCGGGCAGCACGTCTTTGGGAATATCTATCGTCCAACTCACCCCTACAGTTGTAGCACGCGGGGTGAGCGTCGACAAGCATTACTGCCTGCGGGTTCCCACGAAGCGGCTGGGCGATCTCACATCTTGGAAACGGCGCCGTCGCGGTCAAGCGGCAGCGCGTCGGCGCACACGCGGAACTTGCGCAGGTTGTGGCGCGCGTCCACGAGCGCGTCGTGGTTGCCGTCGGGCACTTTCGGCAGCCGGGGCTTGCCCGCCATCTGCCAGTATTGCTTCAGCTCGCGGGTGTAGCGCGGCAGGTCGTTCGGCAGCCCCGCCATGTCGCCCCAGAGCTGGGCGAGCACGACGTGGTCGTAGGCGCCCACCCACGCCCACAGCTCCGGGCGGGTCCGCCCCGCCGTGAGAAACGCGTACACCTCGTCGCGGATCTGCGCGGACGGCTTCCACGACGGGTGGCCCGCCCGCGGCAGCTTGTCCAGCACGTGCGCGCGCACCCACTCGTTCGCGCGGGTGGCGTCGAAGTCGGTGGACACGGCGTAGTACTCCCGCCCGTCCTCGGCGACGATGCCGATGCTGACGAGCTCGATCGTGGTGCCGTCCTCGATGAACTCGGTGTCGTAGAAGTACCGCATGCTACTTGCGCTGCTCCGCGCGGATCTCCTCGAGCATTTCGCGTCTCGACGGCACACGTTCCGCACCCTCCGCGCCATCCTCGTCGCCTGCGCTGCCGCGCTTCGGCCAGAACATCACCACCGCTACGGCGGCCACGGCCAGCGGGCCTGCGAGCTTCGGGTGCCAGCCCGTCTGCGACGCGACGAGGTAGAGCGCGACGACGACGCAGACGAGCACGACGCGCACGATCAACTGCTTGTTCACGGCCTCGCCCCCTCGGGGTACTCCCCGGTCTCTTCCAGCGATTTCTTCACGTCCGACGCGTAGACGTCGACGTATTGCGTGCCCACCATGTCCGCGAGGCGCTGCATGCAGTAGTCCGTGAACGGGCGTACCGCCTCGCGCGAGGCGGGGTCGTAGCCGTGCTCGCGCGCCCAGGCGTGCGGGTCGATCTGCTCCGAGATCTTGATGCGCACCTTCGCCGGGCGCGGGATGGTGGTGCCGATCGGGTTCGCGTTGCGGGTGCCGATCATCGCGGTGAGAATGACGGGCACGCCCGTCGCCATCGCGACGCGTGCCATCCCGGTGCGCCCCTTGTACACGCGCCCGTCGGGCGAGCGGGTGCCCTCGGGATAGATGCCGAAGAGGTCGCCACGCGCGAGGACTTCCTCCGCCGCGGCCTGCAGCGTGTCGCCGGCGTCCTTGGATTCCCGGTCGATGGGGATCTGGCCCACCGAGGAGAAGAAGAACTTCTGGATCTTGCCGGAGACGCCCGTGCCGGTGAAGTACTCCTTCTTCGCCGGGAACGTGAGCTGGCGGCGGACCATGAGCGGCAGGTAGAACGAGTCCATCACCGCCTGGTGGTTGGACACCAGAATCGCCGCCCCCGCTTTGGGGATGTTCTCCGCGCCGTAGATGCGCGGGCGGTTCCACACGAGCAGCGGCGGCCCGAGGATAGCTTTGAACAGGGAATACCGCTTGTTTTCCATCGCTTCTCCCATTTTAATGCGGCTCGCGGGCCAAGTCTGCGACCCCGATCATACCCGCCCGGGACCCCAGCTCCGCGCAGAGGATCTCCGGCAGCGGGCGGTATCCGGCGCCGACGATGTTCGCCTCCATCGCCGCGCGCGCGTCCGCGAGGTACAGGTCGGCGTCGTCGCTCACACCCCCGCCGAGCACGATCTGGGCCGGGTCGAGGATGTCGGCGACCATCGCCAGGCCGCGCCCGAGCCACGTGGAGAAGCTGTCGAGCGCCGCGAGCGCGAGCTCGTCGCCCGCGCGTGCGCCGGCCATGATGTCGTGGCCGCTCGCCCGCTTCTCGACGACCGCCCGGTACAGCGGCGCTTTCCGGTACCCGCCGTTTGTGGCGATGTCGATCGCGCAGTCCACCAGCGACGTGCCGGAGGCGTAGCGCTCGAGGCAGCCCTGCTTGCCACACGAGCACACGCGCCCGCCCGGCACGACGGTGATGTGCCCGAACTCCGGGGCCGTGCCGAACGCGCCGCGGTAGATCTCGCCACGGTGCATGAGCGTCGCGCCGATGCCGGTGCCGACGGCGAAGAACACCCACGTCTCCATGTCGCGGGCGGCGCCGTAGCGGTACTCGCCCCAGGCGGCGGAGTTCGCGTCGTGCTCGAGGCGCACCGGCAACCCGAGCGCCGCCTCGAGGTCGCGGCGCACCGGCTGGTCGTCGCGCCACGGCAGGTGCGGGGCGAAGCGCACGATCTCGCAGTCCGGGTCCAAGAACCCGGCAATGGCGAGGCCCACCGCGGCGATGTCGTACTTCCCGCGCAACTCGCCCACCATGCCCACGATCGTGCGGGTGAGCCCGTCCGCGTCGTGCGGGGTGCCGGTGCGGATCTCGTCGACGATCGTGCCGCGCGCGTCCACGACGGCGGCGCGCGCGTTCGTGCCGCCGATGTCGAAGCCGACGGTGAGCGCGCCCTCCGGAGTCTGTTCAGCCATAACTGCGCAGTTTAGTCCCGCGGTCCCCGGCACAGCATTGACAGGCGCTGCCCCAGCACGTCCCAGGAGAAGCGCTCCGCAACGTGGGCGCGGCCGGCGGCGCCCATGCGGGCGCGGCCCCCGGCGTCGTTAAGCAACCGCGCGATTGCCCCCGCGACGGCGGACGCATCTCGCCCGTCGACGACGACGCCGGTGGCCGCGGTGACGGTCTCCGGGGCGCCGCCGGAGTCGCCGGCGACGACGGGCACGCCGCACGCCTGGGCCTCGAGGTAGACGATGCCGAGGCCCTCGACGTCGAGCCCGCCGAGTCGGGTGCGCGCGGGCATCGCGAACACGTCGGCGGCCGCGACGATGTCGCGCAGGCGCTCCCGCGGCACCGCACCGGTGAACTGCACCCCCTCGACCCCGGCCGCGAGCTCGCACAGCCGCGGCGCGTACGGCCCCTCCCCCACGATGACGAGCTGCGCGCCCGCTGCGTATCGACGGACCTCCGGCCAGCCCTCGATCAGCACATCCTGCCCCTTACGCGCGACGAGGCGCGAGGCGCACACCACGAGCGGGGCCTCGCCGACGCCGAGGGCGGCGCGGGTGGCGGCGCGCTCGTCCGGCGTGGCCGGGTGGAAGAACCCCGTGTTTACACCCGACGGCAGCGCCACGTACTTGGGGTGGCCGCCGAGCGCGCCGCGGAGGCGCTCGAGCGTGTAGTCCGAGATGTATGTCACCGTGTCGGCGCGGCGGCCGATGGCGCGCAGCGCCCCGCGGGCCCCGGACAGCTTCGCCCACCCGACCTCGTGGCCGTGCGTCGTCGCGATGACGCGGCTTGCCCCCGCGCGCTTGGCCACCCCGCCCATGAGCGCGAGCGGCGCGGCGGCGCCGAACCAGACGGTGTCCACGCCGCGCTCCCAGACGAGCCGCGCCACCTCGCGCGCGGTCGCGGGCGTGGGCAGCATGACGCGGCGCGGCCAGCGCACGACCTCGAACGGCTGGCTCGCGTCGTACGCGCGCGCAGCCCTCGCATCCTGGGTCGAGGCGAACACGACGATCGAGTCCGCGCCGTCGCGGCGCACAAGCTCGTCGACGTAGTCCCGCAGATACGACTGAATCCCGCCCACGGTGGGCGGGAAGTCGTTGGTGACAAGGAGCGTCTTAATAGCGCACGGCGCCCTGGATCGGCATAGAGTTCAGGGGCACGACCTGGATCGGGATGCCGTAGTCCGAGGAGTGGACCACCATGCCGTCGCCGATGTACATGCCCACGTGCGTCACGCCCGGGTAGTAGCCGATGATGTCGCCAGGCTGCAGCGCGTCGAGCGGGACCGGCGTGCCGCCGGCGAGCTGCGCCTGCGACGTGCGCGGGATGCCGATGCCGTTCTGCGCGTACGCCCAGACCATGAGGCCGGAGCAGTCGAACGCGTCGGGGCCGGCGGCGCCCCAGCCGTACGGCTTGCCCAGCTCCGCAAGCGCGGCCGCGGCCACACCGGAGACCGCGCCCGGCAGCGCGGCCGCGTCAACCGGGTTGTCCTTCGTGACCCAGCGCTGGCGGTCCGCCTCGTTGAGGTTGTCCACGCGCGTCTCGATGTCCTTCACGCGCTTGTCCAGATCCGCGCGCTCCTTCTCCAGTTTCTTGCGCTGGGATTCGAGCTCGTTGCGCGAGTGCTGCGCCTCCGCCACGGCGATGTTCGCCTCGGTCGCCTTGTCCGCGGCCTGGCGATTGGCCACCTCGAGCTCGTCGAGCGCCCGCTGGGAGTTGCGGGTGAGCGAGGCGAGGTACGCCGAGCGGTCGATCGCCTCTTGCGGGTTGCCGGAGTCCAGTGTCGACATGAGCGTCTCGGACTTCGGGATGCGGTAGCGCGACTGCGCGATGTCCCCGACGTTCTTGCGCTGCTCCTGGCTCACGCCCTGCAGCGAGGCGAGCTCGGCCTTCGCGTCCTTCGCGCGGCGGTTCGCGTCGTCAACCTTCTTCTCGGACGCCGCGATCTTGTCCTCCAGGCCCTTGATCTCCTCCGCCTTCGCGGTGGCCTCGTGGGAGATGGAATCCATCTCGTCGATCAACTTGTCCACGTCGTCCGCGCGCGCTGGGGCGGCGGCGCTGCCGAGCAAGACAATGCTGGCCGCAGCAGCGGCCGGCACACTGCGGTTACGGGAGGAACGGAGCGAGTGCTTACCCACGAGAACTACCTCTTCGCCTGGGTGATGAGAACGAACAAACTATAGCCGGTCAGGCCCCTCCCGCCAAGCAAAAAATACCGCCTCGAGCGAAGACGTGACAGGTGTGATTCAAGGGGCTGAACGTGAAGAAAGCCCCGGCCCGCACGAAGGCGGAACCGGGGTTCGGATGCGGCGGGAGCGCCGCGGGCGGCGACGCTTAGAAGCGCACCACAGAGTAGATCGGCATCATGTACATGTCGCGGTAACCCACCGGGATGCCGGAGTTCAGCGCGTCGATAATCTGGCCGTTGCCGGCGTAGATGGCAACGTGGGACGCTCCGCTGTAGTACACGACGATGTCGCCCGGCTGGATGTCGCTCAGCGCGACCTGCTGGCCGGCGGAGGCCTGCGCCTGGGAGGTGCGCGGGATGGACTTGCCAACCTGCGAGTAGACCCAGGAGGTGAAGCCGGAGCAGTCGAAAGCGTCCGGGCCGGCGGCGCCGTAGACGTACGGGGAGCCGATCTTCGACTGGGCGATGGACACGATGCGCTCGCCGACGGACGGCTGCGGGGCCGGAGCCGAGGCCGGTGCGGCGACCGGGGCTGCGTAGGTCTGGGCGACCTGCGCCGGCTGGGCCGGAAGCACCTGGCGTTCGACGTTGGCGATGAAATCGCTGAAGCCCGGCACGCTGTTCACGCCCGGCAGCGCCTTCACGGAGTTGATCGCGTTGCGGATGTCACCCTCGGCGGAAACGCCGGAGAGCGACGGGATCCAGGCGTCGATGCCCGGGATCGCGGCGATGCCCGGCACGTTCTCAATGCCCGGAACCTGGACGGTGACGGGGGTGTTGGGCACACGGACCTCGGCGGCGGAGGCGGCGGCCGGCGCGATGAGCGCAGCGCCTGCTGCGAGAGCGGTGGTGGCCGCTGCTGCGCGGGCTGCGGTGTTGGTCTGGCGACGGTGCTTTGCCACTGTACGTTTCTCCATATCTTCTCTTCGCCAACCGGGTTAGCTGTCGGGCGGGGTGTTGAGAATGAGCCCTGGGCCGGTTCGGCCCGGCGCCCCACGGGGAACGGAAGTTCCCACTGTGGTTCCCCGGTCCCCTGTCCGCGCCGTCCGCGGGGTGCGGGCGGGCCTGAGGGTTACGGCTATATGTTCTTTTCGGACCATGCTGCCAACGGCTGTTGTCGCAATGTCTCGATCAGGTTACGAAACGGCAACGGCCGTGTCCATTCGCCACTCCGTTACAGATCCGTTATCAACAACATCCGGGGCGCCGGGGCGGGGCTGGCGTGGCGCGGCCGGAGGGTCGTCGATACACAAAAGCTCACCTACTATGGGTGTCTACCTGCATGTTTACGTCAACTCAGGCCGCAATGTGCGTGCGCCGCAAACCTCTACATAACCCTAAGATAACAGTCTGTGTGACCTTCGACACATGCCTAAGTTCACCGAGTTGTGACAAAAGGAAACGCCCCATCCCGCAAGCGGAATGGGGCGCGGTTACGACCGCAGTGGGCGCCTACTCGGCGCTGGTGTGCGTCGCGTCGCGGTCGGAGCGGTCCTTCGTGGCCTCGAGCGCGCGCAGCGTCTCGACGGCCTCGTGGTGGTTCTGCTCCTCCATGTCGCGGACGCGCTCGGTGACGCCGAGCTCTGCCGGGGCGAACTTGCCCACCGTCTCGGAGTCGGCGAAGCCGAGCTGGTTCATCTGCTTCGGCACGCGGGCGCCGGCGTACTCGAGCGGCTGCGGGTGGCCGTCCGCGTCCACCGGGCCGAGCGGCTGGTGGATCTCCACAAACGCGCCGTTCGGCAGGCGCTTGATGATGCCGGTCTCGATGCCGTGCTCGAGCACCTCGCGGTCCGAGCGCTGCAGGCCGATACACAGGCGGTAGGTGATGAAGAACGCCAGCGGCGGCAAGACGATGAGGCCGATGCGGCCCACCCAGGTCATCGCGTTGAGCGAGATCTGGAAGAAGTGCGCGACGTGGTCGTTACCACCCGAGATAGTGAGCAGCAGGAAGAACGTCAGGCCCATGACGCCGATGCCGGTGCGTGCGGGCACGTCGCGCGGGCGCTGCAGCAGGTTGTGGTGGGCGTCATCGCCGGTGATCTTCTTCTCGATGAACGGGTAGGAGATCAGCAGGATCACCATGACCAGACACAGCATGGCCACCCAGAACGCGCCCGGGATGGTGTAGTGGCCCAGGTAGAGCTCCCACGCCGGCATGACACGAGCGGCGCCGTCGGTCCAGAGCATGTACACGTCAGGCTGCGAACCGGCGGAGACCTGCGACGGGTTGTACGGGCCGAGGTTCCAGATGGAGTTGATCGAGGTGAGGCCGGCCATCGCAGAGAGTACTGCGAAGACGACCATCATGTAGCCGATCGCCTCGGTGGCGAACACCGGGAGGATACGGACGCCGACAACGTTGTTCTCGGTGCGGCCCGGACCCGGAAACTGGGTGTGCTTCTGGAACCAGACCAGCGCGAGGTGCGCGGCGACCAGGGCGAGGATGATGCCCGGGACGATGAGCACGTGGAGGATGTAGAAGCGGTCCAGCATGAGGTCCGACGGGAAGTCGCCGCCGAAGATCGCCCAGTGCAGCCAGGTGCCGATGATCGGCAGGCCGAGGATGATCGCGGACATGATGCGCAGGCCGACGCCGGAGAGCAGGTCGTCCGGCAGGGAGTAACCCATGAAGCCCTCGATCATGCCGAGCAGCACGAGGGTGACGCCGATGAGCCAGTTCGCCTCACGCGGGCGGCGGAACGCGCCGGTGAAGAACACGCGCATCATGTGGGCGAACATCGCCATCATGAACATCAGCGCAGCCCAGTGGTGCATCTGGCGGACAAAGAGGCCGCCGCGCACGTCGAAGGAGAGGTCGAGCGCCGAAGCGTAGGCGCGTGACATCTCGACACCGTTCAGCGGCAGGTACGCGCCGTCGTAGATCACCTTCGTGATGGACGGGTCGAAGAACAGCGCGAGGTAGCAACCGGTCAGTAGCAGGATGACGAAGCTGTAGAGCGCCATCTCGCCGAGCATGAAGGACCAGTGGGTCGGGAAGACCTTGTTCAGCTGCGGGCGCAGCACGCCCGAGATCGTGTAGCGCGAATCAACATTTTCCGCGGCTTGTTTCATTTTGGTACTCATTAGGACTGACGCTCCCAGAAGGCCGGGCCGACGGGCTCAACAAAGTTCCCGTTGGCGATGAGGTAACCGTCTTCGTCAACAGTCACAGGCAGCTGCGGCAGCGCGCGGGCGGCCGGTCCGAAGATCGGCTTGCCATGCTGCAAGGCATCGAACTGCGACTGGTGGCACGGGCACAGGATGCGGTTGGTCTGGGCCTCGTACAGCGAGGTCGGGCAACCAATGTGCGTGCAGATCTTGGAGTAGGCGTAGTAGTCGCCGTAGTGGAAGTTCTCCTGCCCCTCGCGCTCCACCACGCGCTTCGCGTCCTGCGAGCGCAGGCGGATGAGCATGACGGGGTTGCGGGGGCCGTGGATGGAGTGCATGTGGTGCTCGTAGACGTCGCGGGCCGGATCGTAATCCTCGCCGTCGTTCACGTCCTCCGGGTAGAGCGGGAACACCGTCTCCATCGCGGCGGCCGCGAGATCCTCCGGGCGCATGCGCACGAGGCGGGACACGCCGGCGGTGCTGTAGTGCGAGCCGACCTCACCCTCGTGCAGCTCGGCGATCGCGCCGGTGTCGCGGCCGAGGTAGACCTTCACGCCCTTGTCCTGGATGGTCCAGCCGTGGGTCCACAGGGTGCCATCGCCGTGGTAGTCCAGCTCGTGGCGGACCTTCCACGGGTTCTTGATCAAGCCGCCGAGCGGGGCGATGACCATGAGGCCGGCGAGGACGCCCGCAGTGCCCAACAGACCCTGCAGTGCTTTACGACGACCAAGGGTCGACGTCTCCCAGGCGTCGTTGAGCAGCGCGGTCGTCGTGCGGCGGTCCAGCTCGCTCGACGGACCGTCGTGGCGGCGCTGCACCGCGATCTCCTCCGGCACGAACTTCTTCACGTACTGGATGATGGAGACGCCGAGCGCGCAGAACGCGAGGCCGGCCGTGAGGCCAAGCAGCGGGGTGTACAGGGTGTACGTCCACAGACCGTCGTCGCCGTGGAACTTCGGCTCCCACGGCCAGAACAGGTACACGCCGATGAAGGCGAGCGCGCTGAGCACCGAGATGGTGAGCCAGATCTTGATGCCGCGCTCCGCAGACTTCTCGCGCGGGTCACCCTCGACCGGGAAGCGCTCCTTGCGGTAGGCGACCGTGACGTCGTCGAGCTCGGTGCCGAGTGCGGCGAGCTCCGCGTTGTTCATGCGGTCGAGCTCTTCGACGCTGTAATTCTTCTTCACTTCACTCATGAGCGGGATCCAATCCACATAGCAGCGATCGCGACCAGGGTCACGCCGATCATCCACATCGCCATACCCTCAGACACCGGGCCAAGGCCACCGAGGCCCCAGCCGCCGGGCAGCGGGGTTTCCTTGGTGGACTTGATGTAGGCGATGATGTCCTTCTTCTCGTCAGCGCTGAGCTGGCGGTCGGAGAACTTCGGCATGTTCTGCGGGCCGGTGAGCATGGCCTGGTAGATCTCCTGCTCATTCGCAGGATCGAGCACCGGGGCGTACTTACCGGACGAGAGCGCGCCGCCACGGCCGGTGAAGTTGTGGCAGGACGCGCAGTTGAGGCGGAACAGCTCGCCGCCGCGGGCGACGTCGGCCGCCTGGATGTTGCCGTCGTAGTTCTTGCCGCGCAGCTCCTCCATCGCGAGGGAGCCGTCCTTGTTGTACACGAGCTCCGGGCCGCCGCCGTTCGCCGCGACGTACGCGGCGAGGGCGAGGGCCTGGTTCTCGGTGTAGCGCGGGCGCTTGCGCTCGGCCTGCGCGTCATTGGACATCATGGGCATGCGGCCGGAGTTGACCTGGAAGTACACGGCGCCCTCGCCGGTACCGATAAGCGACGGACCGCGGTCCTTCACGCCCTGCAGGTTCGCGCCGTGGCACGTGATGCAGGCGACGTCGTAGATGTCCTTGCCCTCCTGGATGAGCGCCTGGTCATCACGCGCCGCCGTAGCCACCTGCGCGTTCGGGGTCAGCGCGGAGGCGAGCAGGCCCGCCCCGGTCAACCCCAGCGTCAGGGCGGCGGCGCCAGCGACGGTGCGCTGCGTCTTGCGTCCCTGGCGCTTCTTCTTGGGTGAGTTATTCATTGTGTTCCCTTAAACGACTTTTCAGAATTTCCGCGTCCCGGGCGTAACCCGGGGCCGATCTACTGAACGAGGTAGATGGTGATGAACACGCCGATCCAAACAGCATCGACGAAGTGCCAGTAGTAGGACACCGCCATCGCGGCGGTTGCCTGCGCCGGGGTGAACTTCGACTTGGCCACGCGCAGCAGCACGACGACGAAGGCGATGATGCCCGCGGTCACGTGCGCCATGTGGAAGCCGGTGATGATGTAGAACACCGAGCCGTAGACGCTCGCCTGCGGGGTCACGCCCTCGGACGCCATCGAGGTCCACTCGAAGGCCACGAGGCCGAGGAAGATCACGCCGAGGACGACGGTGACGGTGAACCACTTGCGCAGCCCGAAAACGTCACCCCGCTCAGCGGCGAACACACCGAACTGGGACGTGAACGAAGAGGACACGAGGACGATGGTGATCACCAGGCCGAACACCACGTTGAGGTGCTCGGTCTGGTTGCCCCAGTCCCCTGCGGCCAGGCCGTTTGCGCGCGACGTGAAGTACATCGCGAACAAACCGGCGAAGAACATGAGCTCCTGGGCGAGGAACGCGATCGTGCCAACGCTGACCATGTTCGGACGGTTCAGCGCTGGGACACGATTCTGCGGTGTCGCCATATCTTGGTTTGTAATTGCGGTCGTCACGCGTGTGATTATCCCCTATCTCCGCCTGATATTCATCTCACTCACCCCCGTAATTTTCCTGTGAGCACGGCCCGGAGCTGCGCCTTTTTGTAGACACGTTTGTTGCAAAAAGTTTTTTCGCTTCGCCGGGAACTTTTTCGCCCCGTTTTACGACGCCCAACGTTGCAGGTCATCGCGCCGACCGCTCCCCCGCCCCGGAAGCGGCGCCCGGAGCGGTTTGCGTATCGACGCCCTCCGGCGCGCCGCCGCCCGCCGCCCACAGTTCCCGCATGTGCCATATCTCACACCCGCCCGGCCCGCACCGCCGGCGTTCCCCCACGTCCCCAACTTTCGATTGACCCCCGGGGTTGCAGGCGCGAAAACACCCCCAGCCTGCGGGGCAGGTTGGGGGTGCGGGGCTGCGCGGGTGGCTAGTGCTTCTCGCGCGGGATGCCGTACTGCAGGTTGAGCTGCGCGGTGGTCCAGATGAGCATGACCGCGCCGAAGGCCAGCAGCCACAGCTGCCAGAAGGCGATGCCGAGGCCGAGGAAGCAGATGGACGCGGCCATCGCGAACGGCCAGATCGAGCTCGGCGAGTAGAAGCCGAGGACGCCGGCGCCGTCTTCCATCTCGGCCTCCTCCCAGTCCTCCGGGACGATGTCCATGCGACGCTCGGTGATGTTGAGGTAGCCGCCGAGCATGAAAGAGAAGGCTGCCGCGAGGGTCAGGCCGACCGCGCCGATCCACTCGACGCCGAACAGGTACGCGTCCTCACCGATCCAGTTGGTCGCAAGGATGTAGAACACTGCCATCAGTGCGAGGAAGGTGCCGATGGCGTAGAAAACTTTTGATCCGGTTCCCATTGCTGCGTGCTCTCTTTCTTAGACGTTCGCGTTCGGGTCGACGGTGTTGTCGCCGTCGCGCGTCGCGTCGCGCTGGGTGACGAACGGGTGGGTGGTGGTGGCGTACGGCTCCTCGCCGATGGAACGCAGCGCCTCGGAGTTCGGGGCCTCCGGGTGCTCGCGGCGGTACTCGATGTACTTCTCGAACTTGTCCGGGCTCACGGCGCGAACCTCGAAGTTCATCATGGAGTGGTAGGTACCGCACATCTCGGCGCAGCGGCCGACGAAGGCGCCTTCCTTCTCAATCTTCTCGATCTGGAAGTTGCGCTGCTGCTGGTTCGCCTCCGGGTGGGCGTACACGTCGCGCTTGAACAGGAACTCCGGCACCCAGAACGCGTGGTTCACGTCGCCGGACGCGAGGCGGAACTCGATCGCCGTTTCAGTCGGGAGCACGAGCACCGGGATCTCCTCGGTGGAGCCGATCGTCTCAATCTTGTTGAAGTTGAGGTAGGACAGATCGCCCATCGAGGTGCCGTGGATCGGGTTCGCGTTGTGCATGTCCTGCGGGTCGTACTTCGTCTTCTCCGCCGCCGCCTGACGCTCGGAGTCGAGGCCGTCGTACGTCTTGCCGTCCGCGGTGAGCTCGCCGTCCACCTCGGCGTAGCCGAACTTCCAGTTCCACTGGTAGCCGGTGACGTCGACGGTGACCTTCGGATCCTTATCCAGGGCCGTCGTCCGTGTCTGCGCCTGCACGGTAAAGAAGAACAGGACCATGACGATGATGATCGGCAGGGCGGTCAGGCCCAGCTCCAGCGGCACGTTGTACTGCAGCTGCTTCGGGAACTCGCCGTCGCCCTTCTTCACGCGGGCCTTGTGGTTCCATCGGACGATCGCCATGATGAACAGGCCCCACATGATGAAGCCGATGATCCAGGCGGCCAACCAGACCCACACCCAGAAGTTGTACATCTGGGTGCCTTCCGGGGTCACCGGATCGGGCCAGCCCATGTCGAGGATGTTCGCGAGCCCTTCCGGCGGGGCGACGTCGCAGCCGGTCAGCGTGAGGCTGCCCAGCAGGAGTGCGCCCGCGACACCGGCCTTCCTGGCGAAACCGCGGTTTGCTTCCTTTTCCACGTGTGTTGCCTTCCTGTCCACACTAAAACCACCGAATGCCCGTGCCGTACGCACGCCGTACGCAGAGCGCACTGGCAGAACATTCCTATGTGGCCAGAATAGTTCATGGGGCCGGGGCTGTCGGAATCTCGGCGGCGGGCGGGGGCGTTGCGGGCCGGAGGATCGTCGATACGCAATTGCTTTCGCCGGAATAAGCCCCACGCTGCGGGTTAGCGGACCAGCGGCGCGCGCCCGCGGTGTGACCCGCGGCACGGTCGCCCGGTTTCATCCTTAAGTTGGCCCCCTTATGGGGCACGGCGAAAGTTGGGCGGATCCGAGCCGCGGCCGGTTCACCCGATTCGCGGCCCAAACCCTATTGTTGAGGGGACTCGTCGGCGCGCCCGAGCGCGGGTGCGCCTTATATATACGGAGAGGTTTGTATGTGTGGCCTTCTAGCCCTGCTGTCCGCCAACAGTGACGCGCCCGCGTTCGTGGAACCGGTCGAGCGCGCCCTGCCCTGCATGTACCACCGCGGCCCCGACGCCGCCGGCACCTGGAGCGACGACGACGCCGTGTTCGGCTTCAACCGGCTCGCCATCATCGACATCGAGCACTCACACCAGCCGCTGCGCTGGGGCCCCGCCGAGTCGCCGGAGCGCTACGCGCTGACGTTCAACGGCGAGATCTACAACTACGTCGAGCTGCGCGAGGAGCTCGCGGCGGCCGGCTACACGTTCAACACCGAGGGCGACGGCGAGCCCATCGTCGTGGGCTACCACCACTGGGGCGCCAACGTGGTCGAGCACCTGCGCGGCATGTTCGCGTTCGTCATCTGGGACACGGAGACGGAGACAATGTTCGCGGCGCGTGACCAGTTCGGCATCAAGCCGCTGTTCTACGCCACGACGGACAGGGGCACGGTCTTCGCCTCGGAGAAGAAGTCCATCCTCGAGATGGCGCCGGAGCTCGGTCTCGGCCTGGGCCTTGACCGCCGCGCAATCGAGCACTATGTGGACCTCCAGTACGTGCCGGAGCCGGAGAGCCTGCACAGCGGCATCCGCCGGGTGGAGTCCGGCTGCACCGTCACGCTCAAGCCCGGCGGCGAGGTCCACTCCGACCGCTACTTCAAGCCTCACTTCACCCCCACCCCCGTTGTGAAGGGCAAGGAGCAGGACCTCTACGACCGCATTGCGAGGGCGCTCGAGGATTCGGTGGCGAAGCACATGCGTGCCGACGTCACCGTCGGCTCCTTCCTCTCCGGCGGCATCGACTCCACGGCCATCGCGGCCCTGGCGAAGCGTCACAACCCCAACCTGCTCACGTTCACCACCGGCTTCGAGCGCGAGGGCTACTCCGAGGTCGACGTCGCCGCCGAGTCCGCGGCGGCGATCGGTGTGGAGCACATCGTGAAGATCGTCTCCCCCGAGGAGTACGCGGCGGCCGTACCGAAGATCATGTGGTACCTCGACGACCCGGTCGCGGACCCCTCGCTCGTGCCGCTCTTCTTCGTGGCGCAGGAGGCCCGCAAGCACGTCAAGGTCGTGCTCTCCGGCGAGGGCGCGGACGAGCTGTTCGGCGGCTACACGATCTACAAGGAGCCGCTTTCGCTCGCCCCGTTTGAGAAGCTGCCCACCCCGCTCAACCGCGGGCTGAACCGGCTCAGTCGCGTGCTCCCGGAGGGCGTGAAAGGCAAGAGCCTCCTCGAGCGCGGCACCACGCCGATGGAGGACCGCTACTACGGCAACGCACGCTCCTTCAACTTCGCGCAGCTGCAGCGCGTCCTGCCCTGGGCGAAGCGCGAGTGGGATCACCGCGAGGTCACCGCCCCGATCTACGCAGCGTCGACCGAGATGGACCCGGTCGCGCGCATGCAGAACCTCGACCTGTTCACCTGGATGCGCGGCGACATCCTGGTCAAGGCCGACAAGATGAATATGGCCAACTCGCTCGAACTGCGCGTGCCGTTTTTGGACAAGGAGGTCTTTGAAGTCGCCCAGACCATCCCCTACGACCAGAAGATCACCCACGGCACCACGAAGTACGCGCTGCGCAAGGCGATGGAGCAGATCGTTCCGGAGCACGTGCTGCACCGCAAGAAGCTCGGCTTCCCGGTGCCGATGCGCCACTGGCTCGCCGGCGACGAGCTCTATGGCTGGGCCCAGGACACCATCCGCGATTCCCAGACGGACGACATTTTCAACAAGCCGGAAGTGCTCGAGATGCTCAAGGAGCACCGCGACGGCGTCTCGGACCACTCGCGCCGCCTCTGGACTGTGCTCGCGTTCATGGTCTGGCACGGCATCTTCGTCGAGCACCGCATCGACCCCCAGATCGAGCACAAGGACTACCCGGTTAAGCTGTAGCCATGCGCGGCCAATCCCGGAAGACCCTCGCGCGGCGCCACAACACCGTGCTCATCGCGGTCATGGCCGTGGCGACGCCGCTCATCGCGACGTTCGCCGGCCCCTGGCGCGCCCCCGCCTACGGGTGGGGCGTCGCCTCCATCGTCTACCTCGTGCTCGTGTGGGCGCACATCTCGCGTCTCGACGCCTCCGGCACCGCCGCGTACGCCAGCTCCGAGGAGCCGTCGAGACTCTCCCGCGCGCTGCTGGTCAACCTCGCCGCGCTCATCGCGCTCGCCTCGGTCGGCCTGCTCATGGTCGACGCGGCCGGCGCGAAGGGTGCCGAGGCGTGGGCGACCGGGCTGGCGGCGTTCGCGGTGGTCGCGTCGAGCTGGCTGCTCATCACCACCGTGTTCATCCTGCGCTACGCGGACGTCTACTACGCCCACCCGCCCGTCGGCGGGATAGAGTTCAACCAGGAGGAAGACCCCACCTACCTCGACTTCGCGTACGCCGGGTTCTCGCTCGGCATGACCTACCAGATCTCCGACACCGCGATCACGCAGCCGGAGATGCGCCGCGTGGCGCTGGTGCACAGCATCTACGCGTTCGTGTTCGGCATCGCGATCACGGCGACGAGCATCAACCTCGTCATGTCGCTCGGGAGCTAGGCGCACAGGAAAGCACCCCCGGCCCGTGGCGGGCCGGAGGTGCTTGTCGTCGATACGCAGGCGCTTAGTTGAAGCTGTCGCCGCAGGCGCAGGCGGAACCCGCGTTGGGGTTGTCGATGGTGAAGCCCTGCTGCTCGATCGTGTCAGCGAAATCGATGGTGGCGCCGGTGAGGTACGGCACGCTCATCTTGTCCACGACGAGGCGCACGCCGCCGACGACGTCGGCCTTGTCGCCGTCGAGGTCGCGGTCGTCGAAGTAGAGCTGGTAGCGCAGGCCGGCGCAGCCGCCGGGCTGAACCGCGATGCGCAGGGAGAGGTCGTTGCGGCCCTCCTGGTCGAGCAGCGCCTTCGCCTTCGCCGCCGCGGCCTCGGACAGATTCACACCGGTTGCGGAAGTAGGTGCAGTCATTGAGTACTCCTTCGAACGTCTCTTTCGAGTGGCGCCCATGCTACGCGCCCACTCGCCACAGGCGGTGCAACAGGGGCAGCCGCCCCGGTATTCCCGGTCGCTGCCGGTCGTTGCCGGGAAGCTCCGCGCGCCTTGTAGCCTAGGGTGCGTGAAACTTCCCTGGCAGAAATCCGAGCAGAACGCCGGCGCGGGTTCGACGAAGGTCGAGCTGCCCGAGGCCTCCTCCCCCACGGCCGAGCCGCAGGCGGAGGCGAAGCTCCCGAAGGGCTACACGCCGCCGAAGGGGCGCCCGACGCCGAAGCGCATCGACCAAGAAATCAAGCGCGGCGTGGTGCGCGACCCGAACGCCGCGACCCCCGCGCAGATCCGGCAGCGCGAAAAAGAGCTGAAAAAGTCCATGTCCAAAGAGGAGTGGAAGGCGCACAAGAAGGAGGTCAGGGAAGAAAACCGCGCCCGCAACCGGGAGATGCAGGCGAAGATCGACGCCGGCGACGAGCGCTACCTCACCGACCGCGACAAGGGCCCAGTGCGCGCCTACGTGCGCGACTGGGTGGACTCGCGCCGCTTCTTCAACAACTACGTCATGCCGGCGGCGGTCGTGCTGCTGCTCATCATGCTCATCGGCACGTGGCTGCCGCGCGTCTCCGCGGCACTGTCGCTGCTCAGCCTCGTGTTCATGCTCACGATCTTCATCGAGGGCTTTGTCATCGGCCGCGGCGCCAACCGCGCCGTGCGCAAGAAGTTCCCGGACGCGGACACCGGCTTCGGCCTGGGCATGTACGCGTTCTCGCGCGCCACGCAGCCGCGCAACTGGCGCACCCCGAAGCCGAGGGTCGCCGTCGGGGCGAAGGTGTAGCGCCATGCAGTTTTCGTCGGTGGAGGCGCCGAAGCAGGCGCACGCGCTCGCCGTGGCCGACGCGCTCGCGGGCTCCGCAAATGGGGTCGCGCTGGGCAGGCTCGGCGCGCTCGGGGCGTGGATCGCCGCCGCGCAGGGCCGCGACGTGCCCGCTCCGTTCGCCCGCCCCCGCGCGATCGTCGTCGCCGGCAACCACGGCATCGCCACGCGCGGCGTCTCCGCGTGGACGGCCGACGCGGGCGCTGTGCGCGCCGCCGAGCTCGAGGCTGGCGCGGGCCCGGCGCAGGCGGCCGCCCGCGCGTCTGGGGCGAGCGTGCGGCTCATCGCGGACTACCTCGATGCCCCCACCGGCGCCATCGACGTCGAGTCCGCCGTGCCTCGCGAGGTGTGGGACGCCGCGCTCGCCGCGGGCGCCGAGGTCGCCGACCACGAGATCGACGCCGGCGCGGACCTCATCGTCCCCGGCGACATCGGCGTGGGCAACACCACCGTCGCCGCCGCGCTCTACGGCACGTTCACCCGCACGGAGCCGGTCAAGGCCGTCGGCCGCGGCTCCGGCGTGAACGACGAGGTGTGGAAGGTCAAGACCGCCGCGGTGCGCGACGCGATGTTCCGCGTCCGCGGCTTCCGCGACGACACCGAGCGGGTCTGCGCCGAGCTTTCGGGCCCAGACTTCGCGTTCCTCGCCGGGTTCATCGCCCAGTGCGCGGCGCGCCGCACGCCCGTGCTTTTCGACGGCCCGTACCCCGCCACCGCGGCCTACGTCGCCGAGCGCCTCGCCCCCGGCACCAGGGGCTGGCTCCTCGCGGCGCAGCGCACGGACGAGCCCGCGCACGAGGGGTGCCTGCAGGCGCTCGAGCTCACGCCGGTGGCGGATCTGGGCATAAAAACAGGCCAAGGCGCTGGTGCCCTGGCCGTGCTGCCCCAGCTCAACCTCGCCGCGGAGCTGGTGGGCGAGGTGGTGGCCGGAGGGTCGTCGATACGCGACTAGCCCTCGATGAGGACGGTGTTCCAGCCGTGCGTATCCTCAACGTCGCCGGTCTGGATGCCGCGCAGGCGCTCGCGCAACTCCATGGTGACCTCGCCGGCCTCGTTGCCGTTGACGGTGAACTCGCCCTCATTGCTCTTCACCGTGCCCACCGGGGTGATCACGGCGGCGGTCCCGCACGCCATCGCCTCGGAGATCGTGCCGTCCTCGGCGCCGGAGCGCCACTCGTCGACGGTGATCTTGCGCTCCTCGGTGGCGTAGCCGAGGTCCTCGGCGACCTCGAGGAGAGACTTGCGGGTGATGCCCGGCAGTAGCGAGCCGGAGAGCTCGGGGGTGATGATCTTCGCGTTCTCGCCCGTGCCCTCGACGAACATGAGGTTCATGCCGCCCATCTCCTCGATGTACTTGCGCTCGCACGCGTCGAGCCAGACCACCTGGTCGCAGCCCTTCGCCGCAGCCTGCTGCTGGGCGAGGAGGCTCGCGGCGTAGTTGCCGGCGAACTTCGCGTCGCCGGTGCCGCCGGGGGCTGCGCGGACGTAGTCCTCGGAGATCCACACGCTCACCGGCTTCACGCCGCCGGAGAAGTACGCGCCCGCCGGGGAGGCGATGACGTAGAACGTGTAGCTTGACGACGGCTTCACGCCAAGCGTCTTCTCCGTGCCAATCATGAACGGGCGCAGGTACAGCGACGCCTCACCGCCGGGCTCCGGCACCCACGCGCGGTCGATGTCCACGAGCTGGCGGACGGCCTCGAGGAAGATCTCCTCCGGAAGCTCCGGCATGGCCATGCGGTGAGCAGAGTTCTTCATGCGCTTGGCGTTCTGCTCGGGGCGGAACGCCGTGATGGAGCCGTCGGTGTGACGGTAGGCCTTGAGGCCCTCGAAGATCGCCTGCCCGTAGTGGAACACGTTCGAGGCCGGGTCGAGCGTGACCGGCCCGTACGCGCGCACCTGCGCGTTGTGCCAGCCCTTGTCCTCGGTCCAGTCGATGGAGACCATGTGGTCGGTGAACTCCTGGCCGAACGCCGGGTCCTCCAGAGTTTTCGCGCGCTCCGCGTCGGATGCGGGGTGGTCGGACGGGGTGATTGCGAATTCGATTGCTGCCATGCGGCCAACGTTACTCCCCCCGCTGAGTACGCTCGTCCGGGGAAACCTGTCCGCTACACGAAAGGTGAATTCCATGGCCTTCGACGTTTCCCTGCCCGCCCGCGGCACCACCGTGCGTACCGTCCTCGCGGCGTCCGCACCGGAGGACGCCGCGCTGCTCATCCCCGTCGCCCAAGGCGAGGACGGCATCGAGGTGCCCGTCACGGCGCTCGCCCCGCGCGGGCTGCTCGAGGCGCTCGTCGCGGTCGGCGCGAAGGGTACGGAAGGCGAGATGACGCGCCTGCTTCTCGACGGCCACCTGGTCCTCGCGTTCGGCCTCGGCGACGCCGCCGATATCGACGACGAGGCCGTGCGCCGCGGCGCCGGCGCGGCGGCGCGGGCGCCGCGGCGCCGGCGCGGCGGCGCGGGCGCTTAACGGCGTCGAGCACGCGGCTGTGTCCACGGAATTTGGCGCGGGCGCGGTCGTCGAGGGCCTGCTGCTCGGCGGCTACGTCTACAACGGCCTGAAGTCGCGCGCGGAGACGCTTGACGAGGACAACCCCGATGAGGAGCTGCCGCAGACCACCGAGGTCAGCGTCGTCGGCGCCGACGACGCGGCGCGTGAGGCGTTCGAGCGCGCCGTCATCGTCGCGGAGTCCGTCAACCTCGCCCGCGACCTCGTGAACACCCCCGCCAACTTCCTCTACCCCGAGTCCTACGCCGGCGTGATGGGCGAGGTCGCGCAGGCCGCGGGCCTCGACGTCGAGGTGTTCGACGAGGCGCAGCTCGAGCAGGCCGGCTTCGGCGGCATCCTCGCCGTCGGCCGCGGCTCGGCCCGCCCGCCGCGGCTCGTGCACCTTTCGTGGGCGCCCGAAGGTGCGTCGAGAAGCGTGGCCCTCGTGGGCAAGGGCATCACCTTCGACACCGGCGGCATCTCGCTCAAGCCCGGCTCGGGCATGGAGGACATGATCTCCGACATGGGCGGCTCGGCGGCGCAGCTCGCGGCGCTCGCGGCGATCGCGCGGCTGGGTCTTGGCGTCCGCGTCGACGCCTGGCTCCCCCTCGCCGAGAACATGCCGTCCGGGTCCGCGACGCGCCCGGGCGACGTGATCACGCACTACGGCGGGATCACCAGCGAGGTGATCAACACCGACGCCGAGGGACGCCTCGTGCTTGCCGACGCCATCGCACGCGCCTGCGAGGACGCGCCGGACTACCTCATCGAGACGGCGACGCTCACCGGCGCGCAGCTCGTGGCGCTCGGCGCGCGCACCGCCGGCGTGATGGGCTCCGACGAGCTGCGCGACCTCGTCGCCGACGCCGGGCGAACCGTCGGCGAGCAGGCGTGGGCGATGCCGCTTCTCGAGGAGCAGGAGGACGAGCTCAAGTCCCCCATCGCCGACATCCGCAACACCCACAACGCGCGCACCGGCGGGATGCTGTTCGCCGGGCTGTACCTGTCGCGGTTCGTGCCCGAGGACGTGGAGTGGGCGCACATCGACGTCGCCGGCCCGGCATGGAACGGCGGCGGGGCGCACGGCTACACGCCGAAGCGGGCGACCGGCGCGCCGGTGCGCACGGTGGTGGAGGCGGTCACCAGGCTCGCCGGGTAGCGGGGTGTTGGGGCCTGGCTGGCTGTTGTTTGTAAAAATCAACATGCGGCGGCGCGCACGAGTCTGTGAGCTAGGGTTTTAAAGCCGGTCAGGCGTCCAGCGCAGGTTGCGGATTTTTGCAACGGGTGCGGGGACGCGTCGCTACGCGTAGGGGTTCTCTCCGCGCTCGAATTTGGCGCGGCGCTCCTTCTGCTCCTCGCGCTTGCGCAGGATGCGCTCCTGCTCGATGCGCTTGCGCATCCGGTCGGGGTAGCCGGTCTCCTCGACGTCGTAGAGGACGATGCCCAGCATGTTCGCCACCTGGTCGATGCCTTTCGGGCCGCCGATGCGTCGGCGGGTGTAGTTGCCGTGCTCGTCCACGAGGACGACCGACATCTCGTTGACCATGGTCTCCGGCTCAACATAGCCCTCGACGAACGCGCGACCGACAACCCAGTCGCGCAGGTACTGCGCGTCCTCGGCACGGATGGTCTCGCCCGGCGCGCGCGGCGGTTTAAACGTCGTGGACTTTTTGTTGTTGCCGAACAGGTTGAACACGCCCCACATCATACGGGGCTTGAAACGTAGGAAAGGTCACCCCTTGGCCCACGGAGCGCGCCGGATACAGGTACGCTTTGGGCTGTATAGCTTCCAACGTTTCAATGAGGAGACTTTAAGAAATGGCGCACTCAGTTGAGATGCCCGAGCTGGGCGAATCAGTCACCGAAGGCACGATCACCACGTGGCTGAAGGAAGTCGGCGACACTGTCGAGGTCGACGAGCCGCTGCTCGAGGTCTCCACCGACAAGGTCGACACCGAAATCCCTTCCCCGGTGGCCGGCGTGATCCTGGAGATCAAGGCTGACGAGGACGACACGGTCGAGATCGGCGACGTCATCGCCATCATCGGCGACGAGGGCGAGGAAGCTGACTCCTCCGACGACGCCGACAAGGACGAGAACAAGAAGGACTCGGACGACGACGCCAAGGACGCCGAGGTCGACAAGAAGACCGAGAAGAAGGAAGAGAAGCCGGCGAAGAAGTCCTCCGGCAAGAAGGCGTCCGGCGACGCCACCGACGTGGAGATGCCGGAGCTCGGCGAGTCCGTCACCGAAGGCACGATCACCACGTGGCTGAAGGAGGTCGGCGACGAGGTCGAGGTCGACGAGCCCCTGCTCGAGGTCTCCACCGACAAGGTCGACACCGAGATCCCGTCCCCGGTCGCCGGCACGCTCATCGAGATCCTCGCTGAGGAGGACGACACCGTCGAAGTTGGCGACGTGATCGCGCGCATCGGTGACGCCGACGCTGCGGGCTCCGCCGACGCCGACGAGGATGACGACGACGTCGCCGACGCCGACGAGGAGGTCGAGGACGACAACTCCGCCGAGGGCGAGGGCGACAACCCGGAGGACGCGCCGAAGAAGTCCGAGAAGAAGTCCTCTTCCAAGAACAAGAAGGGCTCCGGCGAGGGCACCAAGGTTGAGATGCCGGAGCTCGGCGAGTCCGTCACCGAGGGCACGATCACCACGTGGCTGAAGGAGGTCGGCGACCTCGTCGAGGTTGACGAGCCGCTGCTCGAGGTCTCCACCGACAAGGTCGACACGGAGATCCCGTCGCCGGTTGAGGGCACCCTCATCAAGATCCTCGCCGAGGAGGACGACACCGTCGAGGTCGGCCAGGCCATCGCGATCATTGGCGACGCCGAGGCGGCCGCCGACGAGGACGATGACGACGACGCCGACGACGCCAAGGAGTCCAAGTCCACCGACGCCGACACCGAGGACGTCGAGGCCGACGCCAAGGACGCCGAGGAGGCCGAGGAGACTGAGGAGTCCAAGGAGGAGCCGAAGCAGGACGAGAAGAAGCCGGAGAAGAAGGCTGAGAAGAGCGAGGGCGATTCGAAGAACGCCTCCGCGAAGGTGAACAACGGCGACAACGTCCCGTACGTCACCCCGCTCGTGCGCAAGCTCGCCGACAAGCACGGCGTGGACCTGAGCACGGTCGAGGGCACCGGCGTCGGCGGTCGAATCCGCAAGCAGGACGTCCTCGCCGCCGTCGAGGGTGGCAAGGCCGAGGGCGCCGCGAAGGGTGCCGACTCCAAGGCCGTCACCAGCGAGGCCGAAAAGGCCAAGGGCCCGCGCTCGAACTGGTCCACGAAGTCCGTGGATCCGGCGAAGGCGGAGCTCATCGGCACCACCCAGCGCGTGAACCGCATCCGCGAGATCACGGCCGCGAAGATGGTCGAGTCGCTGCAGACCACCGCGCAGCTCACCCACGTGCAGGAGGTCGACGTCACGCGCGTCGCGGAGCTGCGCAAGAAGGTCAAGCCGGCGTTCGTCGAGAAGCACGGCGTAAACATCACGTACCTCGCGTTCTTCGTCAAGGCCGCGGCCGAGGCACTGGTCTCCCACCCGAACGTCAACGCCTCCTACGACGCTGACGCGAAGGAGATCACGTACCACTCCGACGTGAACATCGGTATCGCCGTCGATACGCCGCAGGGCCTCCTCGTGCCGGTGATCAAGAAGGTGCAGGACATGAACCTCGCCGACATCGCGAAGGCGATCGCCGACCTCGCCGAGCGCGCACGCAACAAGAAGCTGCGCCCGGACGACCTGTCCGGCGCCACCTTCACGGTGACCAACATCGGTTCCGAGGGCGCGCTGCTGGATACGCCGGTGCTCACCCCGCCGCAGGCCGGCATCCTGGGTACGGCCGCGATTGAGAAGCGCCCGGTCATCGTGACCGAGGACGGCATCGACTCCATCGCGATCCGCCAGATGTGCTACCTGCCGTTCACCTACGACCACCAGCTCATCGACGGCGCTGACGCGGGCCGCTTCGTCACCACGATCAAGGACCGCATCGAGCAGGGCGACTTCGAGGCCGACCTCGACGTCTAACCCCTCCCGCTGAGCCCGGCGCCACAACGATCGGCGCCGGGCTTTGCCGTGCCGGCGTACAGTGGTGGCATGGCTCACACTTTTAAATCATTCCGCAACGACAAAGACCACTTCATGCGCCAAGCGCTTGGCGGCCTCGTCGCCGCCCACCCGTCCGCGCAGTGGCACGACGAGGGCTTCGTGGGGCTCATGCGGGACGCCGCCACCTCCGGCCCGCCCCGCGTCGCCGTCATCTCCGGCGGCGGGTCGGGCCACGAGCCGATGCACGCCGGGTTCGTCGGCACGGGCATGCTCGACGCCGCCTGCCCAGGCCTCCTGTTCACCTCCCCGAACGCGGTGCAGATCGGCGCGGCCACCGAGTGGGCTGATAACGGCGCGGGTGTCGTGCACGTGGTGAAGAACTACACCGGCGACGTCATGAACTTCACCGTGGCCGCCAACAGCACCAACGTCGACGTGGAGCAGGTGCTCGTCGCCGACGACGTGGCCACCGAGATCGACGAGGAGGATGACTCCCCGGGCCGACGCGGCACGGGCGCGACCATCATCGTGGAGAAGATCGCCGGGGCGGCCGCCGCCCGTGGCGACGGCCTCAAGGCCGTGGCCGAGGTGGCGCAGCGTGCCGCTGACCGGTCACGCTCCATGGCGGTGGCGCTGCAGCCGGGCCACTCCCCGACCAGCGACCGCGACACGTTCGACCTCGAGGACGGCCAGATCGAAATCGGCGTGGGCATCCACGGCGAGCCGGGCGTCGAGCGGCGCGAGACGGACGAGGACAAGCGGCCGAGCGCGGCGGCGTTGGTCGCCGAGCTCCTCGACGGCATCCTCGAATCGCTGGGCAAGGCCGGCGTCGACACCGACGGCGCGGAGGTGGCCCTCCTCGTCAACGGCCTCGGCGGCACGAGCGAGCTGGAGATGGACCTCGTCTTCGGCGAGGCGCTCACACAGCTCGCAGACCGCGGGGTCACGGTGCGCCGCGGGATCCGTGGCTCGCTGGTGACCTCGCTGAACATGGCCGGCATCTCACTCACGCTCACGATGCTCGACGAGGAGCTGCTCGAGCTTCTCGACGCCGAAACGTCCGCCCCGGCGTGGCCCGCCGTCGCGCGCGACCCGGAGTACGCCGACGCGCGGACGGTGGACGACGTGGAGCAGCCCGACGAGGGCGGGGAAAACGCGTGGCTCACTGCGTTCGTGGAGCGCCTCGCCGGGGGCTTCGACGACCTCACCGCGCTCGACCGGCAGGCCGGGGACGGCGACTTCGGGCAAAACATGGAGGCGGCCTTTGGTGACGTCGATACGCCGATAATGGGCTCGGACGCCGACGTGCTCAACTTCTTCGCCCACCGCATGCTCGTGCGCGCCGGCGGCACCTCGGGGGCGGTGCTGGGCACGCTCTTCCGCGCGATGGCGGACGCGTTCGAGGAGGCCGGGGTGGACTCGCGCGACGCGGACGGCGGCGCGTTCGCCGGGGCGCTCGCGGACGGGCTCGCGCGCGGCAACGAGCAGATCACCGACCTCGGCGGCGCGAAGGAGGGCGACAACACGCTTATCGACGCGCTCGCGCCCGCCGCGCAGGCCGCCAAGGACGCCGACGGCTCGGTGGACGATGTGCTCGAGCACGTCTTCGGCCCGGCGGTCGAGGGGGCGAAGTCCACGCGCGGGATGCAGGCGAAGAAGGGCCGCGCCTCGTACCTCGGCGGGAGCGCGAAGGACGTGCCGGACCCAGGCGCGATCGCGGTGACGTGGCTGTTCGGCGAGGCGGGCGTCGACGAGTTCTAGCCCCATCTAGACAGCTTTGTATGAAACTGGCTTGGGTGGGGGCGCGACCCGCTATGCTGATCCGTGGTTTGAACGTCCCCGGAGAAGGAGCGCCAGTTGGATTACATCGCCCGCCACATCGGCCCAGACCAGCACGAACAGCAGGAACTGCTGCGTGTGCTGGGGTACGACTCGATCGATGCGCTGATCGCGGCGGCGGTGCCGTCTGGCATCCTGGCAGACGGCCCGCTCGAGCTGCCGGAGGCGCTCACGGAGTACGAGGCGCAGGCGCGCCTGCGCGAGCTCGCCGGCAAGAACCGCGTGCTGCGCGCCTTCTACGGCCAGGGCTTTAACTCCACGCTCACCCCGCCGGTGATCCGCCGCGGCGTGGTCGAGGACGCCGGCTGGTACACCGCCTACACGCCGTACCAGGCGGAGATCTCGCAGGGCCGCCTCGAGGCGCTGCTCAACTTCCAGACGATGGTTGAGGACCTCTCCGGCCTCGACATCGCGAACGCCTCGCTGCTCGACGAGGCCTCCGCCGCGGCGGAGGCCGTCGGCCTCATGTCGCGCGTGGTGAAGAAGGGCCGCCGCGTGCTGCTCGACGCGCGCCTGCACCCGCAGGTGATCAAGGTCGCCGCCGAGCGCGCCCGCGCCATCGACCTCGAGGTCGAGGTGGCGAACCTCGCCGAGGGCGTCGTGGGCGAGGACCTCGTCGGCGCCGTGTTCGCCTACCCTGGCACCGAGGGCGACATCGCGGACCCGCGCCCGGTGATCGAGGCGATCCACGACCGCGGCGGCCTCGTCGCCGTCGATGCGGACATCCTCGCGCTCACCCTCCTCGAGTCCCCAGGCGAGCTCGGCGCGGACATCGCCATCGGCTCGACGCAGCGCTTCGGCGTGCCGCTGTTCTACGGTGGCCCGCACGCGGCGTACATGGCGGTGCGCGCGAAGCTGCAGCGCCAGATGCCGGGCCGCCTCGTCGGCGTGTCCAAGGACGCCGAGGGCTACCCCGCCTACCGCCTCGCGCTGCAGACGCGCGAGCAGCACATCCGCCGCGAGCGCGCGACGTCGAACATCTGCACCGCGCAGGCGCTGCTCGCCGTCACGGCGTCGATGTACGCCGTCTACCACGGGCCGGAGGGCCTCACCGCGATCGCGAGCGCCGCGCACCAGCGCGCCGCCGACTTCGCCACCGCCCTCGAGCAGGCCGGGGTGAAGGTGAAGCACGCGGAGTTCTTCGACACGGTCGCGGTGGAGGTGGGTGACGCGCCGGAGGTCGTCGCCAAGCTGGCGCAGGACGGCTACCTCGTGCGCGCGATCGACGCGACCACCGTCGGCGTCTCGTTCGGCGAGGACACCACCGACGCCGACGTCGCGGCGCTGCTCTCGGGTTTCGGCGCGCAGCCCGGCGCGGCCGGCGAGGCGCGGCTGCCGCAGGCGCTGGGGCGCACCACCGACTTCCTCACCCACGAGACGTTCAACCGCATCCACTCCGAGACGCAGATGATGCGCTACATCCGCGCGCTCGGCGACAAGGACCTCGCGCTCGACCGCACGATGATCCCGCTCGGCTCGTGCACGATGAAGCTCAACCCCACCGCGGGGCTGGAGGCCATCACGTGGCCGGAGTTCGCAAACGTGCACCCGTACACCCCCGACGAGTACACCGAGGGCTGGCGCGAGCTCATCGACGAGATCCGCTCCTGGCTCGTCGCCATCACCGGCTACGCGGAGGTCTCTGTGCAGCCGAACTCGGGCGCGACCGGCGAGCTCGCGGGCCTGCTGGCCATCCGCGGCTACCACGTGGCCAACGGCGAGACGGAGCGCGACATCTGCCTCATCCCGGCCTCGGCGCACGGCACGAACGCGGCGTCCGCGACGCTGGCGAACCTGCGCGTCGTAGTGGTCAAGACCGCCGAGGACGGCTCCATCGACATCGCGGACCTCGACGAGAAGCTGGCGAAGCACGAGGGCCACGTCGCGGCGATCATGCTCACCTACCCGTCCACGCACGGCGTGTACGAGGCGGACGTGCGCACCGTGTGCGACAAGGTGCACGCGGCCGGCGGCCAGGTCTACATCGACGGCGCGAACATGAACGCGCTCACCGGCATCGCGCGCCCGGGCGACTTCGGCGGCGACGTGAGCCACCTCAACCTGCACAAGACGTTCACCATCCCGCACGGCGGCGGCGGCCCGGGCGTCGGCCCGATCGGCGTGGCGGAGCACCTCATCCCGTTCCTGCCGGGCGACCCGAACGCGGCGCTGGATGGCGACGGTGGGGTGCCTGTGGCGTCGACACGCTACGGCTCGGCGGGCGTGCTGCCGATCTCCTGGGCCTACATCGCGATGTCCGGCGCGGCCGGGCTGCGCAGCGCGACGGCGCACGCGGTGCTCAACGCGAACTACATCGCGCGCCAGCTGCAGGACTCCTTCCCGGTGCTTTACACCGGCAACGAGGGCCTCGTGGGCCACGAGTGCATCCTCGACCTGCGCGAGCTCACCGACCAGTCGGGCGTGACCGCGGCCGATGTGGCCAAGCGCCTCATCGACTACGGCTTCCACGCCCCCACCCTCGCCTTCCCGGTCGCCGGCACGCTCATGGTCGAGCCGACCGAGTCCGAGGACCTCGCCGAGCTCGACCGCTTCATCGAGGCGATGCGCTCGATCCGCGCGGAGATCCAGGACATCATCGACGGGAAGATCGAGTACGAGAAGTCCGTCGTCCACAACGCGCCGTACACCGCGGCGAGCGTGATCCGCGACGAGTGGCCGTTCGAGTTCACGCGCGAGCAGGCCGCGTACCCGGTCGCGAGCCTCGAGCGGGCGAAGTACTTCCCGCCGGTGCGGCGTATCGACGAAGCCTTCGGCGACCGCAACCTGCAGTGCGCCTGCCCGCCGCCGGAGGCCTTCGACATCACGCCGGAGGTCGTCGAGGAAACCGACGTCGTGGTCGACGAGAAGAACGAATCGTACTAAGGAGAACCAGCTATGCCACAGACCCCGCTGCACGCCAAGCACGACGCCCTGCAGGCGTCCTTCACCGACTTCGGCGGCTGGACCATGCCGCTGAAGTACTCCTCCGAGCTCGAGGAGCACCGCGCGGTGCGCACCGACGTGGGCATCTTCGACCTCTCCCACATGGGCGAGATCGACGTGCAGGGCCCCGACGCCGCCGCCTTTTTGGACTACACCCTCATCTCCAACCTGTCTGCGCTCAAGGTGGGCAAGGCGAAGTACTCCATGATCGTGGCCGAGGACGGCGGCATCCTCGACGACCTGATCACCTACAAGTTCGCCGAGGACCACTTCATGGTCGTGCCCAACGCCGCGAACACCGCCACCGTGTGGGCCGCGTTCGAGGCGCGCAAGGGCGACTTCGACGTCGAGCTGCGCAACGACTCGGAGGCCATCGCGCTCGTCGCGGTCCAGGGCCCGCGCGCGCTCGAGGTGCTGCAGCCGCTGCTCAGCGACGACCCCGGCGCACTCTCCTACTACTCCGGCGCGTGGATGACGCTGCACGCCGAGCAGGGCGATGTCGATGTCTTCGTCGCCCGCACCGGCTACACCGGCGAAGACGGCTTCGAGCTGTTTATCGCCAACGCCGACGCCGCGACCGTGTGGGACGCCGTCGTCGGCGCCGGCACCCCGTGCGGGCTCGCCGCGCGCGACTCGCTGCGCCTCGAGGCCGCGATGCCGCTCTACGGCCACGAGCTCACCGCCGACATCACCCCGGTCGAGGCCGGGATGGGCCGCGCGTTTGCGAAGAAGGAGGCGGACTTCGTGGGCAAGGACGCGCTCGCCGGCCGCGAGCCGAGCGTTGTCATCGCGGGCCTGGCCTCCGAGCAGCGCCGCGCCGCGCGCGAGGGCTCGCAGGTCTTCCTCGCCGGCGGCGATGAGAAGATCGGCGTGGTCACCTCCGGCCAGCCGTCGCCGACGCTGGGCCACCCGGTCGCGCTCGCACACCTCGACCCGCAGCACGCGGAGGTCGGCACCGAGGTGGAGATCGACATCCGCGGACGCCGCTACCCGTTTACTATTGTCTCGACCCCGTTTTACTCCCGAGAGGACGCATAACCATGGCACTCAAGCCCGACTTCTACTACTCCGAGGACCACGAGTGGATCAACGCCACCCCGGATAACGCCGCGGGCCAGACCGTGCGCGTCGGCATCACCCACGTCGCCGCCGACCGCCTCGGCGAGGTCGTCTTCGCGGAGCTGCCGCAGGTCGGCGACACCGTCACCGCCGGCGAGACCTGCGGCGAGGTGGAGTCCACCAAGTCCGTCTCCGACCTCTACTCGCCGGTCACCGGCACCGTCACCGCCGTGAACGAGGACATCGACGGCGCGTACGAGGCCATCAACAACGACCCGTACGGCGAGGGCTGGCTCTTCGAGGTCGAGGTCGAGGAGGTCGGCCCGCTGCTCAGCGCCGACGAGTACGCCTCCGCCAACGGCGTCGAGGACTAGGGGTACTACGCTTGGGGCATGACTGCCCCGCGCGACCCGTTCTTCCCCGCCGACAAATCCATCCGAGCCTCAGACGCGCCCATTGACGTGCGCGAGCTGGGGCTCGTCGACTATCAGGAGGCGTGGGACCTCCAAGCGGACATCGCTTCTCGACGGGCCAAAGGCGAGCTACCCGACACCATCCTCGTCCTCGAGCACCCCTCCACCTTCACCGCCGGCAAGCGCACGCAGCCGGAGGACATGCCGGACCCGTCCTACCCCGTGCCGGTCGTGCCCGTGGACCGCGGCGGGCGCATCACGTGGCACGGGGAGGGCCAACTCGTGGTCTACCCGATCATCAAGCTCGCCGAGCCGGTGGACGTCGTCGACTACGTGCGCCGGCTCGAGGAGGCGCTCATCCAGGTCGTGCGCGCCGCGGGCGTGACCACGGCGGGGCGCATCGACGGCCGCTCCGGGGTCTGGGTGCCGGCTGAGACGCGGGCGGTGAGTCCGGAGGCGTCGATACGCGAGCGCAAAATCGCGGCCCTCGGCATCCGCATCACCCGCGGGGTGACCATGCACGGGCTGAGCCTGAACTGCAACAACACGCTCGAGCACTACGGGCACATCGTCGCGTGCGGCATCGACGACGCGGACGTGACCACCCTGTCGCTCGAGCTCGGCCGCGGCGTCGCGCCGGCCGAGATGGCGGGGCCCGTCGTGCGCGAGCTGGAGCGCGCGCTCGCCGGGGAGCTGGTGGTGGCGGACCACACGTTTGCCACCCGGCCCGACCCGTCCAAAGGTTTGACACGGAAGGTACGGTGAAAGGCGTGACTGTAGCACCAGAAGGCCGCAAGCTGCTGCGCGTTGAGGCGCGCAACTCGCAGACCCCCATCGAGACGAAGCCGCGGTGGATCCGCAACTCCGTGAAGACCGGTCCCGAGTACGAGGACATGAAGAAGAAGGTCAAGGGCGCGGGGCTGCACACGGTGTGCCAGGAGGCCGGCTGCCCGAACATCCACGAGTGCTGGGAGTCGCGCGAGGCGACCTTCCTTATCGGCGGGTCGCGCTGCTCGCGCCGCTGCGACTTCTGCGACATCGCCTCTGGGCGCCCCGACCCGCTCGACCGCGACGAGCCGCGCCGCGTGGCCGAGGAGGTGCGCGACCTCAACCTCAACTACTCCACCATCACGGGCGTGACGCGCGATGACCTCGAGGACGAGGGCGCCTGGCTCTACGCCGAGGTGGTGCGCAAGATCCACGAGCTCAACCCGCACACCGGCGTGGAGAACCTCACCCCGGACTTCTCCGGCAAGCCGGAGCTGCTGCAGCAGGTCTTCGAGGCCGAGCCCGAGGTGTTCGCGCACAACCTGGAGACCGTGCCGCGCATCTTCAAGCGCATCCGCCCGGCGTTCCGCTACGAGCGCTCCCTCGACGTGATCCGCCAGGCGCGCGACTACGGGCTGATCACCAAGTCCAACCTCATCCTCGGCATGGGCGAGACGCGCGAGGAGGTCCTCGAGGCGCTGCAGGATCTGGTCGACGCTGGCTGCGACATCATCACCATCACCCAGTACCTGCGACCGGGCCCGACGTACCACCCGATCGACCGGTGGGTGAAGCCGGAGGAGTTCATCGAGTACCGCGACGCCGCCTACGAGATGGGCTTCGGCGCCGTCATGTCCGGCCCACTCGTGCGCTCCTCGTACCGCGCCGGCAAGCTCTACGTCGAGGCGATGGCGCACCGGGGCCGCGAGCTGCCGGAGAACCTGAAGCACCTTGCGGAGACGTCGCAAGGCGATACCGCCCAGGAGGCGTCGACGCTGCTGAAGAAGTACGGCGCGTCCGCGGACCACCCTGTGCAGACCCGCTAGGGGTCTTTGGCCCGCGTGCGGGCCGTGGCATACAGTTGGGGCCATGGCTACGCAGGACAAGGCCGCGGCGAAAGCGGCGAAAAAGGAAGAGCGCGCCGCGAAGCGCGCGAAGAGCAAGGCGACACGGGGGCAGCTCAAGCAGGCGTTTGACATCCAGCGCAAGCGCGACAAGGCGCTCGTGCCCATCATGGTCGCCTGCGTCCTCGGCGGCGGCCTGCTCTTCTTCCTCCTCGGCATGTGGTGGGGCTGGAAGTGGTTCTGGCTCGTCATGGGCCTCATCCTCGGCGCGGTGTTGGCGATGTTCATCTTCTCCCGCCGCCTGGAGAAGTCGATGTACGAGGAGGTCGGCGACACCCCCGGCGCCGCCGGCTGGACGCTGGAGAACATGCGCAACACGATGGGCATCGTGTGGCTGACCAAGACCGGCGTGCAGGCCAACACCCACATGGACACCGTGCACCGCGTCGTGGGCAACCCCGGCGTGGTGCTCGTCGGCGAGGGCGACCCGAAGCGGCTCAAGCCGCTCATGCAGAAGGAGCGCAAGCGCGTGGAGCGCCTGCTCGCCGGCGTGCCGGTCTTCGAGGTCTACGCCGGCGAGGGCGAGGGCCAGGTGCGCACCCGCGACCTGCAGAAGCACCTGCTCAAGCTGCCGAAGAACTACCAGAAGGACGAGGTGTACAACTTCTCCGCCAAGCTCGACGCGATGGACTCGCGCACCCGCGGCGGCCAGCCGGCCGGCCTGCCCGGTGGCCCGCTGCCGAAGCAGGCGCAGAACATGGCGGGCATGAACCGCAAGATGCGCCGCATGCAGGAGCGCAAGGGGAAGTAAGCGCGCGTTTTCGAGCATGACTCAGCACCATTCAGAGATGGCCGCCGAGGCGAACACCTGCCTTCGCCTCGGCGGTTTGCTATTGGCCTCGGGCGCGGCGGGCTACCGCGTCATCCGGGCGGTGAAGCGCTGCGCGCGCTCGCTCGGCTTCGACAACGCCGACGTGCTCGTCGGCTTCAACACCATCAGCTGCACGTTCCACCGCGGCGAGGAGTTTCGCACCGTCGTCGCCGACATGCCGGTGCCGGGCGTGAACGCCTCGCGCATCGAGGCGCTCGAGTCGACCGCGCACAGCCTGCTGGCCAGCTACCGAACCGCGGACGAGATCAACGCGGCCCTCGATGAGATCGAGCGCATCCCAACCCCGCGCTGGGGCCTTCGCGTATCGACGGCTGCCGCCGGATTCGCCTGCGCCGGCTTCGCCGTGCTCAACCAGTTCGGCTACCTCGCCGCGGCGCTCGTCTGCCTCGCCGCTGCGGCCGGCCAGCTCGTCCGCGTGAAGCTGACGCACGCGCACTTCAACCAACTCGGCGTCACCATGGCCGCCGCGCTCGTCGCCTCTGTCTCGTTCCTCGCCCTCGCCGCGGTGCTGCCGGTCGACGACAGCATCGCCCCCGGCTTCGTCGCCAGTGTGCTGTTCCTCATCCCCGGGTTCCCGCTCTTCTCCTCCTTCGTCGACCTCGCGCGCTTCGACTTCACCGCCGGCATCCCGCGGCTCGTCTTCGCGCTCGAGATCATCGTCGTGACCATGCTCACCGTCTCGGTCGTGGCAATGCTCTCCGGTACGCCGGAGGCGCCGACGCAGGCCGTGCCGGACACCCTCGAGTTTTTCCTCGGCGGCGCGGTGGCGAGCTTCGTCAGCGTCGGCTGCTTCGCGCTGCTGTTCAACTCCTCGCGGCGGATGGCGCTCAGCGCGGCGGTGCTCGGGATGCTGGCGAACCTCGGCCGGCTCGTGCTGCTCGCCGCCGGGGTGCGCTCGTTCCTCGCCGCGTTCCTCGCGGCGCTGGCGATCGGGCTGGCGGGCAGCTGGCTCGGCCGCGCGACCGGCGTGCCGCGGGTGACGGTGACCATCCCGGCGACGCTGGTGATGATCCCGGGCACCGCGATCTACGCGGCGGTGCACAGCTTCGCTATCAGCGACATCACGGACGCGCTCACCCGGTTCACGGAGGTGACGTTCGTCGTCCTCTTCATCGCCGGCGGCCTGGCGGTCGCCCGCATGCTCACCGACCCGACGTGGGCGTTTTCCCGCTACATCGACTTCGACGCTGAGCTCGACGGGGTTCCTAGGCGCGAATGACCCCTAGGCGCGGATAACCGTCGTGTCGGTGACGCGGTCGTGCATCCCCCGGCCGTCGGCGTCGACAAGAGCCGCGGGCAGCACGAAGCCGGTGAGGATCGTGCGCACCGCCGCGCGCCAGAACCCGACGGGTTCCTCCTTGTCCACGCGCGCCACGCCCATCCCCAGCGCCGCCATACCCGGCGTGCGCGCGAAGAGCCACCCGCACACGATGCCGAGCACGATCCAGAGCAGGTACGTCACCGTCGCCTGGTCGCCGAGCGCGTGCGTGTTCTGGGTGATCAGCCACGCGGCGACGCCGCAGATGACCCAGTCGATGAACACCCCGCCCATGCGGCGCAGCACCGACGCCTGCGAGCCCGGGCCGTCCTTGGGCAGGCCGAGGAACTGTCCCGGGTACTCCGGGAGGGCGCCCTCGCCGGTGTACTGGTTCGGGATTTCTGGGCCGTTGCGCCAGTCGGGACGTCGAGAAGCTGCCATGCTCTATGAGACTAGCGGGGTGCGCGACTAGACTCGAAACTGCTTTTTTCAGCCGACCGACGAGGAGTACCGCCCGTGGCCTTCGACAACATCGAGGACGTCAAGAAATTTATCGCCGACGAGGGGGTGGAATTCGTCGACGTGCGCTTCACCGACGTGCCCGGCATCGAGCACCACTTCTCCATCCCGGCGTCGATGTTCGATGAGGACGTGATGGAGGACGGCCTCGCGTTCGACGGCTCGTCCATCCGCGGCTTCACCACCATCGAGGAATCCGACATGACGCTCATGCCGGACCTGAAGACGGCGAAGCTCGACCAGTTCCGCGGCTCGAAGACGCTCAACGTGAAGTTCTTTGTCAACGACCCGTTCACCCACGAGCCGTTCTCCCGCGACCCGCGCAACGTGGCAAAGAAGGCCGAGGAGTACCTGCAATCCACCGGCATCGCCGACACCTGCTCCATCGGCGCGGAGGCGGAGTTCTACCTGTTTGACTCCGTGCGATACGAGGTGGACGGCCACGCCGCGTTCTACGAGCTCGACGCGGCCGAGGGCTGGTGGAACCGCGGCAACGAGGTGGAGGCCGACGGCGGCCCGAACCTGGGCTATAAGAACCGCGTCAAGGGCGGCTACTTCCCCGTCCCGCCGCACGACAAGACCGTCGAGGTGCGCGACGCGATGGTGCGCAACCTCGCCACCGCCGGCTTCGACATCGAGCGCTTCCACCGCGAGGTGGGCAACGGCGGTCAGCAGGAGATCAACTACCGCTTCAACACCCTGCTCCACGCGGCGGACGACCTGCAGGACTTCAAGTACATCGTGAAGAACACCGCCACCCAGTTCGGCAAGACGGTCACCTTCATGCCCAAGCCGCTCGCCGGCGACAACGGCTCCGGCATGCACGCGCACCAGTCCCTGTGGAAGGGCGGCGAGCCGCTGTTCTACGACGAGTCCGGCTACGGCGGGCTGTCCGACATCGCGCGCTGGTACATCGGCGGCCTACTCGAGCACGCCGGCGCGGTGCTCGCGTTCACCAACCCGACGCTGAACTCCTACCACCGCCTCGTGCCGGGCTTCGAAGCACCGATCAACCTCGTGTACTCGCAGCGCAACCGCTCCGCGGCGATCCGCATCCCCATCACCGGCACGAACCCGAAGGCGAAGCGCATCGAGTTCCGCGCCCCGGACCCGTCGGGCAACCCGTACCTCGGCTTCTCGGCGATGCTCATGGCGGGCATCGACGGCATCAAGAACCGCATCGAGCCGCACGCCCCGGTGGACAAGGACCTCTACGAGCTGCCGCCGGAGGAGGCCAAGGACATCCCGCAGGCCCCGACGTCGCTCGAGGCGTCGCTCGCCGCGCTCGAGACGGACCACGACTTCCTCACCGAGGGCGACGTGTTCACCGACGACCTCATCGAGACCTACGTCCGCCTCAAGATGGACAACGAGATCGCGCCGTCGCGCCTGCGCCCGACGCCGCAGGAGTTTGAGCTCTACTTCGACTGCTAATCGACGTCCCTCCGGCCCCCTTGCACAGGGCCAAACGCGCGCGGCGGAGGGAAAGAAATTACCATATGCGTTGTGACCGATAAATTCCGCGAACTGCCCCCGCCCGGCCCAGCGTGGGGCGGCAGCCTCATGGGCACGTCGATTGTGGCCCGCCTGCTCGTTGAGGAGCACATGATGGTCGCGGCGGGTGCGTTCGTGGCGCTCGCTTGCGCGATTTTCGTCGTGCTCACCGCGGGGTTCATCCGCTACCGCCAGCCGAGCTTCGGGCGCACATCGATGGCGGAGTGGTCGATGTTTTTCATCGGCATCCTCGCGCTCGGCGCGGCGCTGTCCGGGTTGACGGGCAACGGGATCTTCCGTCTCGTCGCGTTCTGGATCGGCGGGCCCGTCACCGTCGTCACGTGGGCGATCCAGCTCACGCGGTTCGACGGCCCCCCGAAGTTCCCCTGGGGCCTGCCGCTGGTCGGGCCGATGATCTCGGCGTCCGTCGCGGGCTGGCTGGCCAAGGACTACGGGCAGTTCTACCACGTCCTGGGCACCGTACTGTTCCTCATGTCGCTGTGCACCGCCGTGCCGACGTTCGCCCGCGTCTACTGGGCCGCGTGGCACGGCAAGGTTGACCTGTCCGGGCCAAACTCGGCGACCTCGTGGGTGCCGCTGGGCGTCATCGGGCAGTCCACTACCGCGATGCAGATCCTCTACCCCGGCACGTTCTCCATCTACTACGGCCGCGTCGCGCTCTTCCTCGCCCTCCCCCTGGGCCTCTATGCCATGGCGCAGTTCTACCCGAACGTCCTGCGCTGGGTGGACTACTCGCCCGCCTGGTGGGCGTGCACGTTCCCGCCGGGCACCGTGAGCATGGGCGGCCACCAGATGGCGCTCGTGAGCGGGCAGCACTGGCTCGACGTCGTCGCGCTCACCGTGCCGATCCTGCTGATCACGCACTGGACGCTGTGCGCGAGCCGCTTCGTCACCTGGGTGGCCGAGGGCCGCCGCGAGGCCGCCCGCAACGCACCCCTTCCCCGGTGATATTTGCCTGCCCTGACCTGCACTAAGGCAGTACGAACTTGCTTGCGGGAGCGCGTGAACCCCGCGATGATGGGGCCCATGACCGACCTCTTGATCCGCCCCGACCGCCCAGACCGCTGCCCCGCCGACTGCCCCGCGGCCGCCGGGTCGGCCCCTGCCGGCGCGTCGGCCCGTGCCGCCGCAGCGCCTCCCGCAGCCGCTCCAGCCGCCGAGCCCCGCGACCCCGGCTCGGGCGAGCGCCTCAACCGCCTGCGCGCCGCGGTCCTCGGCGCGAACGACGGCATCGTCTCCACCGCCGCGGTCGTCGTCGGTGTGGCCGGCGCCACCGCCGACCACACCACCATCGCGATGTCCGGTCTCGCCGCCGTCATCGGCGGGGCGGTGTCGATGGCGCTTGGCGAGTACGTCTCGGTGTCGTCGCAGCGGGACTCGGAACGCTCGCTGGGCTACGCGGAGTACGAGCAGGTCAACCCCTGATCCGCGGGCATCGCCTCGTTCCTGTCGTTCCTCCTCGGTGCGGCGCTGCCGTTCGCCAGCGCGCTCGTCGCGCCGGCGGCGTGGCGCGTCGCCGCGATCTTCGGCGTCACGCTCCTCGCGCTTGCGCTTACCGGGGCGCTATCCGCGAAGTTGGGCGGGGCGTCGGTCGGCCGGTCCGTCACGCGCATCGTCGTCGGCGGGTCCCTCGCGCTCGCCGCGACGTTTGCCATCGGCTCGATATTCGGCGCAAACGTGCACTAGGCGCGCCGAATTCCCCGCCCTGTTGGGGCGGGTTTGGTGTGGGGTGGGGTTAGTCGAAGAGCAGCTCCATGGCGCCGGGGGTGGTCATGGGTACTTCGGCCCCGTTCGGGGCGATCCAGTAGATCCGCCCGCCGCGGGTATCGATGTGGCCACGCCACGCGCGCTCCCGATCATCATCGTTCGCCCCGTTGTGGTGGGGGCACAGCTGCACGAGGTTGTTCATGTTGGTCATGCCGCCGTGTTTCCACGCCCGCATGTGGTGGGTTTGGGTGGTTGCTGCGGAGTGGCGGCAGTCCGGGAACGCGCACGCGGGGCTGACCAACTTCGACAAGGTGCGCTGCTTGCCGTTGGCGAGCCGGCTCGTGCGGTAGAGGTTCACCGCCCCTGCCTGCGGGTGGAACGCCGCGACCTCGAGTGTGGCCCCGTACTCCTGCTGCATGAACTCCGCCCCACTCATCGTCGTGCCGTCCGTGAGCGTGAGGGCGATGTCATCCCCGGTGCCGGAGGTGATGCGTAGGTAGTCCGGGATGGGCACGAGCACGATGGGTCGGGGTGCGGCGTGGGGGACGGCAGCCCCGTCGTGCAGCAACGCGCGCAGGGCGTGGGCGAGATCCGCGGCACCGGGGATGTCGGATTCTGCCATGCGTCGCAGCAGGTGTTCGAGGTCGGCGATGTCGCGCTCGTTGTAGGTCCAGATCATGGTGCGCATCCCTGCGACGGACTGAGTAAAGCGGCAGGCGGGTTGCGGTGCGCGCACCGGGACCTTCACCAACCGGGTGATGCGCTTTGACAGGGCCCGGTAGGAGCCGCGGTGGCGCACGAGGTCGAGGCGGATGCGCCACCGTTCGGCAGCATCGGCCACTACCCGCAGTTTCTTCTCGATGAGCACTAACTGGTCGAGCGGCATCCCCGCCGCGAACACGAGCGCATCAGCCTGTTTGCGGGTGAACTTCGTCCGCCCGTAGTAGGCCTCCCATACCCGCCCCAGGTCGCGCACCCGCGTCGTCGACAGGCCGGCGGCCAGGGCGGCGTCGCGGGAGAAACCGGCGACCACCTCGACACCGGCTTCGCAGAATTCGTTGAACATCATGGCAGCGACGCTAACCGCACAACAAACGCACTGTAAACACTTTGCACACTAAAGTGCGCAATCGAGATCCACCTCGACGCCATCGACAATGCCGCGTGAGGTGAACTGCCACACCGCGGGCCGCGGCAGGCCGAGCGGCGCTGGCCAGGGCCGATCCGGCGCAGCGGGCGGCGCGACGACTGGGTTGTCGCCCCAGTCGGCGAGCCAGAGCGCGCCGAACTCGGACGGGTCCGCCAGGAGCATGTGGCGGCGCCAGAACCAGGCGTTCACGTACACGCCCGCAACGTCGACGCCGGCGGCGGTGAAGGCGTGGTGGGCGGAACGGACGTCGATAAGCGAAAGCTCCGCGGACTCGACGTCGAGCCACATCGGCAGCGAGAGCCCGCCGAGAACCTCGAGCGCGGCCGCGACCTGCTCTTCAACCGTCGTGCCCTCCGACGGCGCGCGCAGGAAGTGGTAGGCGGACGTGGCGTACGGGGCGAAGGTGGAGAAGCAGGCGTCGCGGTACGTGCCGTCCGTGGTGCGGGCGATGACGAAGTCGAAGCCGGAAACGTCGAGGCCCGCCTGGTGTTCGGAGACGTCGACGCCGAGCCTCACCGCTTCGTCAGCCCCATCCGCGGCGCAAACCCCGCCGGGTGGCGGCGCTGCGCGGCGGCGTCGCCGATGACGAGGCGCCACTTCGGGTCCGTCACCGGCATGTTCGAGATGGGGAACCAGCCGACGTCGACGGACTCGTCGTCGCCGACGACGGGCTCCGCGGCCGGGTCGAGCGCCTCGCAGCGGATCTGCACCGACATGTACGACGCGAGGTCCCCGTTCGCGTGCGTCACCGGGCCGACGGCGCCCACGCCGAGCAGCGCCGCCGCCTTGACGCGCACGCTGGTCTCTTCGGCCACCTCGCGCACGGCAGCGGCGTGCGGCTCCTCGCCGGGGTCGGCGATGCCGGTAACGGGCGTCCACTCCCCGTTGTCGGAGCGCTTCACCAACAGCACGTCCGGCACGGCCCAGGCTGAGTCGCTCGCGGCGTCGCGAAGCACCACGGCGCACACGCTGGGCACCCACATGAGGTCGGTGCCGATCTTCTTGCGCGTTTCCACGATGAACTCCGGGATAGGCATGCCCGCGAGTGTACAATCCCCTCCATTATGAGCACCGCCGTCACCGCTCCCGAGCAGCCCGAGCAGCCTGCGCCGGAGAAGCAACCCTGGCTCCGGCGCATTCCGGCCCCGCTGTTTGTCACGGCGTACGGTGTGCTCGTCATCGCGGTGATCCTCGGCGCGGCGATGGCAGTCGGCTACACCGCGGACGCGAAGAGCACCGCCGTCGATCCCCCGCAGCCGGAGCGCCCCTTCAACCCGGCGCCGGCGGACACGACGAATATCGCGGAGAGCATCCGCCCCCACCTCATCACCGACGTCGAGGTCGGCGAGACGAACACCGGCGCGATGCTGCGCGGGAACCTGACCGAGGAGGCGGTCGCGGAGCCGGAGGAGCTCGCGAGCCACCTGTCGCGCCTACTCGAGCAGAATTGCTTGGACACGGTGACGTTGACGTCGCCACGCGGGATGCGCATGAACTTCTGGGGCTTTTGCTTTGCGACGATCCCTCCGGAGACCATCCAGCCCCTCCTCGCCTTCGCGGACAAGGAGGGCGCGGACTCGCTCGCGTTCTACGACTACGCGGGCCGCGGCCACCTCCACTACGTCGCGCTGAACTGGATGGATGCCGGCGACAACACGGAAAAACTGGAGCGGGCCTGGGATCGCGTGGAGCGCCCGGACGACCTCGACCGCATCACGTTCAACGCCTACGCGGGCGACGACGTCGTGGTGATGGACAACGACAAGAAGACGGGCAAGCAGACGAAGCACTGGGAAACCGGCGAGGCGTTCGCGCGCCGGTGGGGGCTCGACCGGTAGCTACCAGCGCTGGGCCACCCAGTCCGCGTCCGGCACGACCTGGCCAATCACGGCCATGACCTGGTTGATGTTGGAGTAGCTCATGAGGTGGGGGTTGTCCATGCCCTCGAAGCACTGCTCGTTGGAGCGGCCCGCCTCGGTGCCGGAGACCACCCCGACGATGGCCGCGCGGCCCCCCAGCTCGGTGAACACCGGCCCGCCGGAATCGCCGGACGCGGCGCAGACGGCGGCGATGTCGCCGTAGGTTTCGCGCTCAGCGTCGGCGTCGAGGTTGACGATCTGGACGCGCTCGGTCGCCTCGAACTGCCCACACGTGTAGCCCGTGGTCGCGCCCGTCTTGCACACGCGCCCCTCCTCGACGGCGGCGTCGGCCACCCCGGTGGGGATCGGCGCGCCGACGACGTCCATGTAGCGCTCGGTGTCGGTGATCTCGATGATGCCGACGTCGACGCCCTCCGTCTCCGCGCTCGACGGGTGGTAGAGGCCCGAGTAGATGAAGTGGCCGACCTCGGTGGTGTAGTCGAACGCGGTGGACGCATTCGTCGGCCACACGAGGTCGCCCTTGCGCCCGCAGTGCCCGGCGGTCACGGCGTAGGCGCGCCCGTCGGCGCCGGTGAAGGAGAACGCGGTCGTGCACGACTGCGCGGTGAAGTGCTCCCCCGGCGCCGGGTAGTGGTCGGTGGTCTGGATCTTCGTGCCCGGCGCCCACGGCGCGAACGCGGGGACGCGCACGTTGTTCGTCTCCCCGGCGGGCGCCTGCGGGGCGTCGCCAGGCGTCTGCACCTCAGAGAGCGCGTCGCGCTGCTCCACCGTGGCCGTCGGCACCTTTGAGGCGTTGAGCCCGAGCCACACCACGATGGCGACGATACCGAGCGTGGCCACGATGACCGTGATCCAGCCGCCGAGACGCAGCCCGGCGCGCCGCCGCGCGCGGGGGTCGGGCGTCTGCGGCGGCGCGGGCACGGGGAACTGAGGCGTGGCCGGGAACTGCCACTGCTGCCCGTCCGCGGGCTGGTACTGGTGGGCGAGGTTGGGCCGGTTACTCGGGGCGCTCAACCTCGGGGTCCTCTACGGCGCCGTCCTCGCCGGCCTGCTCCGCGGCCTGGATCTTCAGGTCGCGGAGGAACTTCTCCGGGTCGAAGTCGGTGTAGTGCTCCGGCCCCGCAAACTGCTCCTGCGCCATGTCGCGCTCCCTTCCTCTAAACGTCCGTGGATTCGATGGCGTCGGCGATGAACTCCTTGACGCGCTCCGCGTCGTTCGGCAGGTCCACCACGTGGCGCTCGGCGCCCATGATGCCCGCGAAGCGCTCCGGCGCCTCGGGGGCCTGCCCGATCGCCTCCGCGATCGTGTCGGCGAACTTCACCGGCAGCGCCGTTTCCAGCACGACGATCGGGGTGTCGACGTCGCCAGCGCACTGCGTTGCGACGCCGATCCCGTCCGCCGTGTGCGGATCCACGAGCACACCGTACTCGTCGTACACGCGCTTGATCGTGGCCACGCGGTCGGCGTGCGTGGACGTGCCGGAGCGGAACCCGAACTCGCCGCGGATCCGGGCGAGGACCTCCTCGCCGAGGTCGTCCGCGCCGAAGCCGCCCTCCTTGACCTTCACGCCGAACAGCTCGGCGGTGACAGTGGAGTCGCGCAGCGTGGCGTCGAAAAGCATCCGCTCGAAGTTCGAGGCCTTGGAGATGTCCATCGACGGCGAGGACGTCGCGTGCGTCTCGGCGGCCGAGCGCGGGCGGTACTCGCCGGTGGTGAAGAACTCGTGGAGAACGTCGTTCTCGTTCGTGGCCACGATGAGCTGGTCGATCGGCAGGCCCATCTGCTTCGCGATGTGCCCGGCGCACACGTTGCCGAAGTTGCCGGTGGGCACGCAGAACGAGACGCGCTCGTCGTTCGTCTCGGTGACCTTGAGGTACGCGGCGATGTAGTAGACCACCTGCGCGAGCAGGCGCGCGAAGTTGATGGAGTTCACTGCGCCGATGGCGTACTTCGACTTGAACGCGGCGTCGGCGTTGACTTCCTTGACCACGTCCTGGCAGTCGTCGAAGACGCCGTCGAGCGCGATATTGAAGATGTTCGGGTCGTCGAGGCCGAACATCTGCGCCTGCTGGAACGGGGTCATGCGGCCAGCCGGGGTGAGCATGAACACGCGGATGTTGTCGCGACCACGCATGGCGTACTCCGCGGAAGATCCCGTGTCGCCTGAGGTGGCGCCGAGGATGTTGATCTCCTCCCCGCGCCGGCCGAGCTCGTACTCGAACAGCTCGCCGAGCAGCTGCATCGCCATGTCCTTGAACGCGGCGGTCGGGCCCTCGGACAGGTGCGCGATGTACAAGCCGTCCGTCAGGCGCGTGACAGGCACGATCTCCTCGTCGGCGAACACCGGCGTGCGGTACGCCCGCTTCGCAATCTCCTCCAGCTCGCGCGGCGGGATGTCGTCGACGTAAAGCTTGAGCACCTCCGCGGCGAGGGCCGCGTAGCCGTCACTGGCGAGCAGCGCGCGCCAGTCGTCGAGAAGCTCGGGCGTTATCGTCGGGTACACCGCCGGCATGAAGAGGCCACCGTCGGGGCTTAAGCCCGTGAGCAGAATGTCCGTGAAGGAGCGGGCACTGGCCTGCGCGTCGCGCGTTGAGATGTAATCCACCCAGGAAAGTTTACGGCATGCGCTCATGACGGTGGCCGGCATTGTCGTCTCGCTGTTCACCGGGGTTCTTTCGGCCCGCGCCGGGTCGCGCCGCGCGGTGGTCGGCGCGGTGATCGCCGCAGTGAACATCGCCGCCTGGGGGCTCTTCCTCGCCTCCCCGTCCCCGCGCGGCGCCTTGGCCGCCACGCTGGTCGCCGTGACCACGGCGCTCACCACCCCGTCGTCCAACTTCGGGTTCGACACCGTACGCGAGACACTGCCGAACACCATGGTGGCCACGGGGACCGGCCTGTCCAACATGGGCGGCTTCGTTGCCACGATGGTCGCCTCGCAGGCCTTCGGCGCGATCCTCGAAGCGCACTCGCGCGGGGGCGCATACTCGTGGGCCGACTTCCGGGTCGCGTGGGCCGCCGTGGTCGTCGTGTGGTTCGTGTGGCTGGTTGGCTTTGCCGTCGCGCGTCGACGCGTTACCGCCGGGGCGGCTCCTGGCGGCCGGTGAGGATGTCCACGACGGAGCGGATCGCAGCGTCGCCAAGCGGGGCGATCGTGCGCTCCCGCTCGGGTGTCGCCTCGCGCCGCGCCGGCCGAGCGCCGGGTTCGACGCTGATGGCGAGCGTGCCGCCGTCGTGCGCGAGCCTCGTCGCCGGGTCCACCCCTGCCACGCGCGCCGCGTCCACGAGCGCGACGAGGTCGGCGAAGGTGGCGTCGTTGAGGTCGATCGTCATGTTTACTGCCATGTCCCCGAGCATATTGCGTTGCGCCCCGCTTATCGACGCCGTCCCGCCCTCCCCGCCTCCACCATCAGCCCCGCCCGGCCTCCTGCCCGGCCTCCTGCGCTGCCTCCACGGCCTCCGCTCGGCCCGGTCCAGCCTGCGCGCCCGGCCCTGCCCCGGCCCCCGCGACAGTTTCCAGCTACAAAGACCCAGCTTTTCGCGATATTTGGGGATGCGGTCTTTTTGTTGGAGTGCGTTTTGGGGGACTTTGTCTCGTTGTTATGCACTCAGTGCCTTGCGGTGCTCGGCGATGGTGGTGTAGCCCTCGCCGAGTGTCGACTTCAATCGTGTGTTGATGTAGAAGTCGATGTAGGAATCAATATAGTCGCGCATTTGCGCCACCGTCATCGTCGACACCACAGGCCTGCCTTTGAGCAGTTCTTGTTTCATCGTGCCGAAGAAGCCTTCGGTGCGCGCGTTGTCGCCGCTGGTGGCTTTGCGCGACAGTGACGGGATGTATCGCCACCGGTTGCCGCACCATGTATCGGCCTGGCAGTCGGGGCAATCCAAGATGTTGTGGGTGTGGTCGGTAATCAGACTGACCCAGCGTTCACTGCGGTAGAGCCCACCACGATCGGAATGGATGATCGGTTGTGCCTCGTCGGGTTTTTACCTCGTCGATTCGCGCGATCATCTCGGCGACCAAGTCGTGGTTCGGTGATGTTGACATGGTCACCGCAATCGGCATCCCGTCGTAGAAATCGATCGCTGCCGACAGAAACAATTTGCCGTCTGGGCAGTGGATTTCGGTGACGTCGGTGCCGATTTTCTCCCACGGGGCATCCGCGTGGAAATCGTGGGTCAGCCCCTGAGCGTCGGCGTGGTCGATGAAGTACTGCGACGGTGCAACAACCGGCCGGGCCACATCCACATCCGCATCCCCATCATCGTCACTGTTGTCGGTTGGGGCGATCAGCAGCAGGTTCGCGGGTTTGTGGTCGGTTTCACCGGTGTAGGAGGAGTATTTGCCCGACGCTTTCGCCGGCGGGCGGCACCCAAGCTCTTCCATGAGGGTACGCACGATCTTTTCCGACACTGTATGCCCCATGATCTTCAGCCAGGCGTGGATGCGCCGGTAGCCGTAGCTTTGCCCGGATTCGGCTGCTGCCTGCAAGATCAGCGGTTTGAGTGCAGCGCGGCGCTGTTCGCGCTGGTGCACCACCTTCGTGTGGGTGTGTCGGTGGTAGTAAAACGTCGACTGCGCAATCCCGACAACCGCGCATGCTTTGGCGATGGAAAACCCGTGGGCGTCCGTGAGGGCAACCACCACTGCGGCTTTCGCCGCGGTGGACAGTTCCCCGTCACGGACGTCGTCTTTTCCCCGCGACTCACCGCCACGGACGTTGCCTTTTCCCTGCGGCTCACCGTCGCTCATGAGCACTTGGATAATGGCGTCTTTGACTGTTTCCCGGTCGCGCATCTCGACAACGAGCTTTTTCAGCTCGTCCATGTCACTGGGTAAATCAGCGATGTCGTCTATCGGTCCAGGCCCTGGCAGCCACTCGTTGACTGGCCGGGGTGGCCTTTTCGCATCGGCTGCTTCATCGACTCGCTGCTGTTGATGGTTGCGTTGGACTTTGCGGTGTTTGCTCACGCGTTCCATTGTCGCCGCAAACGCCTCGTCGAAGGTCATCGACGCTGCCGAATCGCGGTCGTCATCGTCTGGCCAGTACCGCTTCGTCCAGGTCAGTGCTGCGGTGTCGTTGACATCGAACTCCACGGCAATCTCACGCACCGTCGCCTGCGAGGTCAACCTGCGTGCTACAACCTTCGCGATGGTCTCAGCGTCGTAGGCGCGTCGCGTGCCATCAAAGGACTGGCCGCGGCGTTTGGCCGCAACCCAGTTGCCGACCGTGTCCACCGATGGTCGGCGACCACATACGTCTTCAGCCCAGTCGCAGACCTCACGGGCAGACGCCCCAGCCAAAAACCTCTCAACCGCACCATCGCGGATATCAGATGGAAACCCTGCGGGCATTGGAATACCTTCCAGCCCCCAACACTCCAACTTTTTGTCCGCGCTCCCTTTCGCCGAAAAGCTGGTTCTTTGTAGCTGGAAACGCGGCCAAGGCGGGGCGGCGGCCGGGCCGAGGCGGGGCGGGGCGGGGTGGCCGGGGCACAAACGCGGCGCGGTGGCCGGGGCACAAACGCGGCCAAGGCGGGGCGGCGCCCGGGGCACCAGCGCTGCCGGCGCCACCTCAGTCGAACTCGAGCGAAGGCACCTCTCCCCAGAACGCCTGCTCCACCACCTGGTGGGCGCGGCGGGTGATGCGCAAGTAGTCCTCGAGGAACTCCTGCTGGTCGTCGGGGTCGTAGCCCGCGGAGCCGGCGACCCGCGCGAGCTGCGGGCCCGGCGCCGGCAGCTGGTCGGTGCGCTTCCCTGTGACCAGCACGATCGCGTTGCGGGCGCGCGTGGCGGTGAGCCAGGCGGTGCGCAGGACCCGCGCGTCGGCGCCGCGGATGACGGCTGGGTCATCGAGGTCGGCGAGGAAGTCGAGCGCATCGAGCGTGGACGGCGTGCGCAACTCCTCGTGCGTGTGGGCGTGCTGCATGGTGAGCAGCTGCACCGTCCACTCCACGTCCGCGAGGGCGCCACGGCCGAGCTTGGTGTGGGTGGCGCGGTCGGCGCCGCGGGGCAGGCGCTCGTTGTCCACGCGGGCCTTGATGCGGCGGATCTCCCGCATGTCCGCGGGCGCCGCGCCTCCCTCCGGGTAGCGGAACGAGTCGATGGCCTGCAGGAACGTGTCGCCAACGCCGCGGTCGCCGGCGACGACGGCCGCGCGCAGCAGGGCCTGGCGCTCCCACACCTCGCCCCACTCGCGGTAGTAGCGCTCGTAACTCGCGATGGTGCGCACGACCGCGCCGGAGCGGCCCTCGGGACGCAGACCGAGGTCCACCTCGAGGGGCGGGTCGCCGGACGGCTTGGACAGGCGCGCGCGCATCTGGTCGACGATCTTCGCGGCCCAAGCGAGTGCGTCCGCCTCCCCGCGCTCCCCGTGTTCGGCGACAAAGCTCTCGCTCGGTTCGGCGACGAACATCACGTCCGCGTCGGAGCCGTAGCCGAGCTCGGCCCCGCCGAGGCGGCCCATGCCGATGACGGCGATGCGGGCCGGAGGCTCGTCGATACGCGAAGATGCGAGGTCTGCGAACACCTCGGCGCGCAGGGCGGCCTCGAGCACCGCCTCCCAGACGTAGGTGAGCTCGAGGCAGACCTGGCGCACCTCCATGAGCCCGAGGAGGTCCGCCGAGGCGATGCGCGCGAGCTCGGCGCGGCGCAGGGCGCGGGCGACCGAGACGGCCTTGTCTGGGTCCGCCTGGTGGCGTTTCGCCGAGGCGATGATGGCCTTGTGCACCTGGTCCGGGGCGGCGTCGAGGAGGCGGGGGCCGTTCGAGCCGTCGCCGAGGAGCTTTACCGCGTCCGGGGCGGCGATGATGAGGTCGGCGGCGTACGGCGAGGTGCCCAGGATGTGCATGAGGCGCTGCGACGCGACGCCCTCGTCGCGCAGCATGCGCAAAAACCAGCTGCGGTCCACCGCCGCCTCGGAGAGCTTGCGGTAGTTGAGCAGGCCCTGGTCCGGGTCGGCGGTGTCGGCGAGCCAGTGCATGAGCGTGGGCAGGAGGATGGCCTGCAGCTTCGCCTTGCGTGAGGAGCCCTTGACCAGCGCGGAGAGGTGGTCGAACGCGCGCGCCGGGTGGCGGTAGCCGAGCGCTGCGAGCTGGGCCTTCACCGCGTCCGCGGACAGGGTCGCCTCGCCGACGGTCATGTCCGCCACCGCGCTGAGCAGCGGGCGGTAGAAGAGGCGCTCGTGGAGGTCGGCGACGTCACGGCGCACGCGCTTGAGCTCGCGGTGGAGCGCCTCGTTGGCGGTGCCGCGGCTGTCCGCGGTGAAGCCGGCGGCGCGGGCGAGCCAGCGGTTGCGGCGCTCGTCGTCGGTCTCGGGCAGCTGGTGGGTGCGCTTGAAGCGCTGCAGCTGGAGGCGGTGTTCGAGCAGGCGGAGGAACTCGTAGGCCTCGGTGAGCACCTTCGCGTCCTCGCGCCCGACGTAGCCCGCCTCGGCGAGCGCGGCGAGGGCGGCGAGGGTGTTGCGGGCGCGCAGCGAGTCGTCGATGCGCCCGTGCACGAGCTGCAGCAGCTGCACCGCGAACTCCACGTCGCGCAGGCCGCCGGGGCCGAGCTTGAGCTCGCGCGAACGCACGTCGGCGGGCACGTTCTCCAGCACGCGGCGACGCATGGCCTGGACGTCCTCGACGAAGGAATCGCGCTGGGACGCCTCCCACACCAGCGGCGAGAGCGCCTCCGAATACGAGCGGCCGAGCGCCATCGTCCCGGTCATCGGCCGCGCCTTGAGCAGCGCCTGGAACTCCCAGGTCTCTGCCCATTTTTTGTAGTACGACACGTGCGAGTCGAGCGTGCGCACGAGCGCCCCGGACGCTCCCTCGGGACGCAAGTTGGCGTCCACCTCGAAGAAGCAGGCGGAGCCGATGCGCATCATCTCCGCCGCCACGCGCGCGATCTTCGGCGTCGCCGGCTCCGCGACGAAGACGACGTCCACGTCCGAGATGTAGTTCAGCTCGCCCGCGCCGCACTTGCCCATCGCGATGACGGCGAGCTCGGCGTCGATCTCGTCGTCGCCGTAGACGTCGCGCACGGCTACCGAGAGCGCCGCGGTGAGCGCCGCGTCCGCGAGCTGCGTGAGCCGCTCCGTGGTCACGGCGTAGCGCATCGGCTCGCCCTCGCCGTGGCCCTTCACCGCGGCGAACGTGCCGGCGAGGTCCGCGGCGGCGATGCGCATCACGAGGGTGCGGTGGGCGGTCCGGAGCGCTTGCTTTGCGACGTTGACTCCGCCCTGCCCCGCCGCCAGCGAAGCCCCGGCGTCGGCGCCGGCCCTGTACAGCCCCGGCCCGTCGGCGTCCACGCCCACCGCCGCGAGCATGGTGCGGAAAATCTCCGGGCCGTCCGGGACCTCCTCGAGCAGGCTGCGCCACTCGCCCGGGTTGGCGATGAGGTGGTCCGACAGCGCCGTCGACCCGCCAAGCAGGGCGAAGAAGCGGGTGCGGAAGACCGGGTTGGCGCGCAGTGCGTCGAGGAGCTCGCCCCAGCCGTCGCCGAGGGCGGCGTGGAGGCGGTGCGCGTTATTGAGGGCCAGGTCGGGGTCGCCTGCGCCGGCGAGCGTGTAGAGCGAAGCTTCGTCGATAAGCGAAAGCTCCTGCAGGTCCTCCGCGGCGCGCGGGCTGGTGAGGCCGAGCTTGGCGGGGCTGACGGCCGGGCTGGTCACAGGTCAACCCCGGTGTCGATCTCCCACGGGGTGATCTGGGAGGTGTAGGTGTGCCACTCCTCCCACTTCGCGCGGAGGAAGAACTCGAAGACCTGCTCGCCGAGCACCTCGGCCATGAACTCGGAGCGCTCGAGGTGGCGCAGCGCCTGGTCGAGCGAGCCCGGCAGGTCGCGGTACCCCATCGCGCGGCGCTCGCGGCGGGTGAGCGCGAAGACGTCGTCGCGGGCCGGCTCGTCGAGCTCGTAGCCCTCCTCGATGCCCTTGAGCCCCGCGGCCAGGATCGCGGCGAACGCGAGGTAGGGGTTGCACGCGGAATCGAGGGAACGCACCTCCGCCCGGCGCGACTCCGCCTTGTTCAGCCGGTACGTGGGCACGCGCACCATCGCCGAGCGGTTGGAGATGCCCCAGGTCGCGGCGGTGGGTGCCTCGGAGCCGAACTGGAGGCGCTTGTAGGAGTTCACCCACTGGTTGGTCACCGCGGAGATCTCGTTGGCGTGCTCGATGATGCCGGCGATGAACTGGCGCCCGGTGGCGGACAGGCTGATCTCGTCGTCCGGGTCGTGGAACGCGTTGGAATCGCCCTCGAAGAGCGAGAAGTGGGTGTGCATCGCGGAGCCCTCGAGGTCGGCGAAGGGCTTGGGCATGAAGGTCGCGTGCACGCCGTTGATCTCCGCCACGGTCTTGACCACGTAGCGGAAGGTGAGGATGTTGTCCGCCATGGTGAGCGCGTCGGTGTGGCGCAGGTCGATCTCCTGCTGGCCCGGCGAGCCCTCGTGGTGCGAGAACTCGGTGACAATGCCCATGTACTCCAGCGCGGAGACGGCCATGCGGCGCAGGCGCGGCGCCTCATTGCGCTTCGCCTGGTCGAAGTAGCCGCCCTTGTCCGCCGGCACCGGCGGCTGGTCCCCCTGGCCGGGCTTGACCACGTAGAACTCGATCTCGGGGCTGGCCACGAACTCGAAGCCCATGTCGCGCGCGGCCTGCATCTGGCGGCGCAGCACGTGGCGCGGGTCGGCGAAGAGCGGGTCCCCGTCCGGCATCGTGATGTCGCAGAACATCCGGGCGGTCTGGATGCCGGTGCCCTCGTCGAACGGCAGCGGCTGGTACGTCGACGGGTCGGGGCGCAGCAGGGTGTCCGACTCGGAGATGCGGCTAAACCCCTCGATGGAGGATCCGTCGAAGCCGACGCCCTCCTCAAAGGCGCTTTCGAGCTCGGCGGGCGACATCATCACCGTCTTCAGCGAGCCGAAGATATCGGTGAACCAGAGGCGGATGAAGGCGATCTCCTGCTGCTCCACCAGGCGCAGCACGTTGTCGGTTTGGGTGCTCATGGGTCTTCACTGTAGCGGGCTTGGGCGGGCGCTCAGCGCGCTAAACTTGGGGCCGACAAACGATGTAAGGAGGACAACGATCATGGCTGCACAAGCACCCGAGCAGTTCCTCGAGGTGGAGGTCAAGCTCGCCGTCGACGAGGGCACCGGCATGCCGGACCTCACCCAGCTCCCCGGCGTCGAGGAGATCGAGGGCATGCGCGAGCACAACCTCTCCGCCGTCTACTACGACACCGAGGACCTGCGCCTCACCCGCTCCAAGATCACGCTGCGCCGGCGCACCGGCGGCGCCGACGACGGCTGGCACATAAAGTTGCCGAAGGGCGAGGGCCGCAACGAGGTGCGCATGCCTCTCGACGACCCGACGGCCGTGCCCGAGGCGCTGCGCGCCCAGGTCCGCGCCATCGTCCGCAACGAGCCGCTGCAGCCGATCGCGCAGGTGGATAACCGCCGCGTGGAGATCACCCTCGCCGGCGCGGAGGGCACCGTCGCGGAGTTTTGCGACGACCACGTCACCGCCTGGTCACTCCTGCCCGGCGGCGAGCGCACGAGCTGGCGCGAGTGGGAGCTCGAGCTTTCCGAGGCGCTCGCCGGCACCGACGAGGGCAACGCGCTGATCAACCAGGCCACGTCGTTTCTCATCTCGGCCGGCGCGCGCAAGTCGTCGTCGCCGTCGAAGCTCGCCACCGCGCTCGGCGACTCGCTCAAGACCGCGCCCCTGCCGCCGCACCTGCAGTCGGAGCAGTCGCTTGACGACGACTCCGCGGCGGCCACCGTGGTGGCGTCGCTACGCAATCAGCGCGACGCGATCGTCGGCTGGGACCCGCGCGTGCGCGCCGACGAGGCCGACTCGGTGCACCAGATGCGCGTGTCCACCCGCGAGATGCGCTCCCTGCTGGAGACGTTCGAGGGCATCCTCGAGGGCGAGCAGCTCGCGTCGCTTGAGGACGAGCTGAAGTACGCCGCGGGTGTGCTCGGCGAGGCGCGCGACGCCGAGGTGGTCGAGGAGCGCTTCACCGAGCTGCTCGATTCCGACGAATCCGGCCTCGTCGACGACGCGGCACGCACCCACATCGCCGGGGACATGCGCGCCGACTACAACGCGGCGCACGAAAAGATCGTGGCAATGCTCGACTCCGAGCGGTTCATGGCGCTCCTGGACGCCATCGACGCCCTGCTCGCGGAGCCGCCCGTAGCGCTGAGCGCGGGCAAGAAGGACGAGGAGAAGCAGTCGGCCGAGGTGCTCTACGACCACCTCGAGCGCGGTTACAAGAAACTGAAGAAGCGCCACGACAAGGTCGTCGAGTTCTACGACGACACGACGCTGCCGCTGCACGAGCGCGAGAACTACGTCCACGACGTGCGCAAGGCGGCGAAGAAGCTGCGCTACTCCGCGAACGCGGCGCAGGGCGCGGGGCTCAAGGCCGAGCGGCTGGCGAAGGCGTGCAAGGCGCTGCAGTCCCAGCTCGGCGACTTCCAGGACGCGGTGACCTCGCGCGACCGCATCGAGCGCCTCGCCGATGAGGCCCGCGGGCGCGGCGAGGACACCTTCGCCTACGGCATGCTCTACCAGCGCGAACTCGATCGCGGGGAGCAGGCGTTAAGCGGCTACGACGACGCCGTGCGCGAGGTGCGTAAGGCGTTCAAGAAGATCAAGCCGTAACACCCTACTGCTCCCAGGACGGCGCGGCGCCCCAGTTGTCGTCGCGCTCGTCCTCGCTGTCGGCCTGCTTATTGCGCTGCGCGGCGATCTGCAGCGCGGCCTCGGCCTCCTCGCGCGTGTCGTACGGGCCCATGCGGTTGTCCCAGGAGGCCTGCATGCCCTGGGTCACCTCGCCGGTGGAGGGGTTGTAGTAAAACTGCTCGTCGGACATGGTCCGCTCCTTTGCTCGGGGGTCGTTTGCGGGTTCTAGACTACCGGCGCACTTGGTAGTCTGGTGACTGTTAAGGAGCGAGCAATGGCCAGATTTAAACCCCCCGCACAGTCCCCCGTGGAGCGCGTTCGCGCAGCTCACCCGGGGGCGTCGCCACGCGTTGCGACGGCCCCAGGCACCTGGGTGCTCATCGGCGAGAACGTCGACCACTTCGGCGGCGTGACGCTGGCGGGCACCGCCTCCCTGCGCGCCGCCGCGGCGGTGAGCCCGCGCCGCGACGGCCTACTGTCCTTCACCGCCCGCGGGCCGCTCGGCCAGGAGCTCGTCGCACAAACGCCGTACGACGATGCGCCCGCCGCCGGCCTCGAGCGGCGTTGGTGGGGTCTCGTGCACACACTCGTGCAGCGGCAGGTGCTCTCCCGGGACACGGCGGGCCTGGACATCACCGTGGAATCGGACGTCCCCGTGGGCGCGGGCCTCGGCGCGCTCTACGCCGCGGACGCCGCGATCGCCCTCGCGCTCGCCGCCGGGCACGAGGACGTGGACACCGCCCCGTTCCGCGCGCGCCTCGCGGAAGTCTGCTCCCACGCCGTGGCCTCGCACTCCTCGCTAGCGCTGCTGCGCGCCCGCCACACCGTCGCCCTGCGCGGCGGCGGCGAGGGCGTGAGCGTGCTTGACTACGCCGACGGCTCGCTCACCCAGGCCCCGCACCCGTCGCGCCACGGCGTGCGCGTGTTCTCCCTGGCCAAGGAGCTGGGCCAGCCCTACACGGACCAGCGCGAGGCGATCGCGGACCACCGCGCGTTCATCGACGCCGCGTGCGCTAACTTCGGCGTCGATTCGCTGCGCCAGCTTCCCGACGCCTCCGCCCGCGTCGTCCAGTGGGTCGAGGCCCGGCGCGCCGCCGGTGACGAGACCGCGCCCGCCCCGGAGGCGGCGCGCCGCTGGGTGCAGTTCTGCGAGACCGAGACACTGCGCTCGCTCGCGGCGGCGAAGGCGCTGCGCTCGCGCCGGGTGAACGAGCTGTTCACGCTGCTCAACTCGCCGTCCGAGTCCCACGGCTTGGCCACCCCGGACGCGCTGGTGGCGCTCGCCCGGGAGCGCGGCGCCGTGGCGGCCCGCCCGGCCGCGACCGGCACGTCCGAGGCCGTCATCGCGTTCGTGCCGGTGCGCGAGGCGGACGCCTTCGCCGACGCGATGGCGCGCGATTTCGAGGTCGTGGAGGTCCTGCCCGGCGAGGCGGCCCGCGTCGAGGCGTAGGCGGATTATTCGTTCTAGTCTGCGGGCCAGGCGAACCCGACCTCGCGCGCGGCGGGGTCCGCACGCACGAGGGAAAACTTCGTCTCCGTGCCTTCCGCGGGCGCGCCCGCGGAGGACGCCAGCACCGGCGGGTCGACGACGAAGATGCGGGCGTGCTCGTCGACGTCCGCCGGGGCGCCCACGCCGGATGTCTTCAGGGTCACGCCGCCGAAGTTGTGGCCCACCCACGGTTCGAGCACGGTCGCCTCGGTGAGGTGCAGGCACGCCTTTTCCACGGTGTTGGCGAGTTGCGAGGAGCGCCCCATCGTCTTGATCACCCGCGGCGCGTCGCGTTCCACCCACTCCGGCACCGGCTCGTCCGCGCAGATGGCCAGGCAGACCTCGGTGGCGTAGCGGTCGATCAAGCGGCGCAGCGGTGCCGTGACGTGCGAGTAGAACCCGCCGATGCCGGCGTGCACCTCCGCCTGCTTCTCGGACAGGTCGACGTACCCCGACCCGCGCAGGAGCTTCTGCGCCTCGCGCATCACCGCCATCCCGCGCGGGGTGTCGGCGTCCACCCCGGCGAGGAACTCGCCGATGTCGCCGGCCGGATCGAAGCCGAGGTTGCGCACCTCGCGGCGGAACTCGGCCTCCCCGCTGGCGTCCGCCGGTCCGAGTGTGCGCAGGAACCCGACACCGGCGTCCACCATCATCCGCCCCGCCACCATGCCGGTGAGCAGGGAGATCTCGGAGTTGTAGTCCATGATTGGGTGGCGCGGCTCGATGACCAGCTCGAAGGTGCCGCCGTCGCCGACGACGCGCACGGACGGCAGGCGCAGGTTAATCGCGTGCCTGCGTAACGACGACCTCTGGCGCAGCACGCCAACCTCCGGCAGCAGCGCGATCGAGGGGTGCACGGTCCCGTTCTCGAGGTCGGCGTGGACGCCCTCGTAGTCCAGCCTCGCCACCGAGCGGACCAGCGCGCGCTCGACGTGGGCGGCGTCGACCTCGCCGTCCTCGTCGAGCTCGAATGTCCACAGCACGGCCGGCCGGTCCACGTCCGGCAGGAGCGAAGCCGAGCCCTCCGACAGCTCCTCGGGGTGCAGGCGCGCCGGCTCGTCGGGCAGGTAGATCGTCTGGCCGCGCTCGAGGGACTCCTCCGCCACCGGGGAGCCGGGTGCCACGAAGGCGCCCACGTCCGCGATGGCGTAGCGCACGACGTACCCGCCGCCGGGCCGCTTTTCGACGTGCACCGCCTGGTCCAAGTCCTTCGACCCCGCGGGGTCGATGGTGACAAGGGGGACGGAACGAGCGTCGATACGCGACTGCGAAAAGCGGTCCTCGAGCTGCGACGCCGCGCGGTGGAGCTCGGGCGAAAACTGCGTACGGACGCCGAATTCGCGGGCGATCGGGCGGAAGTTGAGCGGCGCGGCGTAGAGCTTCATAGGTTGCCATCGTGCCACGAATGGGCGAATGAGTCGGCCTGTGAGCCGGATTCTGTTCCCCGCGAGCGGGGCGGCGACCATCCATCTGGGCCACCCATTGCTGGGCGCCTCAAGCAGCTACCTTCGGACTGGGCGGGCAGCCTACGTCCGACGACCTCCGCCGCTGCGGGCGGGGGCTCTTGCCTTGCTCCCGGCGGGGTTTACCTGGCCGCGCGTGTCGCCACGCACGCCGGTGCGCTCTTACCGCACCCTTTCACCCTTACCTCGTACGAGTTCGTACGAGGCGGTCTACTTTCTGTTGCACTTTCCCGCGGATCGCTCCGGGTTGCCGTTAGCAACCGCCGTGCCCTGTGGAGTCCGGACTTTCCTCGACCTGCGCCTTTCTGGTGTGCAGTGGTTCGCAGCGCCGCGGCCGCCCGGCCGGCTCATTCGCGGTTTGTGAGCTTACGCTTCTTGCTTCGCGACGTTCAACCTCCGGCCCGCGGCGCCTCGTCGGCCTTCCCCGGCCCGCCCCGGCCCCGCCTAGGCGTCCCCAGCCCGCCCCGGCCCGCTCCAGCCAGCTCATGGGGCCAAATCCAGCTACTAGGACCCAGCTAATCGCCTCTCAAGGGGATGCGGTCTTTTTGTTGGAGTGCGTTTTGGGGGACTTTGTCTCGTTGTTATGCACTCAGTGCCTTGCGGTGCTCGGCGATGGTGGTGTAGCCCTCGCCGAGTGTCGACTTCAATCGTGTGTTGATGTAGAAGTCGATGTAGGAATCAATATAGTCGCGCATTTGCGCCACCGTCATCGTCGACACCACAGGCCTGCCTTTGAGCAGTTCTTGTTTCATCGTGCCGAAGAAGCCTTCGGTGCGCGCGTTGTCGCCGCTGGTGGCTTTGCGCGACAGTGACGGGATGTATCGCCACCGGTTGCCGCACCATGTATCGGCCTGGCAGTCGGGGCAATCCAAGATGTTGTGGGTGTGGTCGGTAATCAGACTGACCCAGCGTTCACTGCGGTAGAGCCCACCACGATCGGAATGGATGATCGGTTGTGCCTCGTCGGGTTTTACCTCGTCGATTCGCGCGATCATCTCGGCGACCAAGTCGTGGTTCGGTGATGTTGACATGGTCACCGCAATCGGCATCCCGTCGTAGAAATCGATCGCTGCCGACAGAAACAATTTGCCGTCTGGGCAGTGGATTTCGGTGACGTCGGTGCCGATTTTCTCCCACGGGGCATCCGCGTGGAAATCGTGGGTCAGCCCCTGAGCGTCGGCGTGGTCGATGAAGTACTGCGACGGTGCAACAACCGGCCGGGCCACATCCACATCCGCATCCCCATCATCGTCACTGTTGTCGGTTGGGGCGATCAGCAGCAGGTTCGCGGGTTTGTGGTCGGTTTCACCGGTGTAGGAGGAGTATTTGCCCGACGCTTTCGCCGGCGGGCGGCACCCAAGCTCTTCCATGAGGGTACGCACGATCTTTTCCGACACTGTATGCCCCATGATCTTCAGCCAGGCGTGGATGCGCCGGTAGCCGTAGCTTTGCCCGGATTCGGCTGCTGCCTGCAAGATCAGCGGTTTGAGTGCAGCGCGGCGCTGTTCGCGCTGGTGCACCACCTTCGTGTGGGTGTGTCGGTGGTAGTAAAACGTCGACTGCGCAATCCCGACAACCGCGCATGCTTTGGCGATGGAAAACCCGTGGGCGTCCGTGAGGGCAACCACCACTGCGGCTTTCGCCGCGGTGGACAGTTCCCCGTCACGGACGTCGTCTTTTCCCCGCGACTCACCGCCACGGACGTTGCCTTTTCCCTGCGGCTCACCGTCGCTCATGAGCACTTGGATAATGGCGTCTTTGACTGTTTCCCGGTCGCGCATCTCGACAACGAGCTTTTTCAGCTCGTCCATGTCACTGGGTAAATCAGCGATGTCGTCTATCGGTCCAGGCCCTGGCAGCCACTCGTTGACTGGCCGGGGTGGCCTTTTCGCATCGGCTGCTTCATCGACTCGCTGCTGTTGATGGTTGCGTTGGACTTTGCGGTGTTTGCTCACGCGTTCCATTGTCGCCGCAAACGCCTCGTCGAAGGTCATCGACGCTGCCGAATCGCGGTCGTCATCGTCTGGCCAGTACCGCTTCGTCCAGGTCAGTGCTGCGGTGTCGTTGACATCGAACTCCACGGCAATCTCACGCACCGTCGCCTGCGAGGTCAACCTGCGTGCTACAACCTTCGCGATGGTCTCAGCGTCGTAGGCGCGTCGCGTGCCATCAAAGGACTGGCCGCGGCGTTTGGCCGCAACCCAGTTGCCGACCGTGTCCACCGATGGTCGGCGACCACATACGTCTTCAGCCCAGTCGCAGACCTCACGGGCAGACGCCCCAGCCAAAAACCTCTCAACCGCACCATCGCGGATATCAGATGGAAACCCTGCGGGCATTGGAATACCTTCCAGCCCCCAACACTCCAACTTTTTGTCCGCGCTCCCCAAACGCTAATAGCTGGATCTTAGTAGCTGGAAACGCGGAGCCGGGGGCGGATTCGCGCACTACCCGCGGTGGTGGGCGACGTCGTTGACGCAGCGCACCACGCCGTAGTCGCCGTAGAAGTCCACGACGGAGATGCTGGCCAGGTCGAGGAACAGGTGCTTGAACATGTCCGCGTTCGCGCCGAGGCCCTGCCGCACGAAGGACTTCACCGGCGTCATGTGCGTGACCACGAGCACGGTCTGGCCCTCGTAGCGCTCCTGTAGCTTCAGCCGCGCGCGGGTGACGCGGCGGTGCAGCGCGGCGAGCGACTCCCCGCCCGGGGGCGCCACGCTCGCCGACGCCTGCCACTCCTCGAACGCCGCCGGGTCCTTCGCCGCCGCCTCCTCGCGGGTGAGCCCCTCGAAGTCGCCGAACGCCATCTCGCGCAGGGCGTCGTCCGTGGCCACCTCGAGCCCGAGCGCCTCGGCGGCAAAACGCGCCGTCTCCTGCGCGCGGGCCTGCGGCGACGCGACGACGGCGTCCACCTGGCCGAAGCCGCGCAGCGCTGCGGCGGCCCGGCGCGCCTGCTCGCGGCCGGTGTCGGTGAGCGACGGGTCCGAGGTACCGGAGAAGCGCCGCTCGGCCGAGTGCTGCGTCTGCCCGTGGCGGAGCAGGATGAACCGGGTGCGCGGGGCGTCCTCGCCGGCCCAGTGTGCGGGGCTCGCCGTCGTGTGCGAGGGCGATTGCTTCTCGACGCCCTCCGGCTCACCCTTCTTCTCCCCCACCCACACGCCGGTGCCCTTCACAATCCCCGGCTTGTCCCCGCGCGCGGCGGCGTCCATGGCCACGTTGGACAGCTCGTCGGCCTTCTTGTTCTTCGCGCGCGGCACCCAGGTGTAGGTAACGGAGTCGAACCCGGAGGCGAGGTCGCGGGCCTGGCGGGCAAGCTTTTGCATGTCTGGGTGCTTGATCTTCCAGCGCCCGGTCATCTGCTCAACGACGAGCTTGGAGTCCATGAAGACCTCCACCTGCGTCGCCCCCACCTCGCGCGCCGCCTCGAGTCCGCGCAGCAGGCCGTGGTACTCGGCGACGTTGTTGGACGCCTTCTTGCCCACGACGTAGGCGATTTCGGCGAGGGTATCGCCGGAGGCGTCGTAAAGCACGGAGCCCGAGCCGGCGACTCCGGGGTTGCCGCGCGAGCCGCCGTCGCAGTAGAGCGTGACCTGCATCTACTGCTCCGGGGTGACGCGCACGAGCAGCGTGCCGCAGTTCGGGCAGGTGGGCAGCTCGTCGGCGGGCTCGGCGAGGACCTCGGCGCGCTCGGACGGAGGCAGCTGGATGAAGCAGCCGCCGCAGGCACGCCCGTTGAATTTCGCGGCGCCGATGTCGTCGTAGGCGCCCAGCACGTCGGCGGGCAGCTGCTCGCGCAGGGACGCGGTGTCCACGTCCTCGACGGCGGGCAGGGCGTCGACGGCGCGCTGGGCAGCCTCGACCTTGCGGTTCGCCTCGTCCACGCGCGCGGCGTGCACGTCGCGGTTGTTGCGCAGCGCCGCGATCTCGTTGTGCGCCTCCTTGAGTTCGGAGAGCAGGTCGGCGATGCGCGACTTCGCGGCGTAACGGTCGTGCTCCAAGTCCTTGCGACGTTCCGGGTCGGTCTCCGCGCCGAGCTGGCGCTTGTCGTCCATCTCGCGCTTCTTCAGCTTGCGCTCGTCCTCCTGGATGCGCAGGATTTCCAGCTCCATGTCGTCGACGGCAAGCTGCGCCGCGGAGGAGGCGTCGGTGAGGCGCTGGCGTTCGTCGAGAAGCGTGCGCAACTCCTGCTCCTCCGGGCGAACGCGCGGCTGCGACGACGCGCGGTCGGCGTCGGCGAGCTGCAGGAGGACGGGCTGCAGGTCTTTGGAAAGGTGCATCGGAACTCCTTATTCGGGGTGCGCGGAGACGGTCCAGGGGTCGGTACGGATGCGCAGGATCTCGGTGCCGACGCCCAACGGCGCAACGATACCCGCCGCCTGCTCCGTCCACGGAAACTCGCTGGCCCAGTGGGCGGTGTCGATGACGGCGGGTCCCCCGGCGCGCAGGTGCTCGTCGACGGGGTGGTGGCGCAGGTCGGAGGTGACGTAGACGTCCACGCCGAGCGCCGCCACGTCCTCGAGGAAGCTATCGCCCGCGCCCGAGGAGACCGCCACCTTCTGCACCATCCGCTCCGGATCGCCGGCGGCGCGCACGCCCCACACCGTCTCCGGCAGGGCGTTGGCCACCTGCTGGGTGAATTCGCGCAGCGTCATCGGCTCTGGCAACTCCCCGATGCGCCCGAGGCCCGTGGCCCGCTCGAGGTCGCCCGTGTCCGCCATCTGCACCACGTCGAACGCGGGCTCCTCGTAGGGGTGCCGCGCCCGCAGCGTATCGACGAGCCTCCGGCGCAACCGCGCCGGCGCCACGAACTCGACGCGAATCTCATCCGCCGTGAAGTGCGTGCCCACGGCCCCATCGGTCGGGTGCGCGCCCTCCACCGGCGTGAACTCCCCGGTGCCCTCGAACGAGAAGGCACACTCGCGGTAGTTGCCGATCGCGCCGGCGCCGGCCGCGAACAGCGCCTGCTTCAGCGCGGGCGCGGCCTCCGGCGGGACGTGGACGCCCCAGTGGTCCACGGCGTCGAGCGCCACGGGCTTGATCGGGCGGCCCGGGGTGATGCCGACGAGCTCCGCGAGCTCGTCGGAAACACCCGGGCGGGCCGAGTCCGCGTTCGTGTGCGCGGCGAACAGAGCGCAGCCGCCGACGAGCAGGGTGTGGATGACCTTGCCCTTTGGGGTGTCCGCCGCCACGGAGTGCACGCCGCGCAGGAGCAGCGGGTGGTGGACGACGAGCAGCTGGGCACCCGTGGCCACGGCGGCCTCCGCCACCTCCTGGGTGCAATCGAGCGCGAAGGCCACCTTGGTCACCTCGTCGGCAGGGTCGCCGCAGATGAGTCCCACCTGGTCCCAACTCTCGGCCAGCGCGGGCGGGTAGGCGGCCTCGAGCGCGCCGACAACGTCTTGCACAGTCACAGCAGTCATGGCAGCCAGCCTACAAATTTGGAACAGTGGGCAAGCGTGACCACCACATTGCTTTTCGACGTCGACGGCACCCTCATCGACTCCTTCCCCGGCATCCGCCACGGCTTCCTGCTCGGGCTTAAGGACGTGGGCTGGGATGTGCCCGACGAGGACTTCATCCGCCGCATCCCCGGCCCGCCAATGCCGGAGACCATGCGCTCGCTCGGCATGTCTGCGGCGCAGGTGGATCAGGCCATGCGTGCCTACTCCGACTACATGTCCGGCGAGGGATGGCAGCGCTTCGAGGTCTACCCCGGCATGGATGTCCTGGTAGAGCGGTTGGCGGGTGAGGGCTACCGCGTGTGCACGGCGACGTCGAAAAGCGAACGCTTCGCCCGCGCCGCCCTTGAGCGCGCGGGCCTGCTGGAACACATCGATTTCCTGGGCGCGGCGTCGAACGACGGGGTGCGCGCGAAGAAGGTCGACGTGATCCGGCACGTGCTGGAGACTGCTACGCCCGAGCGGCCGCTGATGGTCGGCGACCGGCTGCACGACTTCGAGGGCGCCGCGCACTTTGGCATCCCGAGCGTGGCCGTGACCTGGGGTTACGGCGCGGCCGAGGAGTGGGAATTGGCCGACTACGTGGCGCGTGACGCCGCCGAACTAGAGAGGATCATCCGTGAGTTCTAAATTGCACATCGACTTCGTCTGCACCGGCAACATCTGCCGCTCCCCCATGGCGGAGGTGATCCTGCGCGAGAAACTGGCGCAGGCCGGGCTGGGGGACGCGGTGACGGTGACGTCGTCAGGCATCGGCGGCTGGCACGTGGGACAGAAAGCCGACGAGCGGGCGCGCGCCGAGCTGGCCGCGCACGGCTACGACGGCGAAGCCCACCGCGCCCAGCAGTTCGGGTATGCGCAGGAGCAGGCCGACCTGATCGTGGCGCTGGACACGAACCACGTTTCCGAGCTGGTCGTGCGCGGCGTGCCGGAGGACAAGGTGCGGCTGCTGCGCTCCTTCGACGCCGCCGCTGAGGAAGGCGCGGGTGTGGCCGACCCGTATTACGGCGGGCCGGAGGGCTTTGCGGTGGTGCGCGAGCAGATCGAGAGCGCAGCTGATGGCATTATTGCCTGGGTGCGTGAACGACTAGACTAACCCGGCGTGAGCGCCAGAGAGGATCAGGCGGGCGAAAGCCCGTGGCGTGTACAAAGGGCGGGCGAGGGTGCTCACCGGCGTCCAAGTTGCGCAGACCAAGCAGTAGGTCGACGATGGTGTGCCTAAAGGGGGAAGGAAATCCGGGGTGAGAAGTGGGTCACCTCACCGAATCTATAGGCCCTTGAAGCAATACTTAGACCGAGAAAGGGCGACCGTAGTTAATGTATTCGTTACTACTTTCAGTAAACGGTGACAGCAAGTAGCGACTCTTCCATGGGCATGGGACCCGCCACAGGTACGTGTTATCGCCTAAATAACCGTCTTCGTTTTGTGTTCCTTCTCGTTCAGGTTGGGGACGCACGATTCCAAGGAAACTATCTGGGACGCGAGCTTTACGTCCTACCGGATTCGACCATTGGAGATCCTGATTACAGTATTCGTCGTCCATAAATGGGCCGGTAAAGTGGATGAGAATTTCACGCGGTGCAGCACTGGGATGAGGGAGATTATCAATGGGAATGTCCTCGTACCAGATATCATGGTTTATCTGTTTCCCCTCTTCGATCCAGTTGAGGACGGTTGTTTCGTCGAAACTAGCACCTGTCAAGACTTGTAAAGAACTGCTAGGATCGTCTAGGTAGAAGCGTTTCACATACGCCAGATAGATACGTGGTGGGGGAACGACCCGGGGAGCATTGTCAGTCATTGCCGGGAATTTTACAACCTACGCGGGTTGGTTTGCTATAAACGCGTGCGTAAAACGTGCCCGTCGTAGTGACAATCTTGCGGGCATTAACCGGCTTAGCGGCAAAGCCCGATGCTTGTGGCTGATTGATCCCGTCTATGCCAACGAGTCCGGCACATCGCAGAACTTGGAGCTTCTAGCGGCCACGCGCCGCACCTTGGTTGGGTTCTTGGATTAAGATCCGAATTTTGCCCACCGGTTTAGCCGCAGCCCGTTCTACACCGGGGATAGCCCGGATCGGTATATCAGGTATCGACAGCATCACCGCATTGACCGGCTGTCCGACTTCATCAAGGGGTGCGGAAGCGACTAGACTAACCGCCCGTGAGTGCGAACCAGCCAAAGTCGTGGTGGCGGCAGATGCTCACCCCCGGCTGGATCATCGCCGCGCTGCTGATCGGCCTGTTCTCCTACTACGCCTTCACGTTCCTCGCGCCGTGGCAGCTGGGCAAGAACGAGGCGCTCGTCGAGCGCAACGAGCACATCACCGCCGCTTTCGACCACGACCCGGAGCCGATCACCGACCGCCTCGGCGCGGACGGCTCTCTCCCGCCGGACAACGAGTGGTCCCGCGTCGTTGCCACCGGCCACTACACAGGCCACGACGTGCTGCTGCGCCTGCGCCCCGTCGACGGCACCCCGGCGTTCCAGGTGCTCACCCCGTTTACGCTCGAGGACGGCCGCACGATCATCGTCCACCGCGGCTGGGTGAAGGCCGTCGACTCGACGCAGGTCCCGCACGTCGACCCCGTCCCCGCCGGCGAGGTATCGGTCACCGGCATGCTGCGCGCCGACGAGGGCGTCCACCCCAACGCCCCCATGCACGAGCAGGGCTACGACATGGTCTACTCCATCAGCCCCGGCCAGATCGGCTCGCTCGACGGCATCGACGTGGTCCAGCCCTACCTCCAGCTGCTCAGCGACCAGCCCGGCGTGCTCGACCCGATCCCCCTGCCCCAGCTCGAGACGGGCAACCACCTCTCGTACGGGCTGCAGTGGATCCTCTTCGGCATCGCCGCTCCCGCCGGCCTCATCTACTTCCTCGTCTCAGACTCGCGCGAGCGGCGCCGCTTCGAGGAGGAGCAGGAGCAAATGCGTATCGACGCCACCTCCGGCTCCCCCGGCCCCGACCCCGATCCCGACGCTCCTGCTGCGCCTGCTCCTTCGCCTACCACTGCGCCCGCCCCGGCGCCCGCCCCGGCACGGCGCCAGCGCTACGGATCGTCCCGCGCCAACCCGTGGGCCAAGGCCTACGATAAGGAGCGAGAACGCTAGCCCGTCGAAGGGGGAAGAGTGGAAACCGCCGTCGCTGAACAGATCGAGTCTCTGCTGCTCGCCCTCGAGGCCGCGGGCGTGGTACCCGCCGACGGCGTCGAGCCCGACGACATCGAGGACGCCGTGTTCGACGACGCCGTCCGCTTCGCCGCCCGCCCCTTCGCCGCGCTCGCGGATCTGCGCGATCCGGACGGCGCGCCCCTGTTCGCCCTGGCCGCGCCCGGGTCGCTGGCCACCCGCGCCGCCCGGGCCTGCGCCGCCGCAGGGTGCGAACTGTGGGACATCGCCGTCGTGCCGGACGCCGCGGACTCGCTTGCCGGTTCCGCGCGCGTGCGGTTTTCGGAGTGGGACGTCGCGGACGTGGATTTCGACGGCCCCTCGGCCCGCTTCGAGCTCGGCATCCTCGCCGCCATCGAGGCCCGGACGCTCTAGCGCGGGCGCCCGCCGGCCGGCTCGCTCTCGAGGAGTAAGCATCCTCGGGTAAGCATTTGGCTTACAGGGCTGGTTGGCTCACGGGGCTGGTCGGCTCCGGGGGTCGGCGGGTTTCGCCCCGGTGCGCGGCTCTGGTAGCGTTATCCGGCACACGCGCCGTTAGCTCAGCTGGAAGAGCAACTGGTTTACACCCAGTAGGTCGGGGGTTCGAGCCCCTCATGGCGCACCACGATTGGCGCTACCGCTTGGGCGCCGTGAGGCAGGAGCCCTGCCAGCCGCCGAAGCGGTCCGCCTTGGTCTGTACGAAGCCGGCGAGCTGGGCGGATTCCGCGATCTCGGCGGGGGTGACGACGCCGGAGGAGCCAGCGCCGGGTGTCATAAGCCAGATGCGCCCGCCGGGGCCGAGGCCGCGGGAGACGTCCACGAGCTCGTCGACGAGGTCCCCGTCGCCGTCGCGGAACCAGAGCAAGATGACGTCGCAGGCTTCCTCGGCGTCGTCGTCGAGGAGCTCGGCGCCGATGGCGTCCTCGATCGCCTCGGAGATGGCCGAATCAGCGTCGTCGTCCCAGCCGATCTCCTGTACGACATCGTCGGGTCCGACCCCGAGCCGCGCAGCGTAGGTGTCCACTCCTGTGGCACTCAAGATTCCACGTCCTCCATGAATTGTTGCGGTGAGTTGGCGTCAGCTTAACGTCGATACGCATGCTCTGCGCGCAAAGCGGTGATTAGTCTCACCAAAACGTGCCCAGTGTCGGAATTCGTCGGCGCGAGGACGTATCCTGGGAAACGCTATTGCCCCGACGAACCCAGGAGGTTGAAGTGGCCGAGAACGAACAAGAGATGATCGACGCCCGAGTGAAGAGCGCGGCGGATGTTGACACGAACATCCTGTCCCTGCGCGAAGGCGTGGCGTCCTACCTGCACGACGCGGACCCGGAAGAGACCCAGGAGTGGATGGACTCCCTCGACGGGCTACTCGAGGAGGCGGACCCGGAGCGCGCCCGCTACCTCATGCTGCGCCTCATCGAGCGCGCGAACGCGAAGCGCGTGCCGCTGCCGGCGCTCTCGTCGACGGACTTCGTCAACACGATCCCAACCGAGCTCGAGCCGGAGTTCCCGGGCGACGAGCAGATTGAGAAGCGCTACCGTCGCTGGATGCGCTGGAACGCTGCGGTGATGGTGCACCGCGCGCAGCGCCCCGGCATCAAGGTCGGCGGCCACATTTCGACGTACGCCTCCGCGGCGGCGCTCTACGAGGTCGGCTTCAACCACTTCTTCAAGGGCAAGAACGCGGAGCAGGGCGGCGACCAGGTCTTCTTCCAGGGCCACGCCTCCCCGGGCATGTACGCGCGCGCCTTCATGGAGGGCCGCCTCACCGAGGACGACCTCGACGGCTTCCGCCAGGAGCACTCCCGCGAGCAGGGCGGCCTGCCGTCCTACCCGCACCCGCACGGCATGCCGGAGTTCTGGGAGTTCCCGACCGTGTCCATGGGCCTTGGCCCGATGAACGCGATCTACCAGGCCCGCTTTAACAAGTACCTGCAGGACCGCGGCATCAAGGACACCGACAAGCAGCACGTCTGGGCCTTCCTCGGCGACGGCGAGATGGACGAGCCGGAGTCCCGCGGCCTCATCCAGATGGCGTCCCTCTACGGGCTGGACAACCTCACGTTCGTGATCAACTGCAACCTGCAGCGTCTCGACGGCCCGGTGCGCGGCAACGGCCAGATCATCCAGGAGCTGGAGAGCTTCTTCGTCGGCGCCGGCTGGAACGTGATCAAGGTCGTCTGGGGTCGCGAGTGGGACGAGCTGCTGGCGAAGGATGAGGACGGCGCGCTCGTCCACATCATGAACACCACGAAGGACGGCGACTACCAGACCTTCAAGGGCAGCGACGGCGCCTACGTCCGCGAGCACTTCTTCGGCCGCGACGAGCGCACGAAGAAGCTCGTGGAGAACATGACCGACGAGGAGATCTTCAACCTGCGCCGCGGCGGCCACGACTACCGCAAGGTCTACGCCGCCTACAAGCGCGCTCTGGAGACGAAGGGCAAGCCGACCGTCATCCTCGCCCACACGGTGAAGGGCTACGGCCTGGGCCACAACTTCGAGGGCCGCAACGCCACCCACCAGATGAAGAAGCTCTCGCTGGACGACCTCAAGCTCTTCCGCGACAAGCAGCAGATCCCGATCCCCGACGAGGTCCTGGAGAAGGACCCGTACATGCCGCCCTACTACCACCCGGGCGAGGACGCCGAGGAGATCAAGTACCTGAAGAAGCGCCGCGAGGAGCTCGGCGGGTACCTGCCGGAGCGCCGCACCCAGTTCACCCCGCTGGAGCTGCCGGACTTCGAGAAGACCTTCAAGCCGATGTTCAAGGACTCCGGCAAGCAGCAGGTCGCCTCCACCATGGCGCTCGTGCGCACGTTCAAGGCGCTCATGCGCGACAAGGAGATTGCTAAGCGCGTCGTGCCGATCATCCCGGACGAGGCCCGCACGTTCGGCCTCGACTCTTGGTTCCCGACGCTGAAGATCTACAACCCGCACGGCCAGAACTACGTGCCGGTGGACCACGACCTGCAGTTGTCCTACCGCGAGGCCATCGACGGCCAGATCCTGCATGAGGGCATCAACGAGGACGGCTCGTCCGCTTCCTTCATCGCCGCCGCGACGTCCTACGCCACCCACGGCGAGCCGATGATCCCGATGTACATCTTCTACTCGATGTTCGGCTTCCAGCGCACCGGCGACAACTTCTGGGCCGCCGGCGACCAGATGGGCCGCGGCTTCATCATCGGCGCGACCGCCGGCCGCACCACGCTGTTCGGCGAGGGCCTGCAGCACATGGACGGCCACTCCCCGATCCTCGCGTCGACGAACCCGGCCGTCATCCCGTACGACCCGGCCTTCGCCTACGAGATGCCGTACATCATCTCCAAGGGCATCGAGCGCATGTACGGCGACAACCCGGGCGAGAACGTGATGTACTACATCACCGTCTACAACCAGCCGCACCACCAGCCGGCCCGCCCGGACAACCTCGACGTCGAGGGCCTGCACCGCGGCATCTACCTTTACGACGAGGGCAAGGACCTCGAGAACAAGGTCTCCCTGCTCGCCTCCGGCGTGGGCATGCAGCAGGCGCTGCGCGCGCAGGAGATCCTGCAGGAGCAGTACAACGTCGGCGCCGCGATCTACTCGGTGACCTCCTGGACCGAGCTCGCCCGCGACGGCCAGCGCAAGGCCAACGAGCAGCTGCTCCACCCGGAGGAGGAGGTCGAGGAAGCCTTTGCGACGAAGCAGCTCAAGCAGACTTCCGGGCCATACATCGCCACGAGCGATTTCGCCTCCGACCTGCAGGAGCAGATCCGCGCCTACGTCCCGGGCCAGTACATCGTGCTCGGCGCCGACGGCTTCGGCTTCGCCGACACCCGCGAGGCCGCCCGCCGCTTCTTCAACATCGACGCCGAGTCCATGGCCGTCGCCGCCCTGCTCGGCCTGGCCAAGGAGGGCAAGATCGACCGCTCCGTGGCGGCAAAGGCCGCGAAGGACCTGAAGATCGACGACCCGACCGCCGCCGAGCCCGTCCACCCCGCTGAGGAGGAGGGCCCGGAGAACGCGGCCGAGTAGGAGCTGAGCGCCGCGGGTGCGCTGGTGCGCTGGCGCTGCGGGTGCGCGTTTCCCCGGTGAAACCGCCCTCGCGCTCCGGCCCGCGCCGGCCCGTGGCACACGTTTCCAGCTACTAAGACCCAGCTAATCGCCTTAAAAAGCCGATTAGCTGGGTCTTAGTAGCTGGATTTGGCGTTGAGGGGAGGAGGACCGGGTTCAGGCGGCTGGCGGGGCTGGGCTGAGACCGAGCCCCGCCCGCCGCCGGGCCCCGCCCGCTTTAGCCGTCGTTACGCTGCGTGATGCACCTCGGCGAGCTCGTAGACCGGGGTGTCCATGCCCTCGTAGCGGGCCTTGAGCTGCAGCGCCATGTAACGCGAGTAGTGGCGCGACTGGTGGAGGTTGCCGCCGTGGAACCAGAGGTTCGGGATCTGGGTCGGCTTCCACATGTTGCGCAGCTCGCCCTCCCACGGGCCGGGGTCCTTGGTGGTGTCGGAGCCCAGGCCCCACACCTTGCCCACGGTATCCGCTGCCTCCTTGGACACGATCTTTTCCACCCAGCCGTTCATCGAGCCGTAGCCGGTGGCGAGCACGATGACGTCGGCGGGGATCTCGGTGCCGTCGGTGAGCACTACGGAGCGTTCCTTCACTTCCTGGATGGTGGTGTTGGAGTAGACGGGCACGCGGCCGTCGATGACCAGCTCGGACGCGCCAACGTTGACGTAGTAGCCGGACCCGCGGCGGAGGTACTTGATGAACATGCCGGAGTCGTCGTCGCCGAAGTCGATGAGGAAGCCGGCGTTGGTGAGGTCGTCGTAAAACTGCTTGTCCTCTTCGCGGATGACGTCAAAGACCTTCTTCTGCTCGGCCGGCAGCAGCTTGTACGGCCAGGACGCGAAGAGCAGGTCGGCGGTGTCCGTGTCAATGCCGTTTTCCACCGCATCCTCCGAGTACAGCGGCCCGAGAACGTGGCCCATGAGCGCGTCGGAGCGCACGATGAGCGTCGAGGAGCGCTGCACCATCGCGGGCCGGGCCCCGTTGTGCACGAGGTCCGCGGCGATGTCGTGCGCCGAGTTGTTCGCGCCGAGGATCACCACGTCCTTACCCTCGTCGCCCGCGCCGCCGGGGTGCTCGGACGAGTGGCGGATCTCCCCCTGGAAGTTCTCCTGGCCGGGCAGGTGGGGCTTGTTGGCCACGCCGGACATGCCGGTCGCGAACACGAGCTGGACCGGGTGCATCTCGGTCTCCACGCCGCCGCGGTTGAGGGTCACGTCCCAGCACCCCTCCGCCTCGTTGAACGTGGCGCTGGTGACCTCGGTGTCCGTCCAGTAGTCGAGGTCCATGATGCCCACGTAGTGCTCGAGCCAGTCCCCCATCTTGTCTTTCGGGGTGAACACGGGCCAGTCGTCTGGGAACGACAGTTAGGGCAGGTGGTCGTACCACACCGGGTCATGGAGGCACAGGGAGTGGTAGCGGCCGCGCCATTGGTCACCGGGGCGAGCTTGCTTATCGACGATCACCGTCGGCACCCCCTGCCTCTTCAGCCGTGCGCCGAGCGCGATGCCGCCCTGGCCACCCCCGATGACGAGGACGTAGGGCTGCTCCGTCACACCGAGCGAGGCGCGGCGCTTTTCCCGCTTGTCGGCCCAGTTCTCCGGGTCGAGGTCCGGCCCGTGCTGTGCGCCGAGCTCGCGCGTGCGGCCCTTGCGCTCCGGGAAGTCCTTGAGCTCGCGACCCGACGTGAGCAGCGTCCAGGCAAGCCCGTCGCGCAGACGCAGTACGCCGCGGCAGTTGAAGTCCTTCGTTTCGCAGGTGAACTGCACGCGGGTGACGCCGTCGCCCTCGTCGGCCTCCTCGGTGATCTGCGTGTTGGTGATCTGGCAGGCCGGGTGGGTTTCGCGCACCATCCGCGCGATCTCGTCGCGCCCCTCTGCCGTGTGCAGGTTCCAGGTGAAGCTGATGAGGTCGCGCCAGAAGCTGTCCTCCTCGAACAGTTCCGCTACCTGCGCCGCCGCCTCCTCGGGATTCTCGTTCCCCGTCGCGCTTTCGAGCTTGTCCAGCCATTCGCGCGCTTGAGTGTCCGACATTGTTGGGTCCTTTCACATCCGGTTTGTGGTGCACGACACACTGTAGCCAAATGTGTCGCCCGTCACTCACTTTTCCCGGATGTGACTGTTTGCCGGGTTACGCCCGGTCCCCGCACCGGTCCCCACCGGCCCGCGGCGGCCCGTGGCACACGTTTCCAGCTACTAAGACCCAGCTAATCGCCTTAAAAGGGAGCGCGGACAAAAAGTTGGAGTGTTGGGGGCTGGAAGGTATTCCAATGCCCGCAGGGTTTCCATCTGATATCCGCGATGGTGCGGTTGAGAGGTTTTTGGCTGGGGCGTCTGCCCGTGAGGTCTGCGACTGGGCTGAAGACGTATGTGGTCGCCGACCATCGGTGGACACGGTCGGCAACTGGGTTGCGGCCAAACGCCGCGGCCAGTCCTTTGATGGCACGCGACGCGCCTACGACGCTGAGACCATCGCGAAGGTTGTAGCACGCAGGTTGACCTCGCAGGCGACGGTGCGTGAGATTGCCGTGGAGTTCGATGTCAACGACACCGCAGCACTGACCTGGACGAAGCGGTACTGGCCAGACGATGACGACCGCGATTCGGCAGCGTCGATGACCTTCGACGAGGCGTTTGCGGCGACAATGGAACGCGTGAGCAAACACCGCAAAGTCCAACGCAACCATCAACAGCAGCGAGTCGATGAAGCAGCCGATGCGAAAAGGCCACCCCGGCCAGTCAACGAGTGGCTGCCAGGGCCTGGACCGATAGACGACATCGCTGATTTACCCAGTGACATGGACGAGCTGAAAAAGCTCGTTGTCGAGATGCGCGACCGGGAAACAGTCAAAGACGCCATTATCCAAGTGCTCATGAGCGACGGTGAGCCGCAGGGAAAAGGCAACGTCCGTGGCGGTGAGTCGCGGGGAAAAGACGACGTCCGTGACGGGGAACTGTCCACCGCGGCGAAAGCCGCAGTGGTGGTTGCCCTCACGGACGCCCACGGGTTTTCCATCGCCAAAGCATGCGCGGTTGTCGGGATTGCGCAGTCGACGTTTTACTACCACCGACACACCCACACGAAGGTGGTGCACCAGCGCGAACAGCGCCGCGCTGCACTCAAACCGCTGATCTTGCAGGCAGCAGCCGAATCCGGGCAAAGCTACGGCTACCGGCGCATCCACGCCTGGCTGAAGATCATGGGGCATACAGTGTCGGAAAAGATCGTGCGTACCCTCATGGAAGAGCTTGGGTGCCGCCCGCCGGCGAAAGCGTCGGGCAAATACTCCTCCTACACCGGTGAAACCGACCACAAACCCGCGAACCTGCTGCTGATCGCCCCAACCGACAACAGTGACGATGATGGGGATGCGGATGTGGATGTGGCCCGGCCGGTTGTTGCACCGTCGCAGTACTTCATCGACCACGCCGACGCTCAGGGGCTGACCCACGATTTCCACGCGGATGCCCCGTGGGAGAAAATCGGCACCGACGTCACCGAAATCCACTGCCCAGACGGCAAATTGTTTCTGTCGGCAGCGATCGATTTCTACGACGGGATGCCGATTGCGGTGACCATGTCAACATCACCGAACCACGACTTGGTCGCCGAGATGATCGCGCGAATCGACGAGGTAAAACCCGACGAGGCACAACCGATCATCCATTCCGATCGTGGTGGGCTCTACCGCAGTGAACGCTGGGTCAGTCTGATTACCGACCACACCCACAACATCTTGGATTGCCCCGACTGCCAGGCCGATACATGGTGCGGCAACCGGTGGCGATACATCCCGTCACTGTCGCGCAAAGCCACCAGCGGCGACAACGCGCGCACCGAAGGCTTCTTCGGCACGATGAAACAAGAACTGCTCAAAGGCAGGCCTGTGGTGTCGACGATGACGGTGGCGCAAATGCGCGACTATATTGATTCCTACATCGACTTCTACATCAACACACGATTGAAGTCGACACTCGGCGAGGGCTACACCACCATCGCCGAGCACCGCAAGGCACTGAGTGCATAACAACGAGACAAAGTCCCCCAAAACGCACTCCAACAAAAAGACCGCATCCCCAAAAAGCCGATTAGCTGGGTCTTAGTAGCTGGATTTGGCGTTGAGGGGAGGAGGACCGCCCCCGCCCGCCGCCGCGCTACGGCAGGAACTGCTGCACGTACGGCATGGCGAACGCCGCGATCCCCGCGACCACGGCGAGGATGCCGACCACGAGCGCCGCCTTCTGCAGCGGCGAGGAGCCCGCCGGGGCGTTGGAGGTCGACGGCACGGGCTTCGCTGTCCCGGTCTGCGAGCCGCCCGGCTGCGAGCCGCCCGGCTTGGGGTTCGCCGTCGTTGTCGGCGGCGGGGCAACCACGCCCTTGCCCGAGTTCTTCAGGAACGCGGCAGCGTTGCGCGACGTGCCGTCCGCGAAGGTCACCTTGACGTCGAAGGAGGCGCCGTCGTAGGAGGTCTTCGGCACCGCGACGGTGATCGCGCCGGTGTGCGCGTCGAGGGTCGCGCCGAAGGCGGGAGTGCGGGTGAAGGACCATTGGGCGTTGTCAGGCAGAGGTAGCTCGAAGTTGTTGTGGGGCGTGAGGGTCGCGGTCTCGCCTGGGTCGGCGGTAACCGTGTCGTACAGCGGGTCGTAGAGGAACGCGTCGTCCGGAACGAGCACCGGCGCGGCATCGATGTACTCCCAGGACGTATCCGGGTACGTCACCCGGGCGCGCCCGGGGACCGTGTTCTCCCCCGCCGCCACCGGCTCGTTGCCGTAGTGGTTGAGGCGCGCGCTGAGCACGTCGCCGTGCCGCTCCAGCTGGATCTTCCACAGCTCGGTGTTTTGGCCGTCGAGCTTCCACGTCGTGCCCTCCGGCGCGCCCTGGAGCGTGTACTCGGCGTTCGTGCTCACGCCGTCGCCGGGCACCGCGTGCACCAGCCGCGGGGTCGGGTCAAAGTACGGCTGGTACAGCTCGTCCATCGTCGCGGCGGAGGCTACCGGGGCGACGACGAGTCCGGCGAGGGCGGCCACTGCGGCCGGGAGTGCGAGGCGTTGCATGGGCTTATCATATCGGCATGGAACTTTCACAGCGGTTGGATCTCGGCGGGCTCGAGCTCGGCGGCGAGGGCGGCGAGGACAAGGCGCCGTCGTCGGGGGATGTGTTCGGGAGGTTGGCGGAGCTCGTCGATACGCTAGGCGGCTCCGACATCACCCCCACCACCCGCCTCGACGAGGCGGGACTCACCTCGCTCGATCGCATCGAGCTCGCGGTCCGCATCGAGGAGGAGTTCGCAGTGCGTATCGACGAGCACGTCTACGCCACCCACGACACCGCCGGGGAACTGGCGCGCTACATCGAGGAGCAGCAATGATTTCGTACCTGACCGACATGGACGGCGTCCTGCACCGCGAGGGCAACGTCATCCCCGGCGCGGAGGAGTTCATCCGCGCGCTGCGCGCCGACGGCATCGAGTTCATGGTGCTCACGAACAACTCGATGCAGACCCCGCGCGACCTCTCCGCGAAGCTCACGCGCATGGGTCTGGACATCGAGCCGGAGCGCATCTGGACCTCCGCCACCGCGACGGCGAAGTTCCTCTCGCAGCAGGCGGGCGAGGCCTCCGCGTACGTCATCGGGGAGGCTGGCCTGACCACGGCGCTGCACGAGATCGGCTGGATCCTCACCGACGCAGACCCGGACTTCGTAGTCCTCGGCGAGACGCGCACGTACTCGTTCGAGGCGCTGACCACGGCGTCGAACCTGATCCGCAACGGCTCGCGCTTCATCGCCACCAACCCGGATCTGACTGGCCCGGGCCCGGCGGGCGTCGTGCCGGCGACGGGCTCGGTGGCGGCGATGATCACGGCGGTGACCGGCATGAAGCCGTACTACGTGGGCAAGCCGAACCCCGTGATGATGCGCACCGCGCTGAACAACATCGGCGCCCACTCGGAGAACACGGTAATGATCGGCGACCGCATGGACACCGACGTCAAGGCCGGCCTCGAGGCCGGCATGCGCACCATCCTCGTGCGCAGCGGCATCTCGGACGACGCCGAGATTGCCAAGTACCCTTTCCGGCCCACCGCCGCCGTGAACTCCGTGGCGGACCTGGTGGACCGGATCTGGGACCCGTTTGGCGACGGGTTCTACGCCGACGGGGAGTAGCCGCGCGCGGGAGCGCTACACCTGCGAGTCGGAGCCCGCGACGTAGAAGCGCTGCTTGTTCACGAACTCGTCCATGCCCAGCGGGCCGAGCTCGCGACCGAGGCCGGACGCCTTCACGCCGCCGAACGGCAGCTCGGCGCCCCGGGCCTGCGGGATGTTCACGTGGATCATGCCGGTGTCGATCTTGGACGCGACGCGCTTCGCACGCTCCTCGTCCTCCGACATGACGGCGCCACCGAGGCCGTAGCGCGAGTCGTTCGCTAGCTCGATGGCCTCGTCCTCGGAGGAAACCTTGTACACCTCGGCGACCGGGCCGAAGAACTCCTCGTAGTAGGAGTCGGTGCCGGCCGGGATGCCGGTAATCACGGCCGGGGTGATGTAGGCGCCCTTGCCGGTGACCTCGCCACCGACGTGCAGCGTCGCGCCCTCGTCGACGGCGACCTTGAGCTGCTGCGCGAGCTTCTCGGCCGCGTCGCGGGAGGACAGCGGGTAGAACTCCGCGCCGTCGCCCGGGTTCCGGGGATCGCCCTCGCTATACGACGACGCCAGCGCCACCAGCGCGTCGACGAACTCGTCGTAAATGTCGTCCATGACGATCATGCGCTTGTTCGACGTGCAGGCCTGGCCGACGTTGCCGATGCGCTTGTTCCACGCCGTTTCCGCCGCCTTCTTCACGTCGGAGGCGTCGAGCACGACGTACGGGTCGGTGCCGCCGAGCTCGAGCACGCACTTCTTCAGCGCCTTGCCCGCCTGCGCGGCGATCTCGCGGCCGGCGCGCTCGGAGCCGGTGAGCGAGACACCCTGCACGCGCTTGTCCTCGATGATCGTGGAGACCTGCGAGTGCTGCGCGTACAGGTTCGTGTAGATGCCCTTCGGCGCGCCGGCCTCGTCGAAGATGCGCTCGATCGCCGCCGCGGAGCGCGGGCAGATCTCGGCGTGCTTGACCATGACCACGTTGCCGGCCATGAGCGCCGGCGCCGCGAAGCGCGCGACCTGGTAGTACGGGAAGTTCCACGGCATGATGCCGAGGATCACGCCGAGCGGCACCTTGCGCATCACGGATGTGCCGCCGCGCTCGTTCGGGATCTCCTCGTCGGCCCCGAACTCGGCGCCGTGGTCGGCGTAGTAGTTGAAGATCTCCACGACGTCGTCGACCTCGGCGTCGCCCTCGTTGATGGCCTTGCCCATCTCGTCGGCGATGATCTTGGCGAGGTCGGCGCGTTGCGCGTCGAAAAGCGATGCGACCTTGCGCAGCACCTCGCCGCGCTCCTCGAAGCTCTTCTCGCGCCACTGCTTGAACGCGGCGTCGGCGGTGGCGAGGGCCTGCTCGAGTTCGTCGTCGGTGATGAAGTCGAAGGTTTCCTCGATTTCGTTGGTTTTCGGGTTTTGTACGCGGTACTTAGTGGACATGTGGCCCATGGTAGGAGCGCTGCGTGACGCTCGCCATAAAGTTTGCGTCACGGGCGAGTTCGCCGAGCGCGCGCTCGAACGGCTGCAGCTCGGCGGGCGTCGCGAGGATCGTCTCGCGACAGGAATACGTGCGGTCCGCGCGTCGCTGCCAGCGTGTGAACCACACCTCGCCTTCGTCGCCGTCCGGCAGGAGGAGCATCAGCTTCTCGACGTCCATCCGGTACTCCCCCGCCATCCCCTCGACCTCAAGCGTGTAGGTCATGCGGGCGCGGGTGCGGCACGTGCGGGGCGCGGCCAGTGTTGTCGTCATCGGTGGGGACCCTTCTCCGCGAGTGCGGCGATTGTGTGTGGCGCACTCCGGTTCCCGGTGACTAGGCGGGGTTGCCGCGCGGGTGACTGGCCCGCGCGACGGAGTGCGAGACGAGAGGTTCGTCTTCCCCAACGGCCTCTTGTTGCTCGTGCTTGCGCAGGGCTGATCTTGCTTCACACTGGTTGACTCGGGCAACCCTCAAGGCCTGGTTGATCCCCCTGTTCGCTCGAGTTGTGGTTGAGGTTGAGGAGTGTGTGCGGGTTACAGCAACCGCACCGCGAGCACGCCGAGGAACACCACCACCAGCCCGACGAGGCGCGTCGCCGTGAGCGGGTTCTTGCGCGCCCCGAATGCCCCGCGCGCCTCGAGCACCTGGCCCGCCGCGATCGTGCCCGCGTTGAAGGCGATGACGGTCGTCGCCGTGCCCAGCAGCGGGGCGAGCGTCGCGCCGGAGATGACGAACGTCGCGCCCACCAGGCCGCCGACCCACATCCACCACGGCCCCGGCTCGGGGCGGCGCGTGAACTGGCCGGGGCTCGTCGCCAGCGCCGCGATGAGCAACAGCAGCGAACCGACGGCCAGGTTGATCTCGCCGGCGTGCAGCGAGGACCCGGCGATGGTGCCCAGGTAGCCGTTCACCGCGGTCTGCACTGCCGAGCCCACGCCCACGAGCACGCCGAGCGCGCGGTACGCCCACAGCTCCAGGCCGTGGGCATCGCCTTCCGCCTTCGCCGAGGCATCGGCCCGCAGCGTGACCACGATGCCGACGAGGACGACGAGGGCGCCGAGGATGCGCGGAACGGAAACGTCGATACGCGGTGCGTTAAAGAGGCCAAACCTGTCGATGACCAGGCCCATCACCACCTGGCCGAGGATCGGCAGCACGACCGTCTGCACGGCGCCGAGGCGCGGGAAGAGGACGATGTTGCCCAGCACGAAGCACACCCCCATAAGCCCGCCGAACCACACCCACCACGGCGCGGACGTGCCCGGCGCGAAGTGCGGTAGCGGGTTGCCGCGCAGGATGGTGGTGGCAACGATGGCCACAAGCAGCGCCACGGAAAACGAGATGAGCGCCGAGACGACCGGGTGGTTGCCCACGCTCAGGCGCAGGCGCGAGTTCGCCGCGGTTTGGATCGGGATGAGCCCGCCGACGACGAGCGCGATGAGGAGGAGCATTGCCCGATCTTCTCACGTCGCGCGCCGGCGCTCATCTTGCATGACTACACCATTTCTGGGCCCAGAGCGCCCGGCGTACACACGTCCGCAGGCATCGCGTATCGACGCCTCCGGCACCAACCTCATCGGCATCACCGGTCTCGTTTGCGCGGTGCTCGGCACGCTGTTGAGCCTGGCCGCGCGCTCCGCGGCGTTCGGGGCGCCACTGCTGCAGGCCGCGTTCATCCTCGGCGTGGTGGGCCTGTTCCCGCAGGGAGCCCGCAAGGCGCTGCCCGCCGCGGCGCTCGTGGTGGACATCCTTGGCACGGCGCTCACGTCGCAGGTGCTGGCGAACCGAGTGACCACATCGTTCGGCGACGCCGAGCTGCAGATGAAGGACCTGGAGGAGCTGCTCAACGACCCGCGCTTCTACGAGGACCCGCGGTCGCGCTCGGGTGCTGATACTGGTGCGGGTACTGCTTCTGATCCGGCGGCTGGGTGGCCCACCGACTACCCGTGGGGCGGCACCCCGGCCTCCCGGCTCTGAAATAAGACCTCAGCGCGGCGGGAGCTACGCCTTCGACTCGGTGCGGGCGAGGACCTCGTTCTTCAACATGACGCGCAGCGCCGCGATGAGCTCCTCGTCGGTGGCGTCCTCGAGCGCGCGGGTGACGTCGTCGCCGGTGTCCTCACTGTTCTTGGTGTCCACGCCGAGGGCGTCGCCGATCTTTTTCTCGAGGGGGCGCTCGGTGTGCTTCGCCTGGAACATCGAAAGCCTGTCGCCGCCGAAGTAGACCGCGGCGGCGAAGATCGGCGCGGCGATCGCGGCGGCGAGCATGCCCTGCCAGACCAGGTCGAAGCGGTTGAACACGAGCATGATCACGGACGAGATGATCGCGGGGAATACGGTCATCTTTTCGGAGGTGAAGAGGGACGGGACGCGTCGTAACGCAATGTCCCTCATCATCGTGCCGCCGGTCGCTGTGATCACGGCGAGGAGAATGCAGGGGACGAAGTTGAGATCCGCCATGAGGCCCTTGAGCGTACCGGCGACCGCCCACACGCCAATGGTGATGATGTCCGCGTAGAAGCGGAAGTTCTCCCAGACCTTGCCGTGGAGGTTGCCGAAGTACGCGATGAGCGCGCCGATCGTGGCGGTAATGAGGTAGCCGGGGTTCGTGAGGGCGGCGGCCGGGCCGTTGCTCAGGATCGCGTCGCGGATAAAGCCGCCGCCCAGCGACGACAAGTACGCGATGAAGGCGAACCCGACAATGTCAAAGTTCATGCGCTTGGCCACGGTGCCGCCGATGGTGGAGGCGAGCAGCACGCCCGTGTATTCGAGGACGAAGTAGAGGTTGCCGACGTTGTCCGAAACATCCATGGGCGCCAAGGCTAGCGACGGCGTGCCCGCGGTGCCCGCGGCTGGCGACGGCGGCCGACCTGCGGCGGGGCGGCGTGGCGGGGCGGCGTGGCGGGGTTCCCAAGCCAAAACCGGCTACCTAGGACCGGCTTACGGGCCGAAAACCGGGTGATAACCGGTTGCAGGTAGCCGGTTTTGCGCTGGGGGGGGCGGGCGAACGCTGCGGGCCGGGCGAACGCCGGCGCGCCCGGGCGAGCCCCGCCGCGCCCGGGCGCCGCCCCGCCCCTACCCCAGCGCGCGGACGGCGTCGACGACGAGGTCCCAGAACCGGTCGACGTCGAGGCGAGTGGCCACGGCGGTGTGGCAGTCCGCGCCCGGCGCCGCGCGGAAATCCGCCACGGTGCGGCCGCGGGTGAGGGTGCCGGCGAGCTCGACGGACACGGGCACGCGCACGGTCTCGACCACGGTCGGGTCGATGACGTAGGCGACGGCGCAGGGGTCGTGGACCGGCGGGTTCTCAAAGCCCTGGGCGTCCTTGTAGTTGCGGCGGAAGGCGTCGAACAGCCCGACGACGAAGTCGCCGCACGCGGTGCCGAGGGATGCGAACCGCGCCTCGACCGCGGGCGTGGCCAGCGCCTGGTGCGTGAGGTCAAGCCCCACCATGACCACGGGCCAGTTCTCGCCGAACACGATCGCGGCGGCCTCGGGGTCCACAAACGTGTTGAACTCCGCCGACGCCGTGACGTTGCCCGCCCCGACCGCGCCGCCCATGAGCACGACCTCGCGCACCCGCTCCACGATGCGCGGCTCGAGGCGCGCGGCAAGCGCGATATTCGTCAGCGGGCCGGTGGGCACGAGCGTGACGGTGCCGGGTTCCTCGCGCATTAGCGTATCGACGATCCACCTCACGGCGTGCTCCTCCTCGACCGGGACGGCGGGCTCGGGAAGCGTGAAGCCGTGGATTTCCATGCCGGTGTCGCCGTGGATGTCGGTGGCGGTGACGACGTCGTTAAGCAAAGGCCTCGAGGCGCCGCGGTAGATGGGCACCCCGCTGAGGCCCGCGACCGTGAGCACCTGCTGCGCGTTGCGCGTGACGTGGTCGATGGTGTGGTTGCCGCCGACGGTGGTGAGGCCAAGCAGCTCGATGTCCGGGTTGCCGGCGGCGAGGAGGATGGCGACGGCGTCGTCGTGGCCGGGGTCGCAGTCGAGTATGACCTTACGCACGGGCGGCCAGGTCCTCCGCGGCGAGGGTGTCCGGCACCGTCTCCGGCTTCGGGATGAGGAAGGACGCGGCGAACGCGCAGGCCAGGAGCACCGCGCCGGCGATCATGCCCGCGCGGTAGCTGCCGTCGAGCGCGGAGAAGACCGCGAAGACGACCGTGAACGACAGGCCCGCGCCGAGGTTGAACGCGCCGCCGTTGAGGCCGGGCAGGTAGCCCTGGTTGTGCTTCGGTGCGAGCACGACGCCGAGGGAGCCGAGCATGATGTTGCCCATGCCGGCGTAGGTGATGCCGGCGAGGACGGACATGAGCAGGAGCATGCCGCGCGTCGGGTGGTCCACGACCACGAGGCCGAGGAAGACCGACAGCGCGGCGCCGGCGATGCCGATCTGGAGGATGATCTTGTAGCCCACGCGCCCGGCGAGCCAGCCGGAGACCGGGCCCATGATGAGGCCGGCGAGCGCGTACGGGGTGAGCGTCCACCAGGACACGACGCCGGCGGAGAGGCCGGGGCCGGCGACGTCGTCCTGCGCGAGGTTGGGCACGAGGCCGTTCATGACGGCGAAGACGCCGGTCATGGTGAGCGTGGTGGTGAGGAGCAGCGCCCACGTGCGACGCTGCGAGAGCAGGTCGGTGGACATGAGCGGGTGGGTGCTGGCCTTCTCCGCGCGCCAGAACACCACGAGCGCGACGGCGCCGATGACCAGCAGGATGATGACCATGAACCAGTTCGCGGCGGCGAGCGCGCCGGCCTCGTTGAGCGCGGTGAGGATCGTACCCACGGCCACGACGAGCGTGACCACGCCCTTCCAGTCCATCGGCTGGAGCTCACTCGACTTCGTCTCCGGCACGCCGTAGCGCACGGCGAATACGGCGATAAGCGCGGCGGCGCCGATGACCCAGAACAGGGAGCGGAAGCCGAACGCGGAGGTGAGCCAGCCGCCGAGGAGGGCGTCGACACCCGCGATGCCGCCGTTGACCGAGGTGAGGATGCCGACGAGGAACGCAAACTGCTTCTCCTCGCGCACCGCCTGGCGCAGCATCACCGACGTCAGCGCCACGGTCGGGCCGGACACGCCCTGGATGACGCGGCCGATGAACAGCATGGTCACGTTCGTGGCCAGCGCGGCGACGACCGAGCCGATCACGGTGACCACCATCATCCCCACGAGCACCTTGCGCCGCCCGATGAGGTCACCCCAGCGCGGCATGAACAGCGCGAACAGTGCCGCGGCGGTGAAGAATGCGGTCTGCGTCATGCCGATCTGGGAGGTCGTGGCGTTGAGCTCGGTCTCCATCGTGGCCAGCGCCGGGGCGAGCATCGAGGCGTTGAGCTGGAACGCGAAGACGGCGACCAGCAGCGCCGTCATCAGGGGCACGACCTGGTTGGTCGGCAGCTTCTGCCCCGCCGCTGGCTGCGGGGTGGTGTTCGTTGTCATGCGTGCAGTTTAAATCAGAGCTAAGAATGCAGCGTAACGACGAATTCCTCCGGGGGTACACCCTCTTCTTCCGGGCTTACGCCAGCGCCTCCCACAGCGCGGTGTTCGTCTCCTGCCAGAGCGGCTTCGCCCAGTCGCCGAACTCGCGATCGGTGAGCACGACGCACGCCTGGCCGCCCGCGACCCACAGGTACGTGCCCGCCATGCCGAAGTGCCCGACCGTGCTCGCGGGCATGCCGTCGCCGGTCCAGTGCGGGGATTTGTCGCCCTTGATCTCGAAGCCGAGGCCCCACGGGCAGGGCTTCTGCATGCCGTAGCCAGGCACGACGCCGCGCAGGTCGCCGAACTGGTTCGTGAACGCCTCGCCGAGCGTGGAGGGGTCGAGGAGTGTGGGCTCGAGGAGTTCGGCGGCGAACGCGCGCAGATCGCGTATCGACGACCTCCCGCCATGCCCCGCCGACCCATATATCTCCGTGTCCCCCATGCCGAGCGGCTCGAAGACCCCTTCGCGGGCGTAGTCGGCAAACGCGATGCCGGTGGACTCCTCGACGTGGTCGGCGAGGATTTCGTAGCCGGCCGAGGAGTAGATCCGGCGCTCCCCCGGCGCCTTCTGGGGCTCGCGGGTGTCGAAGCCGACGCCGGAGGCGTGCGCGAGCAGGTGGCGGATGGTTGATGAGGGGGGACCGGAGGCGTCGTCAAGCGAGAATGCCCCCTCCTCCACCGCAATGAGCACAGCGTATGCGGAGAGGAGCTTGGTCACGCTGGCGAGTTCGAAGACGCGCGTGTCGTCGCCGAGTGCGGCCTCGCGGGTGCCGACGAGCGCCGCCGCGACGTTGTCCACCGGCCAGTCGCCGAAGTACTGCTCGAGGTTCATGGCGCCAGGGTACGTGGGGGTGGGGTGGGTGTGATGGAGATTGAGGACAATATTGTCCTCATTCCCTCGAGGCCCTACCACGGCAGCTGCGGGAGCTCGGGCATCTCCACGCCCGGGATCCTCATCCCCGTGGCGGCCAGGCCGGCGCACACCGCTGAAAGGATGGCCAGGACGATCGAGGCGATCTTGTTCGGCGCGAGCGCGAGCTTCAGACTTGACGGCGCCTCCGGGGCCGTGCGGGCAATGTCCTTGCCGCAGTCGGTGAGGCGCTGGCTGGTGTAGTCGGCGGCGTTCTCGAAGAACGCGACCTCGGCGGGGCTGAAGTGGGACGTGCGCAAGGGCTGCGGCTGCGAGGAAACCCGTTCGAACTCCTCGCGGGCCACCGAGCTGCCGGTGTTATCGGCCGGGCCGGGGTGCGCGCCGTCTTCGACCACGTCGCTCACCGTGCCCCACCCATTCGCACCGAGGCCGGCTTTGAGCTTGGCCTGCCCGTCGTTCCAGGCGTCGATTGCCGCGCGGCGGGAGGTGGCTTGGTAGAGGATGTCGTCGCCGTGCAACCCCGCCGCGAGCGCTGGGATGTCGTCGGCGGTGTACTCGATGGTGCACTCGCGAGGGTTGTCATCGGCCGATGGTTCCGCAAGCGCGGCCGGCGCGGCAAGGCTAGCAACAGACAGGCACGGGACGAGGGCGCTGGCCACGGCGGCCGCGGCGACAGGGTTACGCATGCGGCAAAGACTACCGCGCGGACTCGACGCGCACCTGGTAATCGGCCTCCGCGGTGCCGTCGATGAGCGCCTGAACGTGCTTGGTCGCTAGCTCCTCCGCCCGCGAGCGCGCGCGGTCGAGAAGCCCCTGGGCGACGGCCTTGTCGCGCGCGGCGTTCTCCCGGTCCGCGATGAAGCCCGCGACGTCCTGCACTCGCAGCTGGTTGATGGGGTTCATGGACTGGTCGTAGACCTGCACACTGTCGGCGTCGATGTGGGACTCCAGCACCTCCACCGCGGGGAGTTTTACGGTGATTTGGTGGGAGGCGTCGTCCACGGAGGCGTCGATACGCGATGCGTCCTTGATGCCCGCGGTGACGCGCCCGTCGTAGGTGATCAGGAAGTTGCGGCCCGTGAACGGCACGTGCACGCCGAGCACCTCGAGGCCGGCCTGGTCGAACTTGCCCACGTCCGAGAACGCGTATTCCTCGACGGCGAGTTCCGCGATATCGCTTAGCGACGCCCCAATGGTCGTCGACTGGACCTTCTCCTCCCCCATGCCGAACAGGGCGGGGCGCATGAGGCCCGCGACGAGCGCGAGGATGGCGATGACGGCGACGGCAGCGGCTGCGACGCCCGCGCAGCCGGAGCGGCGACGCGGCTCGCGGGGCGCGATCTGGACTTCGGTGCTCACTTTGGACAGTCTACGGGCGCGCGCTTCTGTAAGCTCGCTCTCACCTTTTGTTCAAGGGTGTATCGACAAACGCCCCCGACCAGAGAGGCACGCCATGAGCGGATCCACCAGGACCCAGCCCGAAACAGCGCCGAAACGCGAGCCCGAGAACAAAGCCGAGAGCAAGGCTGACGAGACCCAGCAGGACGGCATGACCGGCTTCCTCGGCTGGATTGAAAAGGTGGGCAACAAGCTGCCCGACCCGTTCTGGCTCTTCGTCATCCTCGCCGGCGTGGTCGCCGTCAGCTCCTGGCTGGCCAACAAGGCGGGGCTGTCCGCCGTGGACCCCTCGAACGGCGAGGAGATCCACGTCGAAAACCTGCTCACCGGCGAGAACCTCTCGCGCATGGTCACGGACGCGGTGCAGAACTTCATCGCGTTCCCGCCGCTCGGCGTCGTCCTGGCCACCATGCTCGGCGTCGCCGTGGCCGAGCAATCCGGGCTGCTGTCCGCGATGGTGCGCGCGATGGTGTCCAAGGTGAGCCCGAAGATGCTCACCTTCATGGTGGCGCTCGCGGGCGTGACGGGCTCGGTGGCCTCAGACGCCATCTTCATCATCCTCATCCCGCTTGGCGCGATGGCCTTCCACGCCATGGGCCGCTCCCCGGTCGTCGGCGCGATGGTGGCGTTCGCGGCGTCGTCGGCCGGCTTCGATGCCTCCCTCATCCTCAACATCACCGACCTCCTGCTCGCCGGCATCTCCACCTCCGCGGCGCAGCTCGTGGACGCGGACTACGTCGTCTCCCCGCTGGCGAACATCTTCTTCGTCATCCCGTCCGCGATCGTGCTCTCCCTGATCATCACCGCGGTGACCGAGTTCTACATAGACAAGAAGGCCGCCGACCTCGTGGACCACGACGAAATCGACGAGGACGAGCTCCAGTTCGACGAGGACAATCAGCCCGACGACGCCCACACCCGCGAGGACGACGAGGACCTCTCGCTCACCCCGCTCGAGGCCAAGGGCCTGAAATGGGCCGGCATTGCCATCCTCGTCTTCCTGGCCATCTACTTCGCGCTCATCTTCGTACCGGGCTCCCCGTTCCACAACGCGGACGAGGGCTTCATGGAGTCCCCGCTCATCCAGGCCATCGCGGTGCCGATCTCGCTCGCGTTCTTTGTGACGGGCCTGGTCTACGGCCTCATCGTGAGCACGATCAAGGACCCGGCGGACATCCCCTCCTTCATGGCCAAGGGCCTCGAGTCGCTCCTGCCCATCCTCGTGCTGTTCTTCGTGGTCGCGCAGTTCCTCGCGTGGTTCCAGTGGTCCAACCTCGGCCCCTGGACCGCCATCAAAGGCGCCGAGCTGCTGCAGACCTGGAATCTGCCCAACGTGGTCCTCTTCGCCGCGTTCGTGCTCATGGTGACGCTGATCAACCTCTTCATCACCTCCGGCTCCGCGCAGTGGGCGCTCATGGCCCCCGTCGTCGTGCCGATGATGATGTACGTCAACGTCTCCCCCGAAGTCACCCAGATGCTCTACCGCATCGGCGACTCCCCCTCGAACATCATCACCCCGATGTCGCCCTACTTCGCCCTCGCGCTCACCTTCCTGCAGAAGTACTACAAGAAGGCCGGCGTGGGCACCCTCATCTCGCTCGCCCTGCCCTACTCGCTGTGCATGCTCGTGGGCTGGTTCATCTTCTTCATGGTCTGGTACTTCCTGGGTATCCCCCTCGGCCCCGGCGCGCCGATGGGCTACGAGGTGTAGGGGCGTTTGCGTATCGACGCCCCCTCCGGCCACCCCTCCACCTAGTGGGGTGGCCGTCAGAGGATTGAGGACAATATTGACCTCATTGCCTCCGGGCCCCTCCCCTCCTCGTCCCGGGGCCTACTTCCCAATCTCCGCCGGCGTACAGATCGGCGCCTTGCGGATGAACTCCTCGGGCGCGCCCTGCTCGCGCAGCTTGATGCCGTTGTAGCAGGAGCGCTGCACCGGCCCACGCGTCGTGCCAGTACCCTGCGCGCCGGCGATAGCCCACGTGCCGTCGCAGTAGCTCACCGAGGTGCCGAGCGCAGCCGGACCCATTGCTTATCGACGAGCCTTCGGCCCGCCCCGTCACCCGCCTAATCCGTATACAGTGTCTGCACGGGGGTGAGCGAAAGTGATCACGCAATCAAAAGACCATGAATCTCGTATCCGGCGTGCCACTAAGGCTGGTCAATCGGCTAAGACAGGTTTCTTGGCCGTCACGCGGATCACCTACATAACTGTGCTCTTGGGGGCTGCAGTTGTATTCCTCGTGGGTATTGGTTCGCTTTTCGCATGGTCAGATTTTTGGGACAATCTCCGCCTTTCGATGAATATCGTTCAAGGCGCACCCACCGCAGTAGTTGGTTTGGTTGCCGCAAGCGTTGCAGTGGATTCACTAAGGCAGAAGAGGAACGCTGACGACCGTGATGCCGCGCTAGCCAGGCTCCAATGGGCAATGGACCTCACCACCAGCGAACTGGAACGGGAGCGAACCCTTGGCTGGAACCTGCTAAGTGGACTCGTTCTTACGCCTGGCCTTCTTGCTGAGGACACGGGCCTCGCAAAAAGCATCCAAGACTACGTTAACGATGAGAAACCGCGGGCGGAAACCCCCGATGATTCTGAAGAAGCCTCGGATTAACCCGCATCAGATACTATAACGTCCCAAATGTCTCCTTTCTGGAGGGAGGAAGCAATGAGCTCAGTAACAAACCCGAGGACCCGCAAGGGCCGCAGTGCGAATAGCACGTCAACGCGCCCGAAAGTTGCCAACCGCAATTTCCAGGCGCACGGCCGCGCCGATGACCCCGCCCATGCACGAAGCACTGACCCCCGCCAAGCGGTGCGCGACGCCTTGGACGAGGAGCTTCGTTCCCGCCCCACCACAATGTGGCAAGCGTTTTGGGACGGCTTCAGGCGCGCTTAGCCCGGGCTGAACAGGAAAAAACGTCCACAACCAGTTCGCAGCGGACTTTCTCATCCCGCCTAGTGCAGTTCACGCACACCTACGTTTGCATCCGAGCCTAGACGACATTCTCCGGCTCAAGACGGCGCTGAAGGTGTCAGCCATGTCCATGCTTCGCGCCGCCCACCACCACGGAAAGCTCAGCGAGCGCGAGTACCGCTCCCATCTCACTTCCTTGTCCGCCCGCGGCTTCCGAACCAGCGAGCCAGGCAGCACGCTGCAGTACGAGCGCTCCCGCGTCTTCGACTTCGTTCTCTCCAGCGACGGAGGCTCAAGCGTCTCGAGCATCGCCGCCGAAACGAAGCTCCCGGAGCAGGATTTGCACGCCCTCATGCTCAGCGCCCAGCCCCACACGGTCTCGAACTCTGCTTATTCCACAAGCGCCCCGCCCGCCCGACGCTCCGCGTGGTCCGTTAAAGGTCACATTACAGCTCGACCGCAATGCTTATCGACGAGCTCCCGCCACATCCATAACTCCCCGTCCCCTGAATATTCCCCTGCGCGACGCCTTGGCACATGCTTAAATGTAGTTATCATTACCTTTCACAATTCCTGCAAAGGAGACTCCCGTGCCAACCTGCTTCCCCAGATCGTCGGCTCGCTGCTTGCCGTCATCACCGCAATCGGCGTGATTGTCGCCGCCGTCAACCCCGGCGGCGGCTCTGGCAGCCTGAATGGCGAGAAGACCCCCACCCCGTCCGCCACAGCGAAGCCCGGCAACTCCGGTGACTACTCCAAGCCGGTAGCAGAAGCCGTCGTTCAAGCTAATGGTGTGCGATACTATTTCACACCCGAAATGCTGATCTAGAATCCTTACGTTCAAAGGATTGGAAGAACACGTCTCGTCTTGAGCTCGAGCTCTATCCCACGGTCACACGGCGAATGCACCACCTCACTTAGAAAGAGGTGGTTATTGTGGCTTCGAAGTGGACTCCGATGGAGGTTCGCCAGGAGGCGGCTGCTCGGGTGGCATTTGGTGGGGCGGTTGCTGAGGTTGCTGCATCGTTAGGCGTCAAGCAGGACAATGTGGGTATCGCGACTAGAAACGCGGAAAAGCTGGACCGCGTGCGCAGCAGGGCGAGATTCAAGAACTAATTTCATAGCTGGCAAATCGTCCGCACAACACACAACACCTGCGCCACGCCAGAGCTATAGCTTTTCAACGCCCCGCTCCCCATGCTCTCAGTGATTCCGGCTCCCCCGTATTCCTCGCCGGCCAGCTTACCGGCTTCTACACGGGTTCCTGGCGAGCCTCTTTCGGCGGCACAGAGATGGATCTCGTCGCACCCCAGGGCACAAAGCGCACACCGCGATAACGCTTTCGCGCTCACGCTTATCGGCTGGTAAGAAATGCAGAAGTGCGCAACCTATAATTCGGCGACTCCCCCTCCAACATCGTCACCCCAATGTCGCCCTACTTCGCCCTCGCGCTCACCTTCCTGCAGAAGTACTAAAAGAAAGCCGGCGTGGGCACCCCCATGTCCCTCGCGCTGCCCTACACCGTATCGATCCTCATCGGCTGGTTCCTCTTCTTCCTCATCTGGTACTACGCCGGCATCCCGCTCGGCCCCGGCTCCCCCATGGGCTACGAGCTCTAGGGGCCTTTGCTGGCTCTTCGTGTTTTAGAGTGCGTTGATCTTGGGTTGGAGGCCGCCGGAGTGAATCAGGCAACGCAAGATGTAGTGGTTGATGTTGCGGAACCCTAGCGCGATGCCGCGGAGGTGTTCGAGACGGCCGTTGATGGCTTCGACCGGCCCGTTGGAGGCGCCGATATCGAAGAACGCGAGGATGTCGGTGCGGCGTTTGTGCAGGCTTCGCCCGAGTTGGGTCAGCTCTTGAAGCCCGGCCTGACGAAGCCCGCGGAGCCGGTTGATCAGCCTGCGCATCTTCGTTTTCGCACGGCGCTTGTTGGGGTCTTCGTAGCAGTCGATGATCTCCTGGTACACCAGCCATGTCTCTTGCAGCACCGCGTAGTCATCGTCGTAGTTGAACAACACATCCAAGCGGTGCTGCTGCTCGCCATTAAGCAGACCGGTGCGGGTGAGCATGGTGCGACGGTTTTTATATAACGGGTCGTTGGTCCTGCCGCGCCTGCCGTAGGTTTCACGCTGCAGCCTCTGACGGCACGCGGTGACTTTGTCGCCGGCAAGACGCACCACGTGAAACGGGTCCATCACCCGGGTTGCGTGAGGAAGCGCCTCGTCAGCTGCGGTGGCGTAGCCCTGGAACCCATCCATGGTGACCACTTCCACCTCGTCGCGAAATGCTTTCGGCTGTTGGTTGATCCAGCATGTGAGCACGTTCGCGCTTCTTCCCGGAATGACATCGAGCAACCTCGCTGGTTGGCCTGTGTGGTGGCGGGTCATATCCACGATCACGGTGACGAACCCGCCGCCGGCCGCACGTCGATCGTGGGCCCATTTGTGCTCATCAACCCCGATAATGCGCACCCCGGCCAAGTGGTCGGGGTCGGCGACGAGTTCCCTGGCCATGGACAATGCGAGATCGCATGTCAGCTGCCAGCTGATCCCGAGTGCTTTGGCGGTGGCGGCGATACTCATCCGGTCAATCGCTAAACGCTGCAAGATCCAGCGCACCACCCGATGCGTGACCTTCGAGCGATCGTCAGCACATGCCAGGCCAGCCCGGAAGATCTTCTGCGAACAGAGGCGGTTCACACACCGAAAGCGCGGCAGACGCACCCGTAACCGGGTGGGAAACCCGACAACAGGAAGATCCACCAACTCCCGGCAGACGTGGTCACGCAGCACACCTGGCTGTCCACACGATGGGCAGGAGTTGATCGGGTCGAGCGCTTCACAGTCGATGACGGTGAGCGTGTCGTTGTGGGCGGCATTCGTAATCGCCAACCCAAGCTCCGCGGTGCGGCAAATGGTATCGGCGACAATGTTGGAACTAGGCTGCATTACAGGGTCCTTGTTGAGTTCGGATTGGCTTGAACACCTAAATCCTTAACCCAGCAAGGACCCCCACATCTTGTGCCACACCCAAGCACCCCGAAAAACGACCCACGCACTCCCAAACACGAAGAGCCCCTTTGCTTATCGACGGCCTCCGGTTCGACTACCCTGGTTTCAGTAACGTCCCCGTCTCTTATTAAGCCCATTACATCCGAAGGTGATCACCGTGAATGAGCTCGGCGTGAAACTGCGCGATGAACGGGTCCGTCAAGGCTGGGGTTCGGGCGAGTTCGCGGCGAGCGCCAAGCTCGATGCGAAAACCTTCAGAGACATCGAGGAAGGCATCCACTATCCCTACGCGGTAGAGCTAGACGCGATCCTTTCGGTTCTGCGCCGACCCCTCTCGTGGGTTGACGGAGCGGAGTTACCGTTGGTGATGAGCCGCTACGCTCAGGTGGGAACACAGAACCCTTCCTTGATTGAATACACGCTAGAGACTGTGGTCCGGGATATTCACAATCTCATGGACCGCGAGATCGTCTCCGGAGTTGCTCGCCCGCGTTTTGATATGCCGCGTACGCACAACGAAGCCGCTCATTTGGCCAATCTCATCCGAAGGCGAGCTGGCATCGGGCTTCGCGAACCATTAATGCAACTCTCACAACTGTGCGAACGCCTGGGCCTTTGGGAATTCGCAGTTGAAGTAGACGGTTCGCCAGGTCAAACCCCCGGTTTGATGATGGAGGTGACCGGCCCCGGGGAGAATAACTCTCTCGGGATCGCTGTTATCGATTCTTCGAAGTTCTCTTTCCACCAACGTTTTGTCTTGGCTCACGAGCTATGCCACTGGCTCATCGGCGACGATTATGAGGGCGGCCCGGTAAGTCCTGATGAGCTGGACACCGATAAGGACCGGGATGAACCGCTCGAGATCGAGGAGGCGTGCAGCTCGTTTGCAGCTCACCTCCTTCTGCCGGACCAGGCGTTGTCTGGTTTCAAAACAACGAAGCACAAACTAGGCGAGGTCGAGGCGGCGCTCAAGATCGCAAAGACCTACGGCATGGGATGGCGTTCCACGATTGGACTTCTTAAAAGCGCAGGACAACTTTCCGCCGAAGATGCGGAACGATTATTAGCGAAGAAATCCGCAGATGAGGAGATAATCCGGACAAGAGTTGTCCTTGAACCGAACCGAGTCTCAAGCGAGCTCCTGCGACAGCTCCATGACGCCGTGGACGCTGGCACGTTAAGCCCTCTGGAAGCCCAGTCCTACGGTTACGGGGTGCAGTTTGCTGACGCTGATCGTTGACACCGGCCCACTCTCCCACCTTGCGCAAACCGGCCATATCCGAATCTTTGACCTCCTTTCGCAGTTGAACATCCGACTCAGATATCCGCGCGATGTGGAGATGGAGCTGCGCAGCGCCAGCGAAAAGAACCAGGCTGCCCTTTCATCAGGCGCCATTACGGTGTTGCCGCCGGATACCTCTGCCGAGGCCCGAGCGCGCGAATTAAGGGAAACCAAGCTACGCCCGAAGCAGCCCCTTTTGGATTTGCTCAGCACTGCGCCGATGGAGGGCGGCAAGAACGCGGGAGAGGCAGCCTGCATTGCGTACGCCGAGAACTTGATCCTGAAAGGGCAACCATGTGTCTATGTCGATGACTGGATGGGGCGTGCGACCGCTCACGAATCCCGGCTTGTCTGCTTATCCACACTGGACTTGCTTGCCTGCTTAGTCCGCCTGGGCCGTCTCGGGCGCGACGAGGCCGAAAGGATTGTCAGCGACCTTCTCGGCAGCAACCCCGCGGAAGATCCGGACTACCGTCTCCCCGTTAGATCCTCAGACGAGTTCACCGAGCTTTACCAGCTCGTCGACGGTTTACCAGCGCCCGGCCCCAACGACCCATGCGATGGTTGCCTGCGGGCGAACAATCTCGACGACAATGACGCTGACCACCGCACGCACTTCCTTTGTCACCTTGTTTCCGGCTGGGTACCGCCTCCTGCAATCCCGGCTTAAACGCCTCTGCGCTTAGATCACAGAACCCCTTACCCCACGCTCATTCGCTCACCTGTTCACCTTTCATCGAAGCGTACCAGGTCGCCATGCTACCCTATCGCTAACCGGGACTCGCTCGAAAGGAGCCAAGGTGGCAACCCCATCGCCAATCGAACAAACGATCATTATCGCTCCAAGCGATGCCAAACAATATCTCGCAAAACGCGACATCGATGTGGACAGTCTGGTTGAGGGGCTAACAGAGGGCTTCGCGAAACGTCTGAATTGCGGAGTCTACGACCCCGTTACCGCGCCAGCTACCTACCAGTGGGCCGAGACAAATGCCTCGATCCGCCACTCTCACTGCAAAACGGGTAAATGGGAAATGGCGAACCCAGAGAATCGCCCGCTCATCGTACACGTAGAAAACTTAACTCAGTTCGGTGCAGTCGCGGGCAATTCCGCCACCGGCCTAAAGAATGCCGTGCCAGACTTTGCTCGAAAGAAAGGGGTGGCGACAATCCATTCAGTCAACGCCTCGAACCAGCTGCCGCTAGAATGGGAATCGTTGTGCTCGGTAGCACTATCTGCGGACGCAAGAAACACTCCTCCGGAAGGAGAGTGGTTCCTCCTCTACTTCTATGATAAAGAGAACCAGCAACTCCGTTGCGAGTTTTCCCTAGCCACAGGAGTTTCCAAGAACGGAGGAGTCGAGGGATGGCTTGTGAGGGTTCTACTAAAACCGATCCATCCAGATTTTGTCATGGCGCAGCCAGATCTTTTCGGGCATGAGGACGGCGATATTGACTTCACAATCACACGGGCGGCCGGGGAATAACTCCACCCGTATCTCGCCATCCCGAATCAAGGTTGCCCGAATGCGCCGAGGGCTCACGAAAACAGAGCTAGCAGCTGATCTGGATGTCACCCCGTCTACATTGTCCCGCTGGGAGGAGGAGGGTCCACCGCCGAAGCGAACGGATTCTCTACTTGATCGGCTTTCATCGTCGCTTAATTTTCCGGCCGACTACTTTGTAGCCTCGGAACTTGAGGTGCCCGCGTTGGACTCCACTCTATTTCGTGCCGGTAGTCGCGCCACCCAGAAGCAGAAGAGCGCGGCGGTTGCATCCGGTGCCAATGCTCGACCTCTGGTTGAGTGGCTGCGACACAATTACAACTTTCCGTTACCCCATGTTCCGGACCTTTCAGGGCTTTCCCCTGCGGATGCAGCCAGCCACGTTCGCACTATTTGGCAACTAGGTGACAGACCGTTCCCGAATTCGATCCATCTTGCAGAGTCTGTCGGCGTCGCGGTCATGGGCCTACCTCCAGCCGCATCGGCTGTGGACGCCTTCTCAATGTGGGAAGGTGAGCAACCGTACATATTCTTGGCACGACGTCGCACTCCGGAAGGCACGCGGTTCGATCTCGCGCACGAACTCGGGCATCTTCTACTCCACAGCAGGGCAAACTCCTCCGACGCGACCAGCCGAGAGCCTGAGGCGGACGAGTTCGCCTCGAACCTTCTCATCCCGCCCAATATCGTGCACGCGCACCTACGCGTTCATCCGAGTTTGGATGATATTTTCCAGCTTAAACGCATTTTGAAAGTATCCGCAATGGCGATGCTTAGAGCAACATACGAGAATGGAAAGCTTAGCGAACGCGAATATAAAAACTACCTCACGGCGTTATCCATCCGCGGTTTCAGAAAAGAAGAACCCGGTAGCCAGCTTCAATACGAGCGCTCCCGAGTCTTCGACTACGTCTTGTCCTCAGAGGGAGGCGCAAGCATTTCAGGCATCGCAGCTGTGACAAAATTGCCGGAGCAGGATCTCCATGCCTTGATGCTGGGCTCGCAACCCCACGCAGTCGGGGGTTCAACCACCAGCGCGATAACTGCTCCTGCCCGCCCCGCACTGCGCGTAGTGCGTTAATGAAGATCCAAAACGTGGCTTTCCCCCTTTTCTTGTGAGCTCATACCCGACTGTCGTTCGGCGTTCGCTGCTCTCAGAAGCTTCTCATCCTTCTATGTCCGTCTGCTTGGGGCCAACTCAAATCCGTCAGGCAACGGTTTGAAGGTTTCCTCATCGCTCGTCAATAGCTTTTGGAACTCTCGTAGCTCTTTGATTTTCAGCTCGCCGATAACGAAATGTTCATTCGTTCCTCCACGAATCTGTACCATGTCACGCTCATGACTCTTCTTAGCAGGGACTCGGATTCTCGAATCGCCATATTTTCGGTTGTTGTCTTGTATCACGAAGCAATGAATATCCAGGGCTGATGCCTCAACAAGAGAGTTGAAGGTGTTGAGGTCCTTGTTCCATTCGACTACGAATAAAGCGTCGATTGCACCGCGAAGAGAATTCCGATATGCAGAGTTTGTGAGTTCGGAACAGACGAGCATGGCAAAAATGAAATTACCGTGAGCAACTTTGGGAGGTTTTGCCCTACCCTTCCAGGAATTCTTGGGCTGTAGTTTCAGACCACCAACATCTTGGAGATTATGAGCTTCCGGATGAGCCGGTCTCTGCTTATCCTGCGTGTATAGAGCCACCGATGGGAATTTGAACCCGTTGTGCACTGCTGAGAGCCACACTTGGTTGTGTACGGTGTTGGACTGTCCGTGAAGGTATTCCACACCTGAGATTAAATTAATATGTCTCCTCGATAAATGGAGCGCCGCTGTGAGAAACCATGTTGGGGGTAGAGCAACTTCATGGAGGACGAAGTAGTCGGTCTCATCACCCTGCAACACTGAGTTCATTAATTCGGCAGTTCGGTTCCAACGCTTTAGGCTCAAATCCGGAGCCTTCTGGAGCGATTTCGTGATGCAGGTTTCCGACGTATACAACGCCCCGACCGCTACCCTGACCTTCGACTGGTCCCAGTTCTTTGAAACTGGGAGCCAAACGTCCACGCCCTTGCGGCTGCCCCACGGGAGCCCCGGCGGTGCGTCAAGCTCGTCCATGATCGCGAGTTGCAAACGCTTCTGCCGGTTCTTATCGCTGTCGGGGCTGTCCGGGAATACGTCGGCTCGCTCGGAGAATCCGCGAGCCAGTAGAAACCAGTCTTGTACGTGGCGAAGCCTAATACCGGTCTCGGACCATGCTGCACCAGATGGATCAGCAACACCTGTCCAGGCGAAAAGCTCGGCGGTATTCATGGGACGTGTTGGGAAGATCAACCCCCGCACCGCGATTACATCGGTTTCTTGGCATCCGCCTTCGGCCTCGATGCGGCGTTGTTTATCGATCTCGCGTTGAAGTGACTCGAGGTTGAATCTCGCGTCGCGCCTATCCAACAGTTCGAGGAGTTTCCATGAGCTCTCTCCAATCAGCCGGTCGAGCATTTCCAGGTGCCCAGCCTTAGGCTTTCTTCCCCAGAGGAAAGCAAAATGGCGTATCTCAAACTGCTGGGGATTGCCGGTCGAATACTGATCCATTTCCCTTGGCACCAAGGTCTGCCGGAATGGAACAGATGCCAAATCCATGGCGAACAGCCGGTCAAAAGTGTCATCAGCTAGAGACTCTAGGGGTCTAGTTTGCTGTATACCGGAAACAAGCCAGGCCCTACTCGCACTGTGGTTACCCGAGTCAAGCTCCTCAAAAGTTTGCATGAGAGCTCTCTTCTGAATTGCAGAACACAAGCTCGACGGTGTGCGCACGATTTCATCGAAGTACTCGTCGTATAGGAGCTGCATCCAAGAAGCCATCACCTTAGCCCGTGTCTCGGAATCGATTTCTTCGTAGCCCGACACCGTAACAGCAGTGCTCACGTCGTCAATCCATTTTACAAGCGATACCAGTTCGTGCGCGATCCGCTGTGCCTGCTGCGTGTCCCCCGTGTCCAATGCTAGCCGGAATAACCGAGGATAGTAGCGGTAGAAATCTGAAAACATTATCGGCCGCATCGTGTGCTCCAGAAAGGCGATCACGAACTGTCTTCTGTGTTCTTTCCATGAACTGGAGTTCACATTTCGTCCGATGGTTTCGAGGTCTTTGATTTTTAAGGCCAAACCCGCCCGCTTGGTTGCGAGTTTCTCCAGGCCGAGCACCTCATCTTCTCCCGCAGGGGCCGACGTCATGATTGTGATTAACTCAGAAGCCAGTTCTGTCGGGTCCTCCGGCAAGACGGGCAAGTTTCGCCACTCACTCGTGTTTTCCTCCATAGTCCTGCGAACATGTTCAACTGCTGATTTCCCGTACCTGCCCTCGGCGTGAATCATCGAGACTTTTTCCGTGTTAATTCTAAAGGTCGAGTTAGCCCGGTTGGGAACCTCAACGTAAATAGAGGCTTCAGTCTCGCCTTGACTGTCCGGGGACTCAAGATCCTCCGAGCAAGCAGGGAGCTTGAGCACTACGTTTTCTTTGTCTGGACCGCTTCCACAGTGCGTGCGAGTTCGTAGCCGGTGACGGATCCACTCGCCGAGGCTAGAAAGGTTTTGGATATCATGGTGGCCCTCTATCACGAGAGCGATATCGTCCACATATCGTCCATAGAATCGGGGCTTGATTCCTTCCACAACAGCTTGATCCAGTTCCATCAAGGCCACATTCCCGATCACCTTGCTTGCTGTAACACCGACCGGCAGTCCACCAACTGCGTCCTTGTCACCCAGATCGGCACGGAGAATTTCGTCCCACGCACAAAGTGCTTTCACTAGAAGGAGATGGATAGCGAAGTTTAGGTTTCCCTCATCACCAGCGAAAAGTGAGTCTCCCCACCGACTCAACCACCCGTCGCTGAGTAAGAATTCAGGATCAATATTGTGGAAGTAATCGCTGAAGTCGGCGCTGATAAATAAAGCGTCCTTCTTCTCTTCGAGGATCCGCTCTACCGCACTTACTCCATCATTCTTCCAGGCTCGATACTTGAATAGGTATGGTTCGAGGCTTCCCACCGCAAATTGGTTAACGCGTTTCTTATCAAAGCTTCGTCGTACCCGATTGGAGTAAACGCTCGGACTGAGCTCTGCGTCTAGTTTAGAGCCGACGCGAAGGACCCATAAAGCCGAAAGAACGTGCAAGTCGACCGTCCCCGGACAAACCGCCCGAAGAACGACCTCTCTATCTTTCCCATCCGGTTGGGACCCCGGGTTGACGTGCTTCGCGTTCCATTCTTCACTGCGTTGCTCGCTCAATCTCCTAGTTGAGAAGTGATGAACCTTGACACCTTTGAGTTCAGCGCACCCATCGGAGCTTTCTTCAGTCCACGTTCCGATCTTCTTGAGGGTATAACTCGGCGTACCTACTATTCCGCGAATCCAATTGCAATCCATTTGTAAGGCACCCACCAATTCATCAAGACCGATAGCCTCGCCACCACCGGGCAGTTGGCGACGCTTCAACGCTATGTCCCGCTTGACGCTTCGGATTCGGCTCGCGAGTTGCTCCAGATTACTGCAAAGGTCTTCCTCGAAAGTCGCCACAGCTTCATGGGACAAATACGAGTCCTGAAATATGTCTGCCTTCGCCTTCCGGTACGACAGTAGGAGATCGGTTTGTAGGCCGTGCCTACCCGCAAGCCAATGTTCGGGCCAATTACCAAACACGTGCGGCGGCGGGCCGGAGGGCTTGCAATCTGAATTGCCAGGCTTAGATGTCGTCACATAGGGGATAATAGCTTTATACGAGAAATTCCTGCGCAGTATTTGTGCGGTGGGTTTTTGTTTACTCAATGAAGTACAGACTGCCGAAACCATACGCGCTTCCATCCGGCACCATCGGCCCGAACTGAACTACTTCCCAATCTCCCCCGGCGTACACACCGGCACCTCACGCATGAACGCCTCCGACGCCCCCTGCTCGCGCAGTTTGATCCCGTTGTAGCAAGCCCGCGTCATCCCACGCCGCGTCGTACCGTCCGACGAAATCTTCGCCAACTTCCCGTTCGAGTGCTTGAAAAACAGAATCCAGTCCGTCCCCTTCGCCCCCCCGCGACAGCCCACCTGCCGTCGCAGTAGCTCACCGAAGTCCCAAACCCGGCCGGCCACTCCGGGATCACAGCGTCAAACGCCGCCGGCGAGCAGGACCCTGCCGCAGGTTTCGGCGCGAGCCCCGGGATCGACAGCGCCGATGAGAGCGACGCCATCCCACCGAGCACCTGCGCGTCAAGCGGCTCCCGCAGCTTCAGCCATCCTTGCTGCACCGCGACCGCCCCACCGAGCCCCGCAGCCGCCAGCACGCCGAGCGTAATGCCAACAATTGCGCCCGTGCTTATCGACGCTTCCTCCCCTCCCCCATCGCCCCAACCCCCTCCACAACGGCGGGTTCCGCATACCCCGCAGGGGCAGCAACAGCGGACATGGAGACTGTGGCAGCAACGCCGAGGGCAAGCACCTGTTTCTTCATGGCGCCCCCCTAGTGCAGCCTCCCCATTCATCTCGGCGGAAACAGCGCAATTCCCCACACGCCGAACACCACCGCCGCGGCCACCAGCACCCACCACAGCACTCCCCTGTGTCTGATCTGATGTAGGTGGTCCAGTTCGGCTTGGGAAGTAGTCCGTTTCGGCGGCCTGTTTTGGTCCGTTTCAGCGCGGAAAAGTAGGCCAGTTCCCCGGTGCGTTGCTGTGGCTGGTGTGGCCCCTTTTCTGGAAAGGGAAAGGGCCATGCCGATAACCACCCCCCAGTAGGTTTCTGTTCCTGAGAAACGTCCCATCTTCGTTTGGCCGCGAGGTTGGGGACTTGGATTTTTCAGGAAGGGACCAGAAAGTAGATGACGATCAGCATGACCACGATCGAAACTATCAGACAGCTCGACGACGAGGGAATGTCCAGACGAGCGATCGCGAAGGCGGTGAACGTGTCGCGCGCTACGGTCGATAAGTACGTCAACCAGGACGATTTCAGCCCGACCGCGCCGGTGAAGACACGCAAACCAGGCTCAATCGTGCTGGGTGAGGCGTTGTGCGCGGTTGTTGATCAGTGGCTTGAGCAAGACCAGCGCATGCCGCGCAAGCAACGCCACACAGCAAAACGGATCTGTGACCGGCTTACCAACGAGCATGGGTATACAGGCTCGTATTCACCGGTGCAGCGCTACGTGAAGCAGTGGAAGAAGGACCATAAAGCCCCAGGCGATGGGTTCATGGAGTTGGAATGGTCACCGGGGGTCATCCAGGTCGATTTCGGCCAGGCAGAAGTCATCATGGCCTCAGCCGCGCGGGTTGTGCACCTTCTGGTGGTGACGTTTCCGTACTCAAATATGAGGTTTTGCAGGGCCTTTGCCGGTGAAACCGCCGAGTGCGTCATTACCGGGCTGCTGGATGTCATCGACGCCGCCGGCGGGGTGCCAACTGAGATGGTCTTCGATAACGCGACCGCCGTCGGGCGTCGCGTCGGCCCGAAAGTGGTGGAATCGGAGCTTTTCGCCGCGTTCAAAGCGCACTATAGGACCCGGGCGCGGTACTGCAACCCGTATTCGGGCCATGAGAAAGGCAATGTGGAAAACGCGGTCGGCTTCATCCGCCGAAACCTGCTCGTGCCTGTGCCGGAAGTTGCCTCCCTAGCGGAGTTGAACACCCTTTTGGAGTCCGGGTGCGCCGCGTTTGCTACCCACACCCACTACAAGAAGGCAGCCACGGTCGCTGAGCTGTTCACACATGATCAGCATGCGCTTAAAGCGTGCCCGTCGGTGCGGTTTAACCCGGTGCGTTTCGACGTGCGCCGCACCGACAAAACCGGTGTTGTCACGCTAGACGGCAATCGCTACCTGGTCGGGCCTGCCTGGGCGAACAGGCAAGTCACGCTGGAGTTGTCCCACGACACCGTCACCGTCTTAGATGACGACACCAGACGTATCATCGCGCTGCCGAGAGTCTTCGGCACTGCGGACTCGACGGTGATCAACCCGATGAGTCTGCTGCCTGGGTTAGCGAAGAAACCCGGGGCGTGGACGAACTCGCCGCTTCGCCATCACATGCCGGACGCTGTCGTGGGCTACCTCGACGGGGCGGATGCCGCTACACGCCGGGATTTTTTCACCCACGCCGAAACCACCGCCACAGAGTGCGGATTCGACGCCACCGTCACCGCAGCCGCAGCACTGTTAGAGACCGACGCCCAACCAACTGGGCCTCATCTGGGTATCGCCGCACGCTACAGCGCCCCACCACCAACACAACACAGCAGAGCGAACCTCACCACCTATGACCAGCTCCTTGCCACCACAACCACCACCTCACAGCATGCGGAGGCAACCGCAAAGTGACCACCCCAACCCCCAAAGATCGCGTTGTCGCACTTGGCCGCCAGCTCTACCTCACCACCGCCGTACTACGCGAATGCGCAGACCATGCCACCCCACGCCAATGCGACATCCTCATTGAGCTCTTCGAAGCGGAGCTTGAATCCAGGGCCGCATCCAGAGCGCGCCGCCTGATGCACCGCGCGCGTGTCCCGGTACGCAAAACCCTCGACAGCTACGACTGGTCACCGGTCACCCTGCCAGCCGACATCACCCGCGAACACCTCACCACACTCGAGTTTCTCAACGGCAGTGAAGACCTCGTCTTCTACGGTGATGTCGGCACCGGGAAAACACATCTCGCTATCGCACTCGTCACCCAAGCGTGCCTGCAAGGCATCCCCGCAAGATTCTTCACCGCCGCCGGACTTGTCGACCATCTACGCAACGCGAAACACGCAGGCAGGCTCGATAAAGAGCTCACAGCTCTGGGCAAAAACGAACTCCTCGTCATCGACGAACTCGGATACATCCCCATCGACACCGACGGGGCAAGACTGTTGTTCCAAGCCATCGCCGACGCTTACGAACAACGCAGCCTGATCATCACAACCAACCTCGCGTTTTCCCAATGGGGCCAAGTCTTCGGCAACGACGACATGGCAGCAGCAGCGATCGACCGCATCGTCCACCACGGCCGCATGATCACCTTCACCGGCCAGTCCTACCGCATGGCCAACGCCCTCATGAAATAACCCCGAAACCCCAGTAACGCTTAAACGGCCCAAAACCGTGCAGACCTGGCCTAAAAATCCGAGCCGAAATGGCCTACAACAACTTGACAAAACACACTCCCCGAGGCCGGCCAAACCAGCGGTCCGCGATCAGCCACACCGCCGACGGTGTAGGTGCCGTCAAGGAAGATCTGGTCGTAGACCCGCCCGGTGTGTCCGATCGTCGGGTCGGGGACATCGATCAGCCAGCACCCGCTGAAACGCCGTTTCAGCGTGGAGTGGCTGACTCCGGCTGCATCGGCGGTGTGTTTCAGCGCGGTGGTGGAGGTGCAGTGATCGATGAACTGGCGGAAGACGGCTGCGTTGGTGATATCGCTGCGGGATTTCGTTGTTGAGGCCCCACAGAGCTTGCACCGCCACCTAGTTTTCCCGCTTGTGGTGGTGCCGTTGGGTTTCATCTCGCCGCCGCAGTGGCAACGTGGTCGAGAGTGTCCGATTCTTTGTGTGCGGGGGTTTGGTTTACAAGTAGTCCGCGAATCGGTCGGGGTAAGCCACGGCTAGTTGGTTGATGGCTTGTTTCCACCCGGTGGCTTTCGCTCCTTCAATATAGCCGTTGCATTCAATCTCGCGCTTCGCTTTCCTCGCTCGCTGGGCGGCGCGCTTGTCTTCGATGTTGCAGATCATCAGCCACAGCGTTTTCAGCGCCGCAGTATCGTTCGGGAATTGGCCCCGGTTACGGGTAGCTTTACGCAATTCAGCATTGAGCGACTCGATCGAATTCGTGGTGTAGAGCACCCGTCGTGCCGCCGGCGGGAACTGCAGAAACGGCACGAACCGCTCCCACGCATCACGCCAAACTTTGACCGACTGCGGGTATTTCCGGCCGAGTTCACTGGTCTCGAACGCATCCAGGCTGGCACGTGCGGTGTCTTCGTTGGCGGCCGTGTAGACCTCACGCAGCGCACGGGAAACTCCCTTGCGGTCCTGATACGACACCCACCGGTTCGCAGCCCGAATCAGGTGCACAATGCAGGTCTGCACCATCGAATTCGGCCAGGTTGCCTCGACAGCTTCCGGCAAGCCTTTGAGTCCGTCGCAGCACACGATGAACACGTCCTGGACACCGCGGTTGGCCAGATCCGCGCACACCGATGCCCAGAATGCAGCGCCTTCATTGTCCGCGATCCACAATCCCAGGATGTGCTTGATGCCGTCCATGTCGACACCAACCGCCATGTAGCAAGCCTTGTTGACCACGCGGTGGCCATCACGGATCTTCACGCGCAGCGCGTCGAGGAAGATCACCGGGTAAAACTCATCGAGCTGACGGTTCTGCCAGATCATGACCTCTTCCAAGACCGCATCGGTAATGGTGCTGATCGTATCCGGGCTCATATCCACCCCAAGGGTGGTCGCTAAATGGTGCTGAATATCGCGCACGGTCATCCCGCCGGCGTACAGCGAGACGATCATGTCGTCGAGCTCTGTGAGTCGGCGTGCACCTTTCGGCACCATCCGGGGAGTAAACGTGCCGGCACGATCCCTGGGCACAGTCACTTCCACCGGGCCGTAGCCAGAATCGACGGTCTTGGTGTACGACCCGTTGCGGTGATTGCTGCCCCGCCCGGTTTCCACCTGGGCTTTCGCCTTGCGGTCGGAATGGCCGTAACCCAAATGCGCATCCATCTCCGCCTGCAAACCAGCGTTGATCGATGCCTGCAGCAAGCCTTTGACCAGCTCGCTTGCATCATCAGCCGAGGTCGACAGTTCACTGATCAAACTGGCGAGCTCAGGATTTTCCATCAGCTTCTCGCTGATCTCGTTGACCCTCGCCGGGTCATGGTTCTTCTTCGGTGACACCGTAGTCATTATCGGTGAAACTCCTTCTCAATCAGAGCCTCACACACAAACTTCCTGACACCCTCACGTGGTCGGTTCTTCGGCATTGCGCCACCACACCACCGGCCGATACCACATCAGCGCCGCCACACCGGGGATATTTGACCATCATGGCCGATATAAGCTCCCGGAGCATATACTTCCGGCAACCCCAGAGGTCAGGTACCGGAAATCACCGATCCCGGACACACATTCTGACCCTCAACCCTCTCGAGGCCTCTAAAATCTTGTAGAACCCCCGTTGTGTGGTCGGAAGGATCCTCAATACCTGTCGCTTTGGCTTGCGCCAATTCAGGTTTACGACACAAACCTAAATTCGCGTGCCGCGGCATTAAAGACCAGCAGCGACGAACTGGGGAAACCAGTATCGACGAATCAAAAAACCGTCCGCGAATTCAGGTTTGCTCCTACCGCAGCGGCAGTCCCACCACTAAAGCGCAAACCCCGGGCTCCCGCTTATCGACGAACCTCCGGCCCCAACCCCCAAAAAAATTCCCTTACTTTTTTTAATTGAGTATGTCATCGCCCCTCCTCACCCAAGGAGCCAAACAAACCGAAACGCGCTCAGATTCGACCGCGCATGGAACCCGGACGTCTACCAAACAAACCACCACGGGGTAATTCGCGCCTACCACACCGGCCAGCTCATTGACACGATGGACGTGTACCCCGGGCTCCTCCAATCCAAGACGCTCTCCGTCCCCGGTGGCGGCCGGGTGGAGTTGGAACTGACCGCCTACACCGCGTACGGCACAGATCCCGCAAATCTCGGCTGGCCCTACGGCCTCACCGTGCTCAGCCCCAGAGTCTCATATGTGAAGTAACTCCCCGGCCGTCCGCGAATTCAGGTTTGCCCCTACCAGCGCGGTAGTCACAGTACGAAATCACCTCCGCTCCCACAAGCCCAGGGCATCCCGCTTATCGACGAACCTCCGGCCCCCACGCCCCGGCCCACGCCTCACCTGAAGTTCCAACCCCAACAAGCGCGCACAGACCCCCGCACAGTGGTTAAATCATATTGTCATTTCCCGACCTCTCCCAAGGAGTACCCATGATCCCCAAAGACCTCGAGCGTCAGCTTCGCGAGCTCAACAACCTCATCCCCCAGATCGCCACCGCGATCGTGGGCATCATCACCGCGATCGGTGTCATCGTCGCCGCGGTTCAGGGCAGCGACGGGGACGGCTCCTCCAAGCGCTCAACCCCGTCCACCCAGACGTCCACGACCACTACCTCAAAACCGGCCAACTCCGGCGACTACTCCAAACCAGAGTTCGCCGATGCGAAGTACCTCCACACCCACCGAAATTGGGTTGCGGCCATGCAGTCTGGCGTGGATGTCACCGTCGATGGCAAGGATTACCCACAATCCCTCATCTCTACCGACACTTGGGACAGCGTCGCTACGTTCAAACTCGATGAGCGGTTTAGCGCTCTCAACTACACCGCAGCTTGGGCCACCAACATTCCCAACTCCGGTGGTGTCGGCATTATTGAGGTGCGTCTCAACGGCGGCCTGCGGGACCGCGTACTGGTCAAGCAGGGTGAGATGAAACCGCGCACGGTAGATGTCCGGGGCGGTGGCGAGCTCCGCATCACCATGACCGCTGTCGATCCAGTTGACGACAAGAAGTCGGTCGCGCCCAACGGGCTTGCAGCTCTCACTCCGACGCTGAAGTAGACCAAATGGCAGTGCCCCACCTCAGATCGAGGTGGGGCACATCTCTTTGCCCGAACCCCCTACTTCCCAATCTCCCCCGGCGTACAGATCGGCGCCCGCCGAATGAACTCCTCCGGCGCCCCTTGTTCTCTAAGCGTGATTCCGTTGTAGCACGCCCGCTTCATCCCACTCTGCTTCGTCCCGTTCGACGGCACCACGGTCCACCGATCCCCCACGTACCGGAAGTACACGATCCAGTCGGTGCCTTTGGCTCCCGCTACGGCCCACTGGCCATCGCAGTAGTCCACATGCGTACCGAACCCTGCCGGCCACCCCGGCACTAACCGATCGAACTGCCCCGCGTCACACGCCCCACGCTTCGGCGCTCCACCACCATTCTGCGGCGCCGACCCCTTCGGTAGCGCCGGCAGCTCGAGCAGCCCCTGCTGCACCGCAGCGAAACCCGCCGCACTCACCGCAGCCAGCACCCCCAGCACAATGGCGACGATCGCCCCCGGGCTCAAGCCCTCCCCATCGGAGGATGATCCTTCGAGCCTTTGCTTGTCGACGACTCCGTTCCCCACCTCAGCAGCCCCCGCAACCGCCATCCCGTTTGGCGAAACTATTGAGCCCGCGGCCAGGGTTGCAGCCATGCCCATTGCCAGCACCGGTTTCTTCATGTGCACCACCCTAGCGAAGCTTCGCGACACCGCGCACGGCACCTTCGAACACTACATTCGAAGGGCACCACAACCTACCGGAGTGCCGAAATGACCATCGATGCCTTAATCAACCGCCTGCACCCATTCGCCCCGCAACTCGCCGCAGCGCTTATGGCCGTCCTCGCCGCCATCGTCATCGCCATCGGGCTCGCAGACCCTGCTGGCAGCTCCCGAAAGGCGCAACCGGCACCTCCCCCAGCTGCAGCAACCCAAACTCCTCCACGCACTGGCCCGTTCACCATCAACGACTGGAGGGCGCCAGCACCGAAGCGGCTCGATCTGCCCACGCACGACGGTTCCGGCCAGGCCACCCACCCTTCCGTCGTGCACATTCCCGGCGGTTGGAACGGATTCACCTACTGGATGGCCATGACCCCCTACCCGCACTCGCGCGATGCAGAGGAGGACCCCGACATCCTTGCCTCCAACGACGGCCATACCTGGCAAACCCCACCCGGCCTGACCAACCCAATCGACGACGCCCCCGGCTCACCCGAGTCCTTTAACTCCGACCCCAACCTCGTCTTCGACAACAACCAGCTCATCCTCACTTGGCGCCGCGTTACCCCGAACAAAAAGGTGGAGTTCTTCCTCTCCACCAGCACCGACGGCGTGCATTGGTTGCCTAAAACCGTTATCGCTACCTCGAACGTGCTCTCCCAGGCACTAGTGAAAGTCGATGGCACCTGGCGCCTCTACGCCATCCGCCCGACCGGCGAAGAAAACACCCTCGTGTACTGGGAATCCACCGAACCCATCCCCACTGGCAAAGGCTGGGGCCCGCGAATGGAAGCGCAGCTGCCGTCATTCGCCCCAAGCTTCGAGCCCTGGCACGTAGACATTCAACTCGTCGACGGCGAGTTCATTGGACTTCTCACCACCACCGAGTTCAACAAGAACGGCGTCCGCGGCTTCACCTTCCTGATGCGCTCCCCCGACGGCATCGCCTGGGAAGTCGCCGATCACCCGCTTTGGCCCGTTACAGGCCGCACATACGACGCGCATTACAAGTCCGGCTTCGTCGCGCATGACTCCAAGGACACCTTGCTTCTCGACGTCTACGCCTCCACCCTCAACACCTCTACCCGCGAGTGGCATATCGGCCGCACCACCGCCACCGCCCGCTAGGCGCTAACGCACGCCGCGATAGGGCACCTGCTCCGGCCCCGGGAACAACGCCAGCCCCCACACACCCAACGCGACTGCGAAACCGGCTATCACCCACCACCACGCGCCCCACGGCCGCGCAATCCGTCGATTAGCCACCAGCCACACCACCGAGGGGACGATCAACGCCACCCCCGCATAGGTCAGCGCCCTCCAATCCTCCGACCTGCCCGCGGTAAGAAGCAGCACAACACCGAACCCGATCAATCCGCCGGCCAGAGCCTTGGGACGATTCCCTCCAATCGGCAACCACATAGCGCCAACCGTACACCCCGAATACAGCCCATCACCTGGCGATTTTGCCCACCCACTCCGCCACGCTATTATTACTACTCGTTGCCAAGCGCAACATATTCCTCCATAGCTCAGTTGGCAGAGCATTCGACTGTTAATCGAAGGGTCACTGGTTCGAGCCCAGTTGGAGGAGCACACCGAAGGAGTCCGCAAGGGCTCCTTTTTCGCGTTTACGCCCGCTCCGCCACCGCGCGCGCCACGGCGAGGTCCTCCCACGGCATGCCCACGGTCTTGAACACCACGCGGCGCGCCGGGTCCAGCTCGACCTCCCCGCGCACGACGGCGGCCATTGACACTACGTCGTCCCAGGCAAGCGCCCCCTTCTCCACGGCGATCACCACATCCCCCGCCTCCCGCTGCGCGGCCCCGAGATCCTCGACCACGACCTGGGCGCCTGCAAGCACGGACTCGTCCAGCTCGCGCGTGTCCGCGGTGTGGGCGCCGACGGCGAGGACGGTGGCGTCGTCACGCAAATGCTCAGCGCTCAGGATCGGCTGCGACGACGAGGTCGCGGTGACCACCAGCCCGGCGCGGCCGAGCGCCGCAACAGCTTCCGCGCTCCCCGACGCCGCCCACGGCCACCGCACACCAGCGGGCTCGTGGCGCGAGACGAACGTGAACGAGACGTCCCGCACGTCCTCGAGCGCGCCGGCGATCGTCTCGGCGTGCGCCCGGCCCTGGACGCCGGTGCCGAAGACGACGCATTCGAGCGGTTCGGCGGACGCGCGCAGGCGGTCGAACACCCCGGCCACCGACACGGCGGGGGTGCGCAGCTGGGTCAGCGCCCCGGCGTCCATGGCCAGCTCCGGGGTTAAGGTTTCGCCGCCCATGAGGAGGTAGGTGCCTTGGACCAGGGGGACGTCGATACGCGAGTGCGCAGGCTGGATGCCCAGGACCTTCACGCCGACCGCGCCGCCGAGCGCGGACGGCAGCAGGTGCATCTCGCCGTGTGGCAGGGGCACCTTCTGCCGGTGGGGGTCGGTGGCGGGGTCGAAGCCGTCGAGGAGCGGTTGCCGGATTGCCTCGACGGCCTCGGCCGGGGTGAAGGCCGCAATGACGTCGCTGTGGGAAAGGGTGCGCATGCGGCCAGTGTAGGAACCCCCGGGTTACCACACCATGTCGATGTATTTCTGGATGTCCACGCCGAAGTAGTCGAGCAGCGCCGCGATGAGGCCGACGATGCCGAGCGTGCCCAGCAGCGTGAGCAGGATCCCCCACGGCGTGATGGTCGTGCTCGAGCCGACGGTGATCTTGCCATCCTCACGCGAGGAGCCGAACTCCGACGAACCGCGCGACGAGCCGCTCGAGCCCTTCGCCGCAGCCGGGGTCTCCGTCACCGTCACGGTGGAGGTGAGGGTTTCGCCCGGCTTGACGACGACCTTCGGCGACGTCACCGTCGTCGGCGACGGTCTCGTCGTCGGCGCAGCAACCGTCGTAGTCATCGCACCCGGCGTCGCGGTGACGGTGCTGGTCGTGGTCGTGGTGCCGGTGTTGGTGAGGTCGAAGAAGTTGTCGCCCGCACCGCCCGGGCCACCGGTGGTGAGCGCGGTGATCTTCACCGGGGAGTCAATCTTGCGGAACGTGAACACCTCCGCCAGGACTCGCCCTTCAGGCCGTTGAAGTTGCCCGGCAGGGCCGTACCCCGGGTGCAGAAGCTCTCCGCCTCCTCGCGCGCGGAGCCGACGCGGTCGACGATATTGCCGTCCTGGTCGAAGACGAACAGCTGGTACTGCGTGGCAAAGGAGATGTCGAAGTTCCTGCGCATTCTCATGCTATCTCCCCACTACCCAGGGCCCAGAACTACAATTCTTCCGCAGCCCTCGCCGCCCACCGCGCTACACTTGCGCGGAAGTGCCGCCGGCAAGCCCGGGGTGCTCCGCCTCGTAGTCGGCGATGATCTTCTTCACCGCGGTGTACAGGGCCGGGCCGTACTTCGCGTCCCGCAACCCGAAGTCCACGTTCGCCGGGATATACCCTCCCGGGTTACCCAGATCGTGGCGCTTGCCCTCGTGCACCACCACATGCACCGGATGCCCCTCCGAGATCATCAACTCAATCGCATCCGTGAGCTGCAACTCCCCACCCTTGCCCGGCTCGATGCGGCGCAACGCGTCAAAAATCCCCCGATCCAGCAAATACCGGCCCGTGGCCACCAACGTCGACGGCGCATCCTCAACAGCAGGCTTTTCCACCATCCCGCGCACCCGACGCACCTCAAACCCGTCGAAGCCGTCGACCGGCTCCTCCACGTCGAACACCCCGTAGTTGAACACCTCATCGCGCGTGACGTTAAACGCGCACAACACCGAACCCCCGAGCTGCTCGCGCACCGCCACCATCTTCTCCATCACGCCCACCGGCAACACCAGGTCATCCGGCAGCATCACGGCGACAACATCCTCGTCCTCGTCGAGCGCCGCCTCCGCGCACCCCACCGCGTGCCCGAGGCCCAGCGGCTGATCCTGCGTTACCGCCACGGCCTCGATGAGGCCGTTCGCGCGGCCGACCTTCGCCGCCTGCTCGTCCTTGCCGCGGGCGAGCATGATCCGCTGCAGCTCGGCGAACTCGCCGAAGTGCCGCATGATCTCCTCCTTATTCGGCGCGACCACCACGGCCAACCGCTGCGCCCCCAACGCCGCGGCCTCCTCCGCAATCAACTCAATGCCCGGGGTATCCACCACCGGCAGAAGCTCCTTCGGCACCGTCTTCGTCGCCGGCAAAAACCGCGTGCCCATCCCCGCCGCCGGCACCACCACGGTCTTCACGGGAACGTTGGTCACCGAAGCAAGTTGGTCGCTAGAATTCCGCATAAACGTGAAGCTTACAGCTAAATTTCCGCGACCTATGAAAGCCTAACGACTTTCCCGTTGATTAAGCTGCCCACACCCGCTGACCACGCTCGCAATTATTAAGTCGGCGGGCATCCGCCGCGAATTATTTCTGCCCCCCAGGCTGAGGCGAGCCTTTCGCGCGACATGACGACGGCCTGACCCGGCGCCAACTTATCCACGGGCATCTGGCCGGCCCGCGTGTAGCCGTTGAAGCGGCGGCCGAACTGCTTGACCACGTCGATGCGGAGGTCGGCGATGTCAACCTCCTGCTTGCCGTAGTTGGCGATCTCAATGAGGCCCTCGCCGTCCGGGCCGGTGTGGTACACCTCGGAGATGAGCACGTCCCCGCGCTTCGGAGCGGCCGACGCCTCGGTCGCGTGCGCCTTGTTCGGCGTGCGCGGGGCGCGGATGAAGTCGGAGGCGTTGTCGTCCGTGTCCTTCACCCGCTGGAAGCTCTCGCCCAGGGCAGAGTCGGTGGTGTTGGCCAGCACCGCACCCTCGCCGCAGGCCTGGCTCGCCGTGCCCGGGAACTGCACGGCGACGGCGTCGACAGTCTTGCCACCCTTATCGCGCAACAGCGCGCCGTAGGACTCGTTGGCAAACGACGTCTTGTAGCGGCCCTTCACGTCCGCGTCCGCGATGGTGGACTGGCTGCTTTCGCGCGCAAAGACCCACGTCTCGCCGGCGCCGATGGTGCCGTCGAGGGTGTTCTGCGGCGCGGAGGCCACCGAACCCGTGCCGGTGCACCGGAAGAGCTGCCAGCCGGTCACATCCACCGGCGAATCGGACCAGTGTGCAATTTCGATGAAGTTGTCGTGGTAGCCGCCCGGGCCTCCGTTATTCAGCTCAGTGATAACAACGCCCCTACGAAATTTCATGATTCCGTGCATCGCCTCATCCTGCGCGACAGCCTTGGGTACCGAGCCCGCGGCCAGGGGCAGTGCGATGACAATCGCTCGATGCAAGCGCGATGCACCCGCGCACAGCATTTTTGTGAACTTCCATGATGCTCCTGAGGTAGTCAATGACTACCCTACGGCGGAGCAGCCATCCATCAACCTAGAAGAGTGGGGGAAACGTGAAATGTCACCAAGCGAAATGTGAATTAACTGAGATTAGCGGGTCAAAACCTCGGGGTGTTGCGCTTCAAATTCCGCAATGCCCCGTCCGCCCCTAGGAGGCTTTTCCAATTCGCTATCCCAAGGTTAGCTGCTCCACACCCCCTTAAAATCCAATATCACCTTGTCGTTAAGATCCGAAACAGGCTCAAGAAACTCGTCGTGATCGACCAAAAGCACGATTATTTCGCATCCCTCTTCTATTGCACTCAGATCCACTAGGTCTGCGTTCGAATGCGACCCTAAAGTGCCTGGCAGGACTTCCACATGAGGTTCAACTATAAGAAAGTGTACATCAGGGTGATCTGATGTCAAGGTTTCTGCTATCGCTAGCGCTGGAGATTCACGCAAGTCTTCGACGTTCGCTTTGAAGGTCAGACCCAGGATTGCTACGGTTTTGGCACTGGTTGAAGCAATGGAGTCTTCCACCCGGCGCACTACGAAGTCCGGCTTGGCATCGTTTACTCTGCGAGCCATCTCAATAAGTCGAGCCTGTTTCGTCGACGAAACTATGAACCAGGGATCAACTGCAATGCAGTGTCCGCCAACTCCCGGCCCAGGCTCTAAAATGTTAACCCTGGGGTGATGATTGGCAAGTTCGATCAGCTCCCAAACGTCTACCCCATTCTCCGCGCAAATAAGCGATAGCTCGTTTGCGAAAGCGATGTTGACATCCCGGTAGGAATTCTCAGTTAGCTTTGCCATCTCAGCGGTTTTCGCATCGGTGCCCAGGATGCTGCCGTTGACGAATGTTTTGTAAAGATTCCTCGCTCTCTCTAGCGAAGCAGAATTCAACCCCCCAATGACTCGGTCATTGGAAGCCATCTCTCTCATTATTCCACCCGGGATCACGCGCTCAGGACAATACGCGAAATATACGCTGTTCTCTTTTCCACTTTCCAGAGTGAGGTCTGGCCTAAGAGACAATAGATATTTAGCCATCTCGCTGGTAGTCCCAGGTGGTGAGGTCGACTCCAAGACCACCAGCTCACCGCCCTGTATAACTCGAGCGATACTGCTCACAGCCGAGCGTATATACCGGTCATCTAGCCGATGATCTTTTCGAACAGGCGTAGGGACTGCAATAACGAATGCGTCCGCGGCTTCGAGCGTTGCGCTCGCGCGCAGCAATCCTTCATCTACTACATGCTGCAGAAGAGCTGCGAAACCAGGCTCATCGAACGGAGTAACGCCGTCATTAACCGAATCAACTATGCGAGGATCAGTATCAATCCCCAACACCTGTTGCCCGGCGTTTGCGAAAAAGGCAGCTGTGGGCAAGCCGATGTAACCTAGCCCGATCACCGACACGTTTATCGCTGTAGTTGCGCGCACAGAAAACTCCTTCAGGTTCTGCCAAACAACATTACAAAGTATTCGAGTCGGATTCCGAATTTGGCCCACGTAGATAGAGCCACAATCGCAAATCCAGCCCCTAGTAGAGTGAAAAATGCAGACAGGGCATAATGTCATCTTATGCGGATGACTGTGATTGGTACTGGTTACCTAGGCGCAACCCACGCCGCCTGCATGGCGGAGTTGGGTCACGAGGTGCTCGGCGTGGACGTGGACGAGGCCAAGGTCGAGGCGCTGAAGAACGGCAAGGTGCCGTTCTACGAGCCGGGGTTGCCGGAGGTGCTCGAGCGCAACATTGAGGCAGGTCGCCTTAGCTTTACGACGAGCTACGCCGAGGCCGCTGCCTTCGGCAACGTCCACTTTATCGGTGTGGGCACCCCGCAGCAGCGCGGCTCGTACGCGGCGGACACCCGCTACGTCGAAGCCGTCATCGACGACCTCGTGCCCCAGCTCGAGGGCGACCACCTCATCCTGGGCAAGTCCACCGTCCCGGTCGGCACCGCCGGCGCGCTGCAGGAGCGCGCCGACAAGCTGGCGAAGCCGGGCACGACGGTGGAGATCGCGTGGAACCCGGAGTTCCTGCGCGAGGGCTACGCGGTCAAGGACACGATCGAGCCGGACCGGATCGTCATCGGGCACCGCGCCGGCGACTCCCGTGCCGAGGAGACCGCCCGCGAGGTCTACGCCACCCCGCTGTCCAACGGCACCCCGTTCATCGTCACCGACCTGCAGACCGCGGAGCTGGTGAAGGTCTCGGCGAACGCGTTCCTGGCCACGAAGATCAGCTTCATCAACGCCGTCTCCGAAGTATGCGAGAACGTCGGCGCGGACGTGACGCAGCTCGCCGACGCGATCGGCTACGACGACCGCATCGGCCGGAAGTTCCTCGGCGCGGGCTTGGGCTTCGGCGGCGGGTGTTTGCCCAAGGACATCCGGGCGTTCATGGCGCGCGCCGGCGAGGTGGGCGCGGACCAGGCGCTGACGTTCCTTCGCGAGGTCGACGCGATCAACATGCGCCGCCGCCAGCGGGTGGTGGACCTCTCGCGCGAGGAGCTGGGCAGCCTCATCGGCAAGCGGATCACGGTGCTCGGCGCGGCGTTCAAGCCGAACTCGGATGACGTGCGCGATTCGCCGGCGCTCGCCGTCGCCGGCCAGCTCTCGCTCGCGGGTGCGGCGGTGCGCGTCTACGACCCGCAGGGCATGGTCAACGCACGAAAAATAATCCCCGACCTCGATTACGCGGCTTCGCTCGAGGATGCACTGCGCGGCGCTGAACTCACCATTCTGGCTACCGAGTGGGACGAGTTCAAGCAGATGGACCCAGTGTGGGCCGGAGGGCTCGTCGAGAAGCAGCTGCTTATCGACGGCCGCAACGTCCTCCCCGTCGCCGATTGGCAGCAGGCGGGCTGGAGAATATGGGGGCTTGGCCGCTCGACCCACGAGGTTTGTTCAACACTCCCCACTTCACCAGTTTATGCTACATCGTACCGTCAGTAAGAGTTAAGGCATGGGCGATAGACGAGCTAGCGAGATCACATCGGTCATTTATTTCCTCGAGGACGCTTCCGCAATGGGCGGGGTTCGAAAACACGTGATCGACTCCGCAGCGGAATTGAGCCGCAGGGGTTATTCGGTATCTGTGGTATCACGGTTCCATTCAGACGATAACGAGATCGGGGTGAAGGTCACTTCTATTCACGACAAGGGGTACGAAGACCTTGTTCGAACCGACGGTGACCAGCAAAAAACCGAAGAGATCTTTCAAAAGCGCGTTAACGCGAGCCGCCGAATCCACTCGATTTTCGGCACACTCGATGACCATACTGTTGTGATAGCAGTTCAGTATGGTTGTTTGGTCGATTTGGAGCACGCCCACTTACTGAAACGCACAGACAGAAGCTTTCACCTAGTGGGTGCGTACCACAGCTCATGGGAATATGCACGCACTGCCGGCTACTACAATCTCTTACAACGCTTACTCTCTGAATGCGATAAATCGGTATTCCTCACTAATGAGGATCACAAGAAATTCCAGGCTGAGGGAAACTCGAACGGAGTTGCAATCCCCAATGCAATCGCTGGTGGCACCGTCAGGCCGCGCGATCAACGAAGGCCAGCTTTTGCTTATGTAGGACGGTTGCACCCCGAAAAAGGTGTTAGGGAGCTTGTCAATGTGTGGGCATTCAGTCGAGAGGTTGGAACCCCGCTGCCACCGTTAAGAATCTTTGGAACAGGCCCTCTGCAAAGCGAACTGGAAAACCTCATCCAAACTGAGGACCTTTCTGAGATCGTTGAAATCGCCGGTTTCACATCAGAACCTCAAGAGGTTTTAGCTAACCACGTAGCAGTAGTGTCTTGCTCCCCACGAGAAGGCTTTCCAATGATGCTCCTCGAGGCCGGATCGGTTGGCACCCCGTGCGTTGTCTATGACGCCGGTCCAGGCACGAGAGAATTCGCTGCAAGCCACGATGCTGGGTTTGTTGTGCCATTGGGCGACCAAAGGGCCTTCATAAAATTAGCGCTTGAACTGTTCGAAGACACTGAACGATGGTCAGCCAAGTCCGAGTCGGCAAAAGCAGCAGCTGACCAATATGCGCCTGATCAAATATACAATAGATGGGAGCTGCTGTTCGCTGAAATATCTGGTATTGATTTAGATACAATAACGAATTCAACCGAGGTAAGTATGTCAAAGACTGAGCCGTCAGGCAGAGGACGAGAAATCCGTTACGCCCTTCCCGCGTCTCTAGACCCCCAAACGACGACCCTCCAATTCCATTTTCAGAGGGATGTACCCATCAAGTCGTTCGTAGCAATTTTTAGATTCTGGGACGCGACAGGAAGCGAGATTAAGGAAGCCGTTGAGGGGCTAACTTATTCTGATTTCTTCAATGCACAATATGTTTATGTCCCAAGTTCCGACAAATTCGGTATCGAACAAGAGATGACGATGTTTCTACCTACGTTGCCCCAGGCCCAAAGAATTGAGTTGCAGATTCATCCCTGGGACAAGCAAGTTGATCCCCGAAGTGCTATTAGCGGAGTATTTGTTACCCAACGGTCGGAGTTGAGCACAGCCTCATTCAAGTTGAAGGAAAGCGAGTAATTTAATGAAGACGGTTTCCGTGGTCATTGGTTTCAAGGACTGGGGCCTTGACCGCCTGCGTGTCTCCCTCGGCTCGTTGGTCCCCCAAGTGCACAAAGCTGGCGGTGAAGTCATTGTTGTTGATTACGGGTCCAAGGATGCAGAATCCGTCCGCAGCCTTGTACAAGCGTCTGGAGCGACCGTTAAGCGAATTGACAATGGTGATCCGTGGTCGCGATCGCGTGCACTTAACGCAGGATTCTCCGAGTCGACAGGCGAAATCCTCATCAGCACAGATGCAGATATGATCTTTACCCCCGACGCTATCCAGGGTATCCTGTCCCGTTTCACCGAACCGGATTCCAAACTCTGCATTCTTCAATGCAAGGACCTGCCCCAACACATGGACGCGGCGTACTTCGCGGAGTCCAATGAGATCGACTTCGAAGAGTGCGAGGAGCAATCGCTCTTCCGACCACGTTATGGAATGGGAGGAATGATCGCTTGCACGAGGGAAGCGTTCCTAACTGCACGTGGGTTTGATGAGCGGATGCATACTTACGGAGGTGAGGACATTGACTTCGCTCAACGTCTTCGGTCCCTCGGCTACAGATTTGATTGGATAGACGACCCGAAAATAGCTATCTACCATATCTGGCACCCGTCATCGAGGCGGGCCAATGAGGAAACAGTGGCGGGGAGTATCGCAATTGAGCGCAATTCAAATATTTTATCAAACGACCGAAGCGTAGTTCGAAACCTACGACAATGGCGTTACAAGCCGGCCGATGCCCGCCCCGCCGTATCCATCGTGATTTCAACGAAAGATAGGCTTAGTTACCTCAAAGAAGCTATATCCTCAGTATTCAACCAAACGATCCAAGACTTCGAACTGATAGTCATCGATGATGGCTCCAGCGATGGCACATGGGCTTTTCTTCAATCGATATCAGATCGTCGTCTCAAGACTCAGCGGACTGAAGGAATTGGTTTAGCTGGCGCACGAAACATCGGTACATCCTTGTGCTCGGCCGACTGGATCATGGTTCACGACGATGATGACCTGATGCTACCCACCCGCATTGAAGACCACCTTACGGCTTTGACCGGTGATCTTGACGGTACCTATGGAGGCTGGATTGATTTTGAAGACAGGCCAGGGGGCAAATACGAAGTGTTCCCTGGGCGAAAGTTCTCCGAAGATGCAATCCGATTCGGTGGTAGAGTATATCTTCATCCAACCCTCATGCTGCGCAAATCGCTGATGGAAGCTACTCCTTATGATGAGACGTTCCGCTCAGGATCAGACCTGAACATGGCGCTGCGAATGTTGAGAAACGGCATGACCCTCTCCCACACCGGGAAGATCGCTATTCTACGACGCCTACACGACAAACAGGTAACACATGCCGACAGCGCTTACCAGAAAGCCTCATGGGCTACATCGAAGCAGTTCGGGCACCCAAGTGCGTCACTACCGCAAACCAAATTTAAGCGTGAGAGTTCTGACAAGAATTCACCAACAGTTGAAGTAGCCAATTTGGCGCCAAGCGTATTGCTTGCAAAATATGGACCTGACTCGTTTGCCCAGCGGCTTGTTTTTATACATCCAATGAGCGTTGAGAAGCCTACCCCCGATGATGCCGAGTTTCAACAACTTTTCACGCTGAAACGAGAATCCCAAGCGGGTTGCTTTAAATGGGGCGTTCTCTCGGGAAACAGCTGGGCGGAAATTCTCGAGTGGCAATCATGCGGAGCTAAATTATCATTCTATACCAGCTTGGAGGCCGAAGAGGATTATGTTCTGAAACAAGGCCTCTGGGGGGCATTAGAAGCGATTCTTGCTCCTAGGGGTCCTGCGGATTACTTAGTAAAAATTGAGACCTTCCCAGATGAAGATGCTGACTACCCTCCCCTCTTTTTGAAGAGCGGTAGCTCAGCAGAGTCTTGGGTCAATCTCTACGAAATCAGCCCAGACATGGCTGGCATCGCCCATGACTTGATTGGAAACAGTGATTTTATTTTCAGTATTGGAAGCGCAGACCTATGATCTTCAGCTTTGTTTTCGATGACATCGTCGGCTTCAGCAAGCTCTCCGCATCTGCCGAAGAATACGACGGAATTCCTCAGCCCACTAAGCTCCAGTTCGAATTCATCTCGCCCAGACCCGTCAACAGTAATTCGATTGCTGCAGCTGGAACATTGTGTTTCGGTCGGTATATAGAAGGAAGGGTGAGCTATCAGGGTCACATCGATCGCCCCGTTGCCGAGGCTCTTCAAAGCTATCTCGGCCAACCTTACGTCTATTTCTCCGGGGTCGACTTTCGACCGAAAGATCCCTGCCGCCGCCCCAACATCGCGAGCTTGAACTTAGCGAACTCAAACCTTCCAACTCCAGCGGCTACAAACTCGTTCGAGCGCGACAGAGAGTTCGTTTTGACATTCCACGATTCTTCCCGGCGTGTCGGCTGGTCGATGGAACTGCCATATATCGACATTCCAGCCAACATTTCTAGGTTCCAAGAGAACCTTGAGCCTTTCAGCCGGGATTGGTGGTCGCCCTTAATCGCCGTTGTGATTCTTATCGCAGATGCTTTTGAAATAGGCACGATCCGAATTCCCAGGCTTAACGGACCTGGTGCCACCGAGTTGCGGAAGGTGCTCCGCTCTATCGACATGCGCCTCGAAGTTGGAGAATAACCTCTATTTCTTCACCGCCCCATGGTTACCGCCCCAACTTCTCCGTTAGCACACGATGCAAGTAGGCGTTATCACTTCAATTAGGCGCACGGGCGTATCGAGACCGCTGCGACAGTAGCCATTGTGGTGGTTAGTGCGTTCATTGGGGGCCACACCGTATTCGGCAATGCAAACGATGCTGGTAACGGCAGAACAATCGGGGCGATGAAAGCCCTAGAGCATCTGGCGCTTCAAATCCGGATAGGCCTACTAAGTAGACTAGCAAGATGGCTGCCGTGTCGATAGAATGCGATGCAGCGGTCATCGTTGTAACCCATCGGTGGGATTTTAATAGGTGAGTCGAATCGCTGGCCGGCCAGCGTTACGCCACGGCAAGGGACGCAACCGGGTACAATCCGGTTATACCGCTACCTGATGCTCCAAAGTGCTCTTTATGCCACCCTCTGGCACCTCCTCACTTTAGGCGGTATAGGAGTACCTTTGGCGATTTTGATTCGGTCAGTAATACAAGATCTTAGTTGAATATCTTTTCTACCTCTTTTGAAACACAATCAATCATGGACGAACGACGATATATCCGATTAAAAGAGTGGGGCATTTCGCAGGACACCACGAAAACCCCCTCCAATGAGTATTTGAGGAGTACTGATGGGTCACTCGCCCAAGAGGCTTTTCGGCTCCGCACGGACGAAAACGGTTTCATCAAGACTGGAAATGAAGTCCCAGACCCGGGACGTAAGCGAAAAGTGATTCTCTTGGGAGACTCATTTGTTGAATCCCTATTTGAACACGAGAGATTGAGATTTCCCTCCCTTTTTGAGGATCAGCTGCAAAAGACGGGGTTTCCCTTCGTTGTATTAAACGGTGGGTACTCGGGAGAAAACTTGTTGCATACTTACAACATCTTTTTGAATAAAGTTGTACCCCTGTTGAAGTACACTGAAAAAGTCATTTTCTTTACTTCAATGATCGACAACCGTGCGATGACCTCGCAGTCGTCATACTGGTCCAGTCACACGATGCATGCACCGATATTGGACCCTCGGAACACCAGTAGGGCGACACAGATGGTTCCCCCCAGCACGGTCTCGCAGAGAATTTTGTTTCGCAGCCTATTAGAGCTTTGCCAGGCGTTTGGAGGAAAACCGCTGGTAGTTCTTTCTCCGTTTAGAAGCGCCGACCTCGGCGTCGATCCTTACCTTGACGCCCTCTTCCCCGATAGCTCTGGCCATACCCAATACATAGAGCACTATAACCTGATTAATCTCGCCGCACGAGAGACGGCGGCCGAATTAAAAGTTCCAACGCTTGATGCCTCAAGTGAATTCATAGGGGCTACCGAAAATTTTTACGATACGTTGCATTTAAATACTACCGGCCAACAGAAGATGGCGACTTTGCTATACGACTTCTTTAGAAGCCAATATTAGGATCCTTGGGTCTACGGTTCTCCTCGAAACGATCTCGCGTTCGATGGGAACCGAGTAACACCCTGGTGAGTGCCGGGCAACTCGGGCTAATCCTGTGGGGCTAGCCAGCATCTAAGCAGTTGAGGATGGATTCTAACACGCCAGTATCAGGGTCAATATTTGTCCGTTCGACCGAGCTGTAATAGTGCGACAGAAGGGTCGACCCGCGGAGTTCCCGTGCTGCAAGGATATTGAACAGGTGCTGCGGGGCAGAGTATCTATCGTTTGGAGACAGCCGTCAATAAAGAGCGCGCCGAGTCGTAAGCACCTTGAGGAGCGTCTACCGGCCTTCCTCTTCTTGGTTTTAAAACGACGCCGCGACAACCGGTCTCGCCGACTACCCAGTGGCGGTGGCTGCCCAGTTAACTATGAACTTATCCAAAAGCCGACCGATAACATTAAATCGAAACGACCCTTTGGAAATGCACTCGAAATTTAGACTTTTCGTTACCTCACCATAAACCAATTCGCCGATTCCCATGGATAAAGGAGACTCGTGTACCAGAGATTCGCGATAAGGCTTTTCTGTTCACCAGTCAGTTTAGGTATTCGGTTGCGATGTAGTCCGAACATTGAAATGTTTTCGTCGCGAACAGATTTAATCAACGCTTCAACTTGTTCAGGGTACCGAGGAGCAATTGTGAACAAGGTCTTATTGGGCTGTGGAACGTCGGCGTATCCATCAGTCCCGTAGCGATCAGCGACATAAGCATAATACATCAGAAACTCAGTCGCGTCTCCAGTTTCATTAAAAACTAACGGAAGAGGCAGGCAGTACTTATTCTCCAAGAATTGGCAAACCTCACGCGCATATTTTGTGTACATAACGTACGGGGTGACGGATGGCCACATACTCGATTTGAAACGATCGTCGGCTTCCATGACATCAACCGAGGGATACAAACAACGCTTCCAGAACTCTTCGACTTTCTTCGTCAACGGGAGTTTGGGATTGCCACTCTCAAAAAAGTCAAATATGTTCGACGGTCGGACAAAATGATTTTTCCCATCAAGTACTAAAAAGAACTCCTCGGTAATCAACCGTGAGATTCCGAGTTTGATAGCCTGCTGGTCACGCTGGCCTACCTTGGGAACGCTCGGAAAAACATCATTCCAATCAATTATTCTCAGCCTATCGCGCATACAGTCAGAAATGATTCCATTGGCCGAAAGCAATCCACTTAGTATCCGACGGGTCTCCAGCGCCTGTTCAGGACTTGGGTCGTTTATGACGACATAGAGAGTGCCGAGACGGTTAAGTTCGAACAGACGGTCGAAGCTTAAGATCTGCAGAAATGTTAGGCGGACATCGCCCCGGAAAGTTATGGAGACTACCGGTATGGTACCATTTCATTCTCTCCCCGTAGGATAATTTTCAGACCGTTATCTACTCTTTAACAGAAGTAGAATCCTATCTGCTATTGACCCAAAAGACGATAGCAGCATTATTTGATAAGTAGGTGAACACCCTACGATTTGCTTCGAGCATAGTATCGAAGCAATCCCCTGGTTCCGACCAGCATTCTATCTACAATTAGACAGCTCAACACAAGTCGCACAACCGGCCGCACGGTCAGTTTGACGTCCCCCTTTTAGTGGGGACCCTGCGCGACTGCCATGGAATCTTTATCGAAAACTCGTCATATCCTGGTAGACGCCCGCACTTAATCACCACTATAGAGTTGAGCAAAATTTTTCAATCCCATCGACCTAATCGCAAGTTATACGGTTTTACTCAGCTCGGTCGATTCCGGTAAGACCAATTCTCCAGTTCGATTAATCGTTGAATCTTGCAACTTGGGCGATTCGTTAGACCTCCGAAGCAACATTGTAGTAGCGCCAAAAGGCACTATTTATACAATCGCTTCATTGCTTCGGCTCCAATTTTCTGTTCTCTTTCATAAACTTGCTGGTCACTTTTGTCCAAGATGTAGCCACATATTTCATCAAGCGTTCTGAAGATGAAGTTTTTCGGATACAGGAATAGGGCTCCCGGCCAGTGCAAAATTAGGGAAATCGCTCCTGATGCGAATCCCTCCGTAGCCGCGACATGTGATCCTTCCACGTCGCTCAAGGACAGTACGAAACCCACGTTTGAAAGTACCTTTTTGGTATCAATCCATCCGCCGAAATGCACTGCGTCCATTAGATTATTTTCACGCACGATTTGATTACAGTACTCAAAGTAAGCTACCTCTTCGGGATTTGACATGACCCACGGGTATTCGCTCGGGTGCTTTCCATAGAGACTTAGAGTGTAGCGTTTGTCGTACTTGCGCAACTCTGCGAGTAGCTCGAGAGCCCGATGCAGGCCCTTGAGCTTGGGCACGAAACCGACCATCGCTAGATTGAAGACTCGGCTCGGATCCGTTCCCCTGTCGTAATCGTTGATTGGTATGAAGTTGGGCACGTAAGCAATCCTCGTGCGCGGGATACCGAATGTGATTTGCAGCTCATCCACGAGCGCCGGAGCAATCACCACGAAACGATCAACGTTTTCTGTCTCCACATCCAAACCGTACTCTTTTGTTAGTTCAAAACGGTGCAAGCGAACCACCAGACGCTGTTCTGGTTTTTTACGTTCCGAATACCAAACTGCGTTGCCCAGCATCCATTCACAGAAGATTATTTCTGCCCAGGAGAGCAGCTTCTCGCTCCGTAATTGGTCATGCTCATCGTGGCTCAACCATTCATCAATACACACTTGATAATGTTGCTCTAGCGTGGGGAGAGCCGGGATGATGAATTTCAAGTCTGGGCCAGCAATAACCATGCGGGCTTTGATTGCCTCTAGAAAATCCTCGTATCGATCGGCCAGAATCAGATCACGGATCTCAGCAAATCGGTCATTGTATGTGTACTGGGCGACCGATGGGTGACTGCGGAGAAGATTTCCAAACTCGCGAAACGTGTCGCGGTCGAAACCATTGCGATTGTAACGGATCATATTCCTGATGACAGCCTGGAGGGCAACTTGCCCACGGGTGGCGAAATAGTCGATGCCTAAGGTGGCCAAGATTCGTTGACACTCGGACCAGGCAATTATGTGATTCCGCATTTCGGCATTCTCATAGCGCTGTGTCGCGGAAGTTTGGCCTGCAACCGAAGTGGAATCGTAAATGTACAGAGGCACATCGGCGTATTCCACTGTTCCAGCAGCCAAGGCCTGATAGAGGAAGACGGCGTCCTCCGCGATGTGCAGATCCGTGGACCAAGTGAGGGCATGATCCAGGAGGAACTGGCGGGAAAACAGGGCCGTCGGGATTGTGCTGTGGAAGCGAACGATCGCCTTAGCTTTCTCGGAACGGGAGCGAAAGGCCGACCAGTTGTCGATGGTGTTCATGAGCTGTTCGCCGCCGCCGTCGACGCGAATCAAGGGAGCGCGGACGAAGTCGGCGTTGGTGCGTCGGGCGACATCGAGGGCGGCGATGACGCCCTCTGGCAGGATTTGGTCGTCCGCGTCCAGGTAGATGACGTAATCGCCGGTGGCGAGTGTTAGACCGATGTTACGCGGCTTCGAGGGGGAACCCGAGTTCCGTTCCAGCTGGTGGGGGGTGACCCAGTCGCGAGTACCCCCAAAACGGACAATACGGGCATAGGTGGAATCGGTGGAGCAATCGTCCACGAGCACGGCTTGAAATTCAAGGACTTCGCGGAGCCGATCGAGCGAAGCAAGACATTGTGTGAACTTCGCGCCCGGGTTGTAGCTGGGTACGATGACCGAGACAATTGGGTTCATAGCTTAGGCGATGAGAAGCTGCTCGAAGGGTAGGTTGGCGATGACTGCGCCGAGGGTTGGTTCGGCCGCAACTGCGGGAATCAATACGGTGTCTTTCAGACTCTGGGTGACGAAAGTAAATGGTTGTTGGCTGTGGGCCATAGTTATGGCTCCCGGGGCATATTGGGCGTGAAGCAATAGATCCTCGAGGGTGTCCTCCAGATTAAGAGGGTCCGGCAGAGTTGCGGCAGGGAAAACGAGGAAGTGGTCTACTTCAGTAGCGCTGAGGACCTCTCCCCTACGCGGAGCATCCTCCGCGAAGCGGATCACCTGCACGCCGTCTTGGTTGTAGTCGCGCAGGAGCAGACCGTAGTCGAAGGGTTCGACGGTGGGGCCGACGAGGAGGATCTTCGCAACGACGTTGGGGCCGCTGAGCTGGCGGAGATAGGTGAAGGCGGCTTCAGATTGTGCGGGGTCGGTGACCACCGCAGTAGCGGCCACTGCCGGTTCGGTAGGCGCGAACTCGAGACCCGCTACGCGGGCAATCTGTTCAAAGCGGTGACGGTAGGTGTGGTCGCGCAGGACTGTTTTAAGGTTACGGTGCCGTGCGTCGTCGATTCGCAATGTGCTCAATACCCTGAGATCCTCTGGGTGTTGGTCGAGGAAAAGGACGGTGTCTCCGAAGAGCTGGTCGACACCGCGCGAGTAGTTCGAGATGACAAAGGTGTTGCAGGCCATGAGCTCAAAGATGCGGCGAGCAAACATGGTCTCCGATTCGGTCTCAGTGTTCAGCGTGATACCAAGGGTAGATTCCTTATACACCTTTGCTACCTGGTCGCCGGGGACAGGCGGGTTGATGTACGGCTGGTAGCGCCGCGGGAAAATGTGAGTGGTGTCGTCGGCAAAGTTTGCGTAACGGTCGTAGATCTTGAGGTTGTGACCGGAGGCAATGACTGCATCAAAAATCGTAACCATATCCTTCGAGCGCTCGACGTGGTTGTCATACCAGCCGCCGGCGAAGACAGCATCATCGCTGCGGCGCGTGATCTCGATGGGGTTAAACAATTTAGGCTGAGCCGCGAATTGTAGGACGTGGACACTGGGGTGGCCGTATTCTTGCTGGTAGCGAGGCACACAGGCGGCGTCCGTGGTGAAGATATGGTCGAAATGGGTAGCGGTGGCGACGAAGTTGTGGGCACGGTCGTCGAAATGTGAGGGATCCTCTTTGTTCCAGAAGACGGTAGGGATACCCTCGCGCTTGCAGTACTGGAGAATATCGAGCAAAGCCGAACGGTTTTCGTGCGAGAAGTTCTCCGAGGCGTAGATCTTGCCGCGCCAAGGGCGTGCGATAGGGTCGCTGCCCGACCATGCCGACTCGCAGAAGAACAGATCCGGTTGTTCCTGCTCGAAACGATCACGCCAATTCTCCGGAGTGATGGGGATGAGCTGGCATTCTAGTGCGAAGCTGTGATAGGAGAACTCATCGAGGATGGCGGCAACGCGGTGTTCCTCGAGCTTACGGGGCTTCGCGGCGCGACGCCTCGAAGCTTTGGTTACGCGCGGTTGGGATTCGATCCTGGCCAGGATCCTGTTAAGGGCGCGGTCGGTCGTCTTTGCCCGCTCCGCTGCCCGCTGTGATTCCTTCTCGTTGCGTACGAGTTTCGCAGCTTCACCCACGCCAATGAGTGCGAGACCCACGCCTTCCATCGTGCTTCGCTGGTGCTTCTTCAGTACAGGCGCCGCAAGTCGAGACGCGGACAATGTGGCAAATCCAAGTGAAGTAAGGGCGAAGTTGAGCTTAAAGGTGCGGGGCACATGCATGAGGAGTACTTTACCTCCGCTAGCAAGCGGCGATGCTAGCCCTTGACTGGCTGAATCGTAATGTCGGGAAGCGTCGCGCGGACTTGGCGGAGGAGTTCGATCGCCTTCGCCTCTGCGCCATCGCGGAACAGGTTTGAAAACTCCTGGTAGCGCTGCACGACTTCATCCGTGTGGCCGTCCGCGATCATGTCACCACGATGGATCCAAATGGTGCGGTCGCAGTTCTCTTTTACCGTATCGAGGATGTGAGAAACGAGGAAAACGTTTCCGGCATCTTGAAGGAGAGATTCCATCCTCTTGTGGGCTTTCGCACCGAAAGCGGAGTCGCCGGTGGACAGGGCTTCGTCGACAAGCAAAACCTCTGGCCTTACCGAAGTGGAGATTGCGAAGCTCAGCTTGGAACCCATGCCGGACGAGTAAGTGGCCATGGGGCGCGTGGCTGCCTCTCCCAGCTCGGCCCACTCGATGATCTTCGGGACGGTGTCGCGGGCTTCGTCTGGCGACATGCCCAGGGCGAGGAGTCCCAGGTACGCATTCTGTTCGCCCGTGAGCCAGCTCTGCAGGGCAGGTGCGACACCGAGCAGAGTGGGCTGGCAGGACACGTGGATAGTGCCGGACGTGGGCGCTTCGCTGCCTGCGATAACACGAAGCAAGGTGGACTTGCCAGAACCGTTACGGCCGATGATACCGATGGATTCGCCTTTCTGTACAACGAAAGTCACCCCCCGAAGCGCGTCGACAGTGCGGGCACGCTTTTGCTTCCAGAAAGAGCGCCCGCCGCTTGCGTCAGCGCCGGTGAGTACGTAATCCTTGCCGATGTTCTGCGCGACGACTGCCGGGTGTTGGATGACAGATTGAGTTTCGGGGTTATGCGTGGACATTGATGTACCTTTCCTCGGCCATCCAGAAGAAGACGAGACCGACGATGAACGTGCCCAGGCTCCAGGCGATGAGGGTGAGCCAGGTTTGCGCGGATGGAACGGTGGCGTAGAGCACGCTGTCGCGGATCGCGGTGAGAAAGATATACCCCGGGTTCAACGAGAAGATCTTGTACAGAATTGGCGAGTGGGCGTATCGCTCAAGCGGAAAGAAGATGCCCGAGCTGAAAAACCACGCACGGATGCCTACGCTGATGATCACCTTGAAATCCGGCAGGAATGCGGTGATGCGGGCGACGATGAACATGAGCCCGGTACCGAACGCCCACACGAGAAATGTGAGCGGGATAACAAGGATGACCGTCCACGAGATAGGCTTGTGCCACTGGGCCACGAGTGCAAACACAATTGCAATGAGCAGTGCCGGCAGGTTGTCAATAAGATACCTCAGGGACTGGGAAAAAACAAGCGTGGCTTTGGGGAACGAGAACGCTTGGATGAGGTTCTTCGAAGTTTGCACAAGGGACTGGCCCCCATTGACTAAAGACGTAAGGAACCCGAAGAATGTCACGCCAATTATGAGGAAGCCAATGAAGTTCTCCACGCCGCGCGATGTCTTCAGCAGGAAGCCGAAGATGATGCCGTACATGGTGGCGTCTAGCAGCGGTTGCGCGATGAGCCAAAAGCGCCACAGGTTATAACTCTTGGCCGTGCGGAAAGCACGAAAGCGAGCGTCGGTAACAATGAAGTGCCTTCTCCCCCACAGCTGTTGTAGATACAACTGCAGCGGGGGGCGTACATTAAGTTTGCGCATTCCGCGCATGTTCACTTCAACTGTAATGGGTTCTTGGACGCCCAGTAGATCAGCTTCCTTGTGAGTGTCCTCGGCCTGCGAGCAATTGCGACGCATTCCTGTGCTCCTCTCAACCTATGATTGGAATATTACTGAATTGTTAGGAGTGAACCGAAATGGCGAGACGCTCGCACCCATTTTCCAGCGTTGCGCGGGCCACCGTGACACGAGCGAAGCGTTTCATCCTGCGCCACGCTCCGAAACCTGTGGTGTATCAACTGCGCAAAGCGCAGAAACAGGTGAAAGCGGCTCGTGTTCGGCGGGTTTCGGCTGGGGGGTTCCCACCAGTGGTGCCGGGAAGCGTTTTTGCACTACCCCAGCGGCCACCTCACTTCGACCTGACGGCCGGATGCATTCTGGACGAGTTCTCTTTAGCGGCGTGGACACCAGAGCTTAACTTAGTCCAGGTGACACCAGGTGCGGACCTTCCGGCGATGGATTTCCTGCTTGTAGAGTCCGCCTGGGCCGGCAGTGGCGGCGCCTGGAAGTACCAGCTTGTCGGGGAACATGCGCCCTCGCAGGAGCTGCAAGATGTAATCGCCACGTGTCGGGAGCGCGGAGTCCCCACTGTCTTCTGGAACAAGGAGGATCCAGCACACTTCGAGGATTTCCGAGAAACCGCCGCGTTGTTCGACTTCATTGCTACGACAGACTCAGGAAAGGTTTCGGATTACAAGCAGCTCTTTCCGAATGCGCACGTGTTCGTCCTTCCGTTCGCCGCGCAGCCCGCACTGCAGAACCCGGCGCGCAACGATGTCCCCGAGACTGCTGGCGACATCGCTTTCGCAGGCACGTACTTCCGGCACAAGTTCAAGCAGCGCCGAGAACAGATGGATCTGCTGTTGGGGGCAGCCCACCGGATCAGCCAGCAGTCCGAGGCCAAGTTCACCATCTTCTCCCGTCATGCAGGTGGGGATGCGAAGTACCAGTTTCCTTCCAAGTGGAGCAAGCACGTGGTTGGTTCGCTCCCCTACCCCGAGATGCTTTCCGCGTATAGGGCGTTCAAGGTCTTCTTGAACGTTAACTCCGTCGTTGAGAGCCCGAGCATGTGCGCACGGCGGATCTTCGAGATTGCTGCGTCGGGGACACCGGTGGTGAGCACCGAGTCGGCAGCGCTTCGGAACTTCTTCACCGCGGAAGAGGTGCCGTCGGTGCGTTCCAGCGATGACGCTGAGCTAGTTCTGCGGTCGTTGCTCACTTCAGAGCTTCTGCGTCGGCGCACCACACAACTCGCATTACGTCGCGTGTGGGAAGAACACACGTATCGGCAGCGGGCGAGGGTAATCGTCCGGGAGCTGGGTCTGGGCGAGGGCGAAGGCGAATTGCCCCTGGTGAGTGTGATCTGCTCAACGAACCGAGACTTTGAACTCTCGCACTTGCTTGATCAAGTGGCTGCCCAAACCTACCAGCGCGTGGAACTTCTTGTCCTCGGACATGGGGTCGAAATTGATTCTTCGTTCGCACGCCGGGCCGAGGCGGCTGAGATTGAGGGGGTGCAAGTACTGCACCGGACAAGCCAAACAAGCCTTGGCGAATGCTTGAACGCGCTCGTGGAGGCTGCGAACGGGGAGATTGTAGCGAAATTTGATGATGATGATTTTTACTTGCCCAACTACCTCCGCGACCAGGTCAACACGCTGGTAAACATGAATGCGGATGTGGTGGGGAAAGGATCGATCTACTTCTACCTGCCTGGCCCGAATCTGATAGCCAGGCGGTGGAAGCACCAGGAACACATCTGGCGCAACTTCGTCGCGGGGGCGACGCTGGTAGGTTGGCGCGAGGTGTTTGCAGACACGCCGTTCGCGGATCGAACAAAGGGCGAGGACAGCGACTTTCTCCTACGGCTGGAGCGCAAGGGGCGAAAGGTGTATTCAGCAGATAGCTTCAACTACCTCTGCATCCGCGGTAACACCGAACACACCTGGGCGATTAGTGATGCAGAGATCCTGGCAAACGCCGAAGTCGAAACGTTCGGGATGAACGTCAAGCACGTGGAGGTGTGACAATGGAACTCTCTTACGAGCAGAAACGGGAGTACCGGCGCAAGCTGATGCGGGTGCATCGCGACGTCTCCAGAGCAGTCGCTGTGTACCAGACGCCAGCGTTGTTCAATTCCCCAGACGATTCGCACGTTGCACGGGAGAGAGCAGTCGGTTTCTTCCCCACCATACAAACGGTGTGGCACGACATTGATGCGTTTGAGGCCGCAAAGCGTGTGCGCAAAGGGGTGCACTCACTCTGGCACGGCGGCCTCCCCATTGATTTCGAGCTCACGCGGAATCGCGCGGACGTATTGTTGGTCGTGTTCCACGGGGCGCTCGAGCTCAATGCGGCGCTGCCGATCTTCTCCGGCGCGAACGTGTCCAGCGGTTTGAACCTGGCAAGACTCTCATTCACGGACCCTTCCTTGTATCTCTCCCCCGAATTGCCGTTGGCGTGGCATGCCGGAAACCGGTTCCAGCCGGATCTGCAGCAGGTCACGACAAGGATCATTCGCAAAACTGCTGCTTCGGTTGGCGCGAAGCGGATTGTGCTGTTCGGCTCCTCAGGCGGCGGATTCGCCTCGCTCGTACAGGCTGCGGCAATACCCAGTGCCACAGCCTTGATAGCCAATGCCCAGACCAACGCGTTGCTGTACCACGAGGATCACGTGCAAACGTTCATCAACCTTGCCTGGGGTGGGGACCGGGATGCGTTCCTCGCAGCGGGAGGGTATTCGGCGATCGACAAACTCGGTGAGGCTGATCGGGTGCCGCGGATTCTGTACATGCAAAACTCCACCGATGTCTTCCACATACGCGGGCACCTCGATCCCTTTGTCAAGGCCTTCGGTGATAGCCCCAACATTCAGCTACTGTTTGGCGGCTGGGGCGACGGCCACATCGCTCCACCGAAAAGTGTCTTCCACGCTGCGCTTCGGGCGGTGGTGGAAAATGACGAACTTGCGCTTAGATCGCTCGGTTTCACATCTGCGTCGAGCTACAAACTCGCGTAGAGCTCGGAGTACGTGCCGGCGGCGTCCGCCCACGTTGGGAGGCTAGGAACAGCTTTCCGGGGGGCGGCAAGGGCCATCCGTATCGCCTGTGCAAGTGCAGCTGGATCGCCAGGCGTGAAGTAGAACGCTTTTTGCCTGGTCACTTCCCGCAGCGCGGGCAGGTCTGAAGCCACTACGGGGATGCCAAACGCGTGTGCTTGGAGCGTTTTCATCGGTGTGACCGTACGAGTGACGGGCGTGTCTACGCGGGGTGAGACAAACACGTCGAGCGCGCAGTACCAGGGGGCGATTTGGGTCGTAGGTTGGCGGCCTGCGAACACCACTCGATCCGCTAGTCGTTCCGTGGCGGCGAGCCTTTTCAGCGCTGGCAAGTAAGTGCCGTCACCGACCAGTAGTACCGCCACGTCTCGGGGTAGGCGATGAAGCGAACGGATGAGGGTATCGAAGCCCTCGTACTCCACCACCGAGCTCACGGCTCCGACATACCGTCGCTGGGGCAGCTTGAGTACGTGGCGGGCTTCCTCCTGGTCTATCCGTTTCGCGGGCGAGCCGGCATCGATCGCGTTCGGCACTACAACGATGCGACCGTGAACGCCGCGCGCTTGGATCGCCTCCTTGGAGGTTTGGCTCAGCACGACAACCGCAGCGGCTGCCCGCATCGCTTCCTCCTCCTTCGCCCGCGCGGCGTGAAAGTATGCGGACTGCTCCGGCTGAGATTCCGCTGGCTGGTACGCCGCCCACGTGGCCTCCGGCTCACCCCGAACTTCGTACACCCATGGGATACCCAACTTGGCGGCAGCGAGGGAGGTTGCTGCGGCGTTTGGCCACGGCGTCGTTGTGTGCAAGACGCTAGCGCCACGCTCCTCGGCTTCGCGGGCTATGCAATCGGCGTGCAATCGTACTTGCTTCGCAAATCGAAGGGGGTAGAAAGATGGGAGTACGCGGGCGTACTGGATGGCGTCGACAAGCTCAAAGGCTCCGGCTGGCATCTTGCCCACACTGACCGGATAGCCCAGCCTGGTGATCGCTGACGGGGATAACCCAATCTCTGCCTGCGCCTTGAGTATTTCGTGGCTGCGAATCGCGTATCCGCCGGTCGAGTGGGGCAGCGAGTTCGTCAGGACGTGCAGGACAGTGCCTTTAAAGCCCCCGTAGTCAGATTTGTAGATCGGAACCGCAAAATCTCCTGGAAGCTGTTCCCCAGCCGATCCCCACAGGCGAAGGGGCCGGCCGGTAAGCCGGGTGCTCACCTTCGATGCAAATGCCGCCGGATCTCGTGCGATCTGGGCAGCAAAGCTGCTGGCCGCAAGTGGGGCAAACTGCGCGCGACTAAACGTGTATCCTGCTCGCTTATTCATATCCGGCTCAGTCAGTTTCGGCGCGAGTGGACCCAGTAGACCCACTCCACGCATTCCAGCAACGTTGCAGGCGCGGCGCTCTCCCGTTGCTGGTGCACCCACTCAGCCCCTTTTCTGGGCACCTGCAGCCGCGAGCGATCGCGCGCAAGGTCGACCCACAATTGCGCGAGCGCCTGCGGATTCTCCGGCTCAACCACATCGCCAGCCTGGAGGGTTGAAATGATATCCGCGGTCTCTCCCGCCACAACGCCCGAGATGTGCAGCCCCTGATCCATGAGCTCGTACGTCTTCGACGGCACCGCATTGGCCAATGGGGCCCAGTCCGTCAGGTGAACCAATGCAGTATCGGCCCACTCATAGCACTCCTCGAGGAGATCGGCGCCGCGACGCTGCTCAAACACCGCGTCTATTCCGAGCCGATCCGCGGACTGCATCAACTCCTGCTTCGCCGCACCGGCACCCACAAACCGGAGATGCACTCGCACGCCGAGGCGTTCTGCCTCCTGCGCAGCCAGCAGCGCGTTGAACAGGTTCTGGGCGCGACCCAGTGTGCCCGCGTAGAGCACATTGAGTTGGTCCGAGGAGCCGGAAACATCGACATGCTTTGATATCAGTGTTTCGGGCGGAAACACGTTTCTGACCGTATAGGTCCGGCGGCCCTGAGAGGTACGCCGTTGCAAGTCATCCGCGAGGTAGCTCGATGTGGAAATAACGGCTGCTGAGTGCTGCAGAATTCGATCTAGCCAGACATCGGTTGCCTTGATGGCCACCTGCAGAGGCCCTTTGGTTAGCAGCCGCTGCCGCAGAGACGGCCGTCCCGTGGAGGCATTCCACCGGTCTGAAACGGTGAGTAGCTCGGGCCACGCGTCCCGCAAGTCGATGATGTACGGAGCCTTGAATCTCCACGCAGACACGGCGGTAACCAGAGCAGTTGGCAAAGCCGGCACCGTACCTATCACGATTTCGGGCTCAAAGTCCGCGAGTGCGCCCCTCCGTCGAAAAATAACATACAGACCGCCCGCGGCCACGGCGAGCTGATTAAGCACCTTTTTGGTTATCGACGAACCCCCGGGCACATACCCAGACCGCACAATAACCCGTCCTGGCTGCCCATCTCGCAGCTCAATGCGTGAACGGTAGCCCTTTTGCGCACACCACTCCTTCACGCCCACGTTGCGGAGGTAGTGCGGCGGCGGGGCAACGACGATGACCTCGTGCCCCGCGTTTTCCAGTACCCTAGTCAGCCATGCCCAACGCCGCTGGGGAACACCGTTTTCGGGGGCCCAGTACTGGGTAATGAGAAGGATTCGCAGAGTGTTCCTCCTCAAACGACTCGTCTTGTACGGGTGGGGCCAGCGGGGCTCGAACCCGCGACCAGCGGATTATGAGTCCGCGGCTCTAACCGACTGAGCTATAGCCCCTACTGGCAGTTAGCCATCCAATACTATAACCCGCGACTGGAAGAACAGACGAAACGCTCAAGTGCCAGGACTACTGCTGCTCCGTGTCCCTAGGCTCGAACTCGGCAACACGTTCACCGACACCCGTGAGTGCAGCGATCGCGGCCACGGCGCGAGCCGCGGCCTTGCCATCACCGTACGGGTTAACCGCGTTGGCCATGGCTGCGTAGGCGGCTTCGTGATCGAGGAGGTTTGACGCCTCAGCCACGATTCGCTCACGATCCGTTCCTACCAGCTTGACCGTGCCTGCAACGACGGCCTCGGGGCGCTCCGTGTTCTCGCGCATCACCAATACCGGCTTTCCCAAGGACGGCGCTTCTTCCTGCACTCCGCCAGAATCTGTCAGCACGATGTGGGCCATGGACAGCAGTGCGGTGAACTGGTCGTACGGCAAAGGGTCGGTGATGATGACGTTGCGCAGATCTTTCACCTCTGGCAGCACTGCTTCGCGCACCTTGGGGTTGAGATGGAGCGGAAGCGCAAAGGTGTGATCCGGGTATTTCTTGGCCAAATCCTGTACGGCGCCACCAATCTCAGTCATAGCATCAAAGTTTTCTCTACGGTGAGTGGTAACTAGTATGACGCGCTTGTCTCCACCACGGAGGGCTTCAAGGTGGGGATCCTCGAAATTGACGTCCCACTCGGAAGCGGCCAGCAGCGCATCGATGACCGTATTACCTGCAACTACGATGTCCTTCGTCCGGAAGTTTTCGCGTCGCAGGTTTCCCTTTGATTCCGCGGTCGTCGCGAGATGCAGACTGGCTACCTGGCCGATGATTTTCCGATTTGCTTCCTCCGGATACGGCGAAAAAATATTTCCCGTACGGAGTCCGGCTTCGAGATGTACGATTTTCACGCCACGGTGGAACCCTGCCAAGGCCGCCGCCATGGCAGTGGAAGTATCGCCTTGAGAAATTATCGCATCTGGTTGCTCTCGAACGACGATCTCATCAAGTCCAACAAGGGCACGGGAAACCAATTCGTTAAGAGACTGGCCCGGCTTCATCAATGCCATGTCGTAGTCTGGTACAATTCCGAAACGCTTATTTACCTGCTCCAACATCTCGCGATGCTGGCCAGTCGAGACAACGACGGTCTCAAAGCGGTCGTCGTCCTGCAAAGCGCTGACAACTGGTGCAACCTTGATCGCCTCTGGCCGAGTGCCATAGACTGTCATGATTTTGGGCTTTGATGCAGCCACGGGTTCCTCGCAAACTTCATTGTGAAAAAAGCTAGCTATTTACAACGTATTACACGGCTGGCTTATGCAGCGCCTTTAAGGATATTTTCTATTCTCAACTCACAGGTAAGATAACTTGCATGTACCAATACGCCATCGGAGCCGCGGCTGGCTACGTCCTCGGTACGAAAGCTGGTCGCAAGCGTTATCACCAGATTGTCAATGCCACCCAGGCCGTCGTGAATTCGCCCGTGACGAAGCAGATTACCGACTCCGCACGCAAGGCGATTGCCAACAAGATCGATCCCGAACCGCGGATGCGGGAAGTAAAGGATCTGAACAAGGGCCGGAAGCTCCGAGGAAAGCAAAAGCCCGAGGAGCTCGAAGATCAGTTATACGAACCTGACGAGGATTAACCGGTTCTAATCGCGCGACAGGTCGGCGACGATCCCGTCGAGGATGTCCTTCTCACTGATCACAAAGCTTGACGCGTTCGCTGCTTTCTCAAAGGCATCCATCATCTGCTCCACCACTGTGGAGCCTGAGCCGATGACGTCCGCGCGGCCTGGGTGCATCACAGGGTTCTCTAGGCGCTGCACGGCGGTCTTGCTGCGCAGGCTCGCGGTCACCTCGCGCATTCGCCCGAAGGGAACCCCTGACATGTGGATCGCCTCCGGGTCATAGGTGGGCAATCCCTGTGCTAAGGCAGAGAGCGTCGTAAATGTCCCAGCGCAGCCAACAAAGGTGCGCGCGGTATCGAACGGCACCTCTGCGGCGGCCTCGGCGATCCGCTCGTCGATGTAGGCGCGCGCAGCGTCGGTTTCCTGCTGCGTTGGCGGATCGGTGCGCATGAACCGTTCCGTGATGCGCACACATCCCATTTGAGTGGACTTGGCGTGTAGACCGGAATCTGTTTCCATCACAAATTCGGTGGAGCCGCCGCCGAGATCTATCACGCAGAACGGCCCTCGCGACGCGTCTAGGTCTGCTGTAGCGCCGCGGAACGACAGGGCTGCCTCTTCCTCCCCAGTAACGACTTCAGCGACTGCTCCGGGCTGGATGCGGCCGAGGATTTCGCGGGTCATGGCGAAGAAGTCCTCACGGTTGGCGGCGTCGCGGGTGGCGGAGGTGGCCACCATGCGCACGCGGGTAACGGATTCGCGCTCCATTTCCTCGACGTAGTCCGCAAGGGCGACGCGGGTGCGCTCGATAGCATCCGGGTTGAACTTCCCGGTCTCGTCGACGTCTTGGCCGAGACGAACGATGGTATTTCTGCGCGAGACCTCGCCGGCTTCGGTGTCGTGGATGAGCAGGCGGATGGAGTTGGTGCCGCAGTCAACGGCTGCTACGCGGGTCATGCCAGCCCCTCCCCCGCTTCCTCGAGGGTGATAGCGAGGTCATTCAGTGTCGGCCAGTCCGCTGGGATGGCGGTACCGCGCAGGTTGCCGTGTTCGGCGGCAAGAGCCACTCCCTCGGTGCCGAAGCGGACGCGCTCCGGGCCCTCGGCAAGGGCGTAAGCGATGAGCACGTGGAGGCACTTCACACGCTCCGGCATGCCGCCTCCGGAAAACTCGGTGCCCAGGTCCTCGATCTCATTGCGTTCGGTGAGGTAGTGCTTGTGGGCGGACTGGTAGTCGCGCTGAAGCTCCTCGGAGTCCGCGAGACGGGCCTCCATCCACTTCATCACTTGCGCGGCCTCAAGGCGGGACGCCTCGGCGGTCAGGCGGGGGTCGGTGAGGTAGTACAGCGTCGGGAAGGGCGTACCGTCGTCCAGTTTGGGGGCGGTCTTGATCACGGCGGGCTGGCCGTCGGGCGTGGTGTAGGACACCTCGAGCGCGCCGCGGGGGACGCGACCGAGCTGCTCGGCTACTATGTCCAGTTGCTCTTGCGTGGGTTGCATGAGGGTTATTGTCCCACGCCTCCGATTAGATTCGCTCGCGGCTCCTAGCTAGAGGCAGATTGATTACGGAAGTACTCAACAGTTCGGGCTACACCCTCGGCGAGATCTACCTCGGGTTCCCAGCCGAGAACGTCTTTCGCCTTATCGTAGCTGAGCGCAGAACGGGCCACGTCCCCGAGACGAGCGGGCTCGTCAGCGGGGTTGTCCTCGGCACCTACAGCTGCGGCAACTGCGGTGTGCAGCGCGCGATCGGTCGTCTCCACGCCTGTTCCAATGTTGAAACGCTCTCCATCCCCCTTCTCACCCGAGGCCAGATAAAACGCGCGCGCAACATCACCGACGTAGACGTAATCCCGCGTGTTTGTCCCGCCCCCAAACACCCGAGTCGGCTTCCCATCTAACAAGCCGCGAGAAAAGATTGCGACAACGCCAGCTTCCCCGAATGGATTCTGCCGTGGGCCGTACACATTCGCCGGTGCGATGAAGCTTGTTTGCAGGCCGTAGAGAGCACGAAAAACGTTGAGGTAAAGCTCACCTGCAACTTTGGAAGCGGCGTACGGCGACTTGGGGTCAACGTGCAACTGCTCGGTTGCGGGTAGCTGCTCAGGCTCGCCGTAGATCGATCCTCCGGAGGAGGTGTGGACAACTTTGCGCACGCCGGACCGCCGCGCCGCGTCCGCGAGCCGAATGGTCGACGCGATATTCATCTCGGCGTCCAGCAGCGGGTCTTCCACAGAGCGGCGAACATCGATTTGCGCCGCGAGGTGAAAGACGACCTCCGGTTCCACTCGCCGAAATACGGCTTCGAAATCGGCATCGCGAATATCTTGTTCGAGGAGCTCTGCCGCGCCGGATTCGAGGTGCTCTGCAATATTCTCGCGCCGCCCGCTGCTGAGATTATCGATCACGGTGACCGCGTGTCCCTCTGACACCAGCAGATCGACGAGGTGCGAGCCGATGAATCCCGCTCCACCTGTAACAACAGCCTGCATATGCGAAAATCCTTTTCTTCTCAGCGTAGCCAAACAGGCTCAGTCTATAACGAACGGTTCTTACTCGTTGATCGTGGGCTATTCTCCCACAGGCTCCTCTGCCGATGGCTCCTCAGCGGGCGCGGCCGGCGCCTCGGGAGCCACAGGGGCGGGCGAAGCTGCGTCGTCAAGCGGTGTGCCCTCGGCGGGGCGCAGCGAGTCCCACATCACCTCGGGCCAGGAGCGAGTGTCGGGGATGTCTTCCTTGCCGGTGGTGATGTTTTCGGGGGCGGACATGCGGGGGTCGATGATGCGCCAGGCCGTCTCGCCCTCCTCCATCACGCCGAGCCGGCGGCGGGCCTCCTGTTTGATAAAGGCGTCGTCGTCGTACATGGCGATGTCGCGCTCGAGGGCGTCTTTCTGGGCCTGCAGCTGGGTGATGGACTCGTTGGCGCGGGCGATCTCGGCGCGGCCCTCGTAGTAGTTGCGCAGCGGCGCGGCGATGGCCATGAGCACGAGGAGTACCACGGCGATGAGGACGACCACGCCCACCATGTCCTGCTTCGGCAGGGCCCGCGAACGGCCGCGGGCCGCCTTCTGCGCGGCGCGCTCGGCGTTTTCCTTGTCGCGGCTGGCGACGGGGACCTTGCGCGGGGTGGCGGGGCGGTTCTTCATAGCCTGCAGATCTTAGATCCGCTCGAGGATCTCGCGGATCGCGGCGCGGCCGGCGTAGCGCTCGCGCATGTCGGCGATGAGGGCCTCGAAGCGCTCGAGTGCGGCGGCGTCGTCGGCGACGAACTTGCGGATGTCGCGCAGCTCGGACTCCAGGCGCTTGTAGCTGGGCAGGTCGCCGGCGGCGGCGAAGTGCTCGGCGAGCGTGAACATGAGCTCGGTGCCGCGGGCGCGGTCGACGTTCACGCCGATGGCGGTGCCCATCTCGAAGACGAGCTCCGGGTCGAGCTCCTCCGGGCGCGGGTGCTCGGTGGCCACGGCGTAGCCCAGGTCGAAGTCGTCGAAGCGGATGGCGTAGAGCAGCTGCAGGTTGGCGCGCAGCCAGCTCGGGGCGGATTCGATGACCCCCATGGCCATCTCGGGGGTCACGCCGTCCTCGGCGAGCAGCTCGCGGAAGCCGCGGCCCGGGTGGGCCTTCGCGAACTTCGTGCGGAACGCGAGCAGGCTGCCGGGGCCGAAGTAGCGGTCGAGGCGGCTCGTGAGGGCCTCCAGCGACACGCCGGTGCCACCGAGGCCGAGGCGCTTCTTGCTTACACGCTCCGCGGCGGCCTGGGTGAGCAGGTCACGCGCGTCCTCGTCGCGGGCGCGCTCCTCGTAGAACTCCAGCAGTTCGTCTCCGGAGAGCATCTGCTCGAGTGCAGTGTCGTCGCCGCGCAGGCGGGCGATGCCCTCGCGGAGGTACTCGAAGGAGTCGTCGTAGTGCGCGTGGGTGTCCTGCTTGTCCAGGCGGTTCTCAATCTCGTCGACGGCTTCGATGTCCAGCCACTCGGCGTAGTCGTCCAGGTCAGGCTCGCCGAATCCGTACTCCTCGAAGACGAGGGAGCTGATCCACTCCACGACCTCGCCCGGCGTCGGCGGGGACTGCCGGTACGCGGCGAGGTGGAGGATGATCGCGGTGCGGTAGGCGTCTGCGAGGGCGCCGTAGGAGTCGTCGGTACGCAAGAGCATCTGGCCGATGCCCTCGGTGGCGGACTCGAGCGGGACGACGAGCTCCGCGCCCCAGCCGCGGTCGATACAGGCGGAGCAGACGTCGAGGAGATCGAACCACTCCTGCGCCGCCTCCGCGGTCAGGCGCGCGGACCAGCCTGGGTTCTTGCGGGCGAGACGCTGTACGCGCTGCGAGATGCGCTCGCCGACTGCCCGCGGGCCCCCGCGGTGCTCGGCCGCGCCGACCTCGAGGGAAAGGTCGATGCGCGGCTGGGCGACGCGCAGGTTTCGCACGACCTGGATGAGCTCTTCGCGCGACAACGCGGCGAGGTAGGTGTCCACCTCGTCGTCGAAGACGGCCTCCGCGGCGGCCGCGGCCTGCATCGCGGGGTCGAAGATCTCGCCGCCGCGCTCGTTGATGAGCTTGAGCGCCGTGGCCACCGCGTGGCGGCACCACTCGTGCTCGATCTTGCAGTCGCACGTGGCCACGAGGTCGGTGCCGTCGAGTTCGAGGCAGACGTGGTACTCGTAGGGCGCGGTGACCTTGGCGCGCACGACGTCGTCGCCGCGCTCCACGATCTCCACGCGCCCCGGGTCGATCTTCTGGCCACGGTCGAAACTCGCGTGGTCGGTGCGCTCGGCAATGGTGTCCACCGTCAGGTTGTCAAACATGGTTCCTACCTTACGGTGGCAGTTGGCTCCCGCGAGGCGGAACCGCGCCGGGGTTTCCGTATTCACGGGGAGCAACGATACCTGTTGAACCTTCGGCTCGTCGATAAGCTAATGCTTATTTGTTGAAGCGCGGGAACGCGGAGCGGCCCGCGAACTCGGCGGCCGGGCCGAGCTCCTCCTCGATGCGCAGCAGGCGGTTGTACTTGGCCACGCGCTCCGAGCGCGCCAGTGCGCCGGTCTTGATCTGGCCGCAGCCGAGCGCCACGGCGAGATCCGCGATGGTGGTGTCCTCGGTCTCGCCGGAGCGGTGCGACATCATCGTGCGGTAGCCGTTGCGGTGCGCGAGCTCGACGGCGTCGAAGGTCTCGGTGAGCGTGCCAATCTGGTTCACCTTCACCAGCAGCGCGTTCGCGGCCTTCTCCTCGATGCCCTTGGCCAGGCGCTTCGGGTTGGTAACGAAGAAGTCGTCGCCCACGATCTGCACCTTCTCGCCGAGCTCGGCGGTGAGCTTGGTGTAGCCGGCCCAGTCGTCCTCGTCCAGCGGGTCCTCGATGGAGATGATCGGGTAGTTCTCCACGAGCTCCGCGTAGACCTTCGCCATCTCGTCAGCGGTGTGGCGGCCGCCCTCGAAGTTGTAGTGGCCGTCCTCGAAGAACTCGGAGGAGGCGACGTCGAGCGCGAGCGCGACGTCCTTGCCCGGGGTGTAGCCGGCCTTCTCGATCGCCTCGACGATGAGGTCGAGCGCCTCGCGCGTCGAGCCCACGGACGGAGCGAAGCCGCCCTCGTCGCCGAGGCCGGTGGAGAGGTTCTTCGCCTTGAGCACGCTCTTCAGCGCGTGGTAGACCTCGGTGCCCATGCGCAGGGCCTCGCGGAAGCTCTCCGCACCGATCGGGGCGATCATGAACTCCTGGACGTCCACGCCGGAATCCGCGTGCGCGCCGCCGTTGAGGATGTTCATCATCGGCACCGGCAGCAGGTGCGCGTTCGGGCCGCCGATGTAGCGGTACAGCGGCAGCTCCGCGGCGTCGGCGGCGGCCTTCGCCACCGCCATGGACACGCCGAGGATCGCGTTCGCGCCGAGCTTCGACTTGTTCTCGGTGCCGTCGAGCTCGAGCATCAGCGTATCGACGATCCTTTGGTCGTCCGCCTCCAACCCCGCGAGCTCGTCGACAATGACCTCGTTCACGTTATCGACAGCCTTCTGCACGCCCTTGCCGCCGTAGCGCTCGTCGCCGTCGCGAAGCTCGTGCGCCTCGTGCTCACCTGTCGACGCGCCTGATGGCACCGCCGCGCGACCACGGGAGCCGTCCGCGAGCAGCGCCTCGACCTCTACGGTGGGGTTGCCGCGGGAATCCAGGATCTCGCGGGCGAAGATGTGCATGATGTCGGCCATGGTGACTCCTTGATACGTAGAGTGCAGTTGTTCCGCAGACCAGTGTAGCCCCGCGCTAGCGGTGGGCGGGTTGGTTCTGCGCGTAGTTCGCCGCGGCGTCGCGCACCTTGGCCACGTAGTCGTTCGACTGGTTGTAGGCGAAGATGGCGTCGCGCCACCCCTGCTCCGTGGCGAGATCCCTGGTCGCGCCGCCGGAGTTGCACAGCAGGTTCGCGGTGCCGAGCGCGGCGTCGTCGATCTGCTGCGGGTCCGCCTTGCCGTCGCCGTTCGCGTCGCGGCCGTAGCGGGCCCAGGACTCGGGGATGAACTGCATGGGCCCCACCGCGCGGTCGAACTCCGGGTCGTTGTCCAGCTCGCCGCCGTCGGTGTCGCGCACGAGCGCGAAGTTCTTCCCGTCGAGCGCCGGGCCGATGATCCGCGGGACCGGGTAGCCGTTCTCGTCGAGCTTCGAGTTCTCGAAGATGCCCGTATACGTGCCGTGGCGTGTCTCCACCCAGCCGATGCCGGCGAGCGTGTTCCAGCTCAGGTGGCACTCTGGCCACGCCTCCTGCGCGATGAGCGCGGCGTTCGCGTACGCCCGGATCGCCTGGCCGTTCACGTTGGTGGCGTTGCCGATGTCCTGGGACCAGTCGAAGAGCTGGTCGGAGGTGCGGCCGGGGGCGTGGACGTCGATACGCGGCGGCTCGGCGGCGGTCGGCGGCGGGACGGTGACCGGCACCGGCCGCAGCGGCTCGTGCGCGTCTCGTGTGCCGTGGGCGCCGAACGCGGAGAGCAGCCACGCGGCGAGCGCCACCACCGCGATGACGGCGGCGGCCGCGGCGACGAGACCCGCGCAGCCGCAGCCGCGGGCCACGCGCCGGGATGCTCGCCGGGATGCTCGCCGGGGTGCAGTCATGGGCGGAAAGTGTACCGGGCGCCAACGCCGCCGCGGCGCTCGCGCTCGCCGCTCGCTTCAACAGACACTTGAGTCGCACACGGCACTTGCGTCACAGGTAATGTATGCCGTGGACAACCGTCCTCTCCCCCGCCTTGAAAGGATCCCTCCCCATGCGCCGATTCGCTTCCGTCGCCGCCGCGGGCCTCGTCGCCGCGGCCGCCATCGCCGGCCCCGCCGCCCCGGCCCACGCCCAGACCCAGGCCCAGGCCCCGGCCCAGACCCAGGCCCCGTCGCTCGAGCTGATCAAGCTGCTCAACGGCGGCGTCGCCAACGCGAACTGCGACGTGCTGCGCACCTCGCTCACCGCCACCCGTATGGTCGGCCCGGACACCACGCGCGGCCAGCTCGTGCAGAACGTCAACGCCGTCGTGGGCCAGGACGCCGCGCTGCGCATCGCGTCCGCGTCCACCGTGAACACGCTTGCGGACCGCGCGCTGGAGTGCGGCATCGTCAAGCCCGACCCGGCCACGCCGCTCGACCAGTTCTTCGCCATGAGCTCGCAGCTGTCCTCGCAGGCCGGCCTGCCGGACATCCGCACCGTCATCGGCCTCGTCCGCTAGCGCTCGCGCGCCTTCCCCTCCGCCCACAGGCGGTCTTGCGTCTGCTTATCGACGAGCCCTTCGGACCCATCGAACAAATACGGCGCCCTGCGGCGCATCTTCTGCACGAACGCGTCGGCCACGTCGGCGAAGTCGAAGGCGCCGCGCTCCGCCGCGAGCTCGGCGTGGAAGAGCACCTGGAGGAGGAGGTCGGCGAGTTCTTGCTTGAGTTCGTCGTCAAGCGAACCGCTCTGGATCGCCTCCGCGACCTCCTCGGCCTCCTCCCGCAGGTACGGGAGGAGGCTTTTGTGCGTCATGGCCTGCTCCCACTCGCCGCGGCGGCGGGCGGCGTGCATGGTGCTCGTGGCCTGGTAGACGGGGTCGGCGAGGCTGGCGGCGCGCTCGACGGTGGCGCCGCCCTGCTCGAGGCGGCGCGCGTGCGCCTCGTCGGTGGTGATGAGCCAGTGGCCGTCGCCCTCGGTCGTGTCCAGCGCCCAGCGCACCGCGACCGGGACCTCCAAGGTGAACTCGACGGTGCCGCCGATGCGGCCGGCGAGGTGGAGGGGGATGAGGGTGGGCCAGCGGGGGTCGAGAAGCAGGACGGTTGCGGTCATGGTGGGCAAGTGTAGGGGCTTTAGAATGGGGCGCATGACTCAGATTGCAGAAGCCCTCGAGGCAGTGAAGCCGACGTCCGCCGACGTCCTGGGCGATTCCGTGACCTTCTCCCCCATCCGTTGGAAGACCGGGTGGCCGCACCACCTGCGTCGCGTGCCGCCATTTCGCGACGACGCCACCGCCTCCATCACGCGCTCCGAGGTCTTCGCGTTCGCCGCGGACGTGGTCGAGTCCGGCTACGCGCGCGAGCAGGTCATCGACTTCCTCGGCGCCTGCTTCGCCTACGTCGCCGGGCAGTCCAACGAGGTGATGCAGCTGCAGTCATTCCTGCGCAACAAGGGCAACGCCGCCCAGTTGCTGTCGGCGGTGCGGGGGCTCGAGGGCGCCTCGCCTATCGACGCCTACTCGTCCCTGCTCGCCACCGGCCTCGCGCCGAAGCCGGCGTCTGCGGTGGCGTACTTCCTCGCCGGCGAGCAGTCGCCGGGTGATGCGTCGAAGCCGGTGATCATCTGCTCGAAGCGCGCCGCTGTGGCTGGGCTTTCGTCGGAATCCGCCTGGTCCGCTGCGGAGTACGGGGAGTACCTCTCCGCGTTGAAGTCCGCGCGCGACGCGTACGATCCGTCGCTGCCGTTGGACGCCGTCGAGTGGGCCGCGCGTAAGTTCGCCGCCGACCAGGCGTAGGAACCTCGGCGTGGGTGGGGGGTGGTGTGTTGAGGGATTGAGGTCAACATTGTCCTAATTCCCTCTGACACACCCCGGCCGCCCTGTGCGAGCCCGGCCAGTGGCGCCGAGTCCCCCCCATCGCGGCAAAACCGGCTACCTACAACCGGCTACCCGGCGGTTTTGGGCCCGGTAGCCGGTTGTAGGTAGCCGGTTTCCGCGAGAATGCGGGGCGGGCGCGGGGCGGGGCGCGGGGCGGGGCGGGCCGGGCCGGCGCGGGGCGGGCGCGGCGCGGGGCTACCGGTTGCCGCGGAAGGCGCGGTCGTTGAGGTCGCGGCGCGCCTGCTCGAGGGCGACGAGGTCGGAGAAGAGGGCGTTGTAGGCCTCCTCGTCGTCGGAGGGGCGCATGCGCTGGAGCTGGGACTTCAGCTGCGCGATCTGGCCACCGACGCGCGTTTCTTGGAGGCGGGAGAGGACGGAGTCGGCGTATTCGTCGAGGTCGTCGGCGTGGATGGGCTCGACCGCGAGCTCGGAGACGAAGTTGCGGCCGGCGTAGTCGCGCATCTCCCCCGCCACCGAGGCGAGGAAGTTCGAGGCGTCGCCCGCGCGGGCGCAGCCGCCGGCGGCGGTGATGGCCTCGCGGACCTGTCGGTAGGCGTCGTGGGTGAACGCGTCGGGGTTGATGCCGTCGAAGTAGTTGCCCGCCGTGTCCGGGTGCTGCAGGGCGAGCTTGAGCGCCTCGCGCTGCGGCCACAGGACGGGATCGTCGGGGCGGGGCGGGATGAGGATCTCGGATTGGGTGCCGGGGCCAGCACCGGGGCCAGCACCGGGGCCAGCACCGGGGCCAGCACCGGAACCGGCGCCGGGGCCAGCGGGATCCTGGGACTTGGGCGCGCGCAGCTGCTTCTTCGGCTTCTTCGCGTTGCGGGCCTCGGCGCGGACCTGCTCGAGCACCTCGTCCGGGTTCGGCCAGCCCACCCAGCCGGCCAATCGACGGGCGTACTCCTGCTGCAGGACTTTGTCGTCGATGGTGGCGACGACGGGCACGGTGCGTCGTAACGCTTGGACGCGCCCCTCCGCCGAATCCAACGGGTAGTCCTTCAACAACGACTCGATGACGAACTCGTAGACGGGCACGCGGGAGGCGACGAGGTCGCGCACGGCGGCGTCGCCACGCGAAAGGCGCAGGTCGCAGGGGTCCATGCCGTCGGGGGCGACCGCGACGAAGGACTGCGCGCCGAACTCCGCGTCGGTCTGGAAGGCGCGCACCGCCGCCTTCTGGCCGGCCTCGTCGCCGTCGAAGGTGTAGATGAGCTCGCCGCGGAAGAAGCTGTCGTCGAGCATGAGGCGGCGGATGAGGCTCATGTGGTCGGCGCCGAACGCGGTGCCGCACGTGGCTACGGCGGTGTCCACGCCCGCGGCGTGCATCGCCATGACGTCGGTATACCCCTCGACCACCACGGTCTGGTGCTTCTCCGCGATGTTCTTCTTCGCCTTATCGATGCCGAAGAGCACCTTCGACTTGTGGTACAGCAGCGTGTCCTGGGTGTTGATGTACTTGCCCAGCGGGTCGTCGTCGAACAGCTTGCGCGCCCCGAAGCCGATGACGTTGGAGGCGGTGTCCTTGATCGGCCAGATGAGGCGGCCGCGGAACTTGTCGATGGGCCCGCGTTTGCCCATGGAGGACAGGCCTGCGTCGAGAAGCTCTTGCACCTCGAAGCCCTTGCGCAGCAGGTGCTTCGTCATCGGGTCCCAGCCGCGGGGCGCGAAGCCGCACTCAAAGTCGTAGATGAGCTCGCGGGAGAAGCCGCGTTGGAACAGCATGTCGCGCGCGGGCTTCGCGTCGGCGGTCTCGAGCTGCTCGCGGAAGTACTCGTGCGCGGCGGCGTTCGCGGCGAGGAGGCGCTGGCGCGTGCCCCGGTCCACGTTGCGCGCGCCCGTGGATCCGCCCTGGTAGTTGATGTGGTAGCCGATGTGGTCCGCGACCGCCTCGACGGCCTCGGGGAACGTCAGCTGCTCCATCTCCATGAGGAAGGAGAAGACATCGCCGCCCTTGCCGGTGGAAAAGCAGTGGTAGTAGCCGTGCGCGGGGCGGACGTGGAAGCTCGGCGTCTTCTCGTCCTTGAACGGGCTCAGGCCCTTGAGCGAGTCGTGCCCGGCGGGCTTGAGCTGCACGTACTCGCCAACGATCTCGTCGAGCGGCGCGCGCTGACGGATAGCCTCGATGTCGCTATCCGGAATCCTGCCCCTTGCCATGGCGCTCACTCTAGCGCGTGGCACGATGTTGCCCTATGAAACGCCCGCTCGCCCTGCTCGCGTGCCTGCTTTTAAGCAGTTGCGTATCGACGCCACCTTCGGACTCCCCCGCTTCCCCGAGCACCGCCGCCTCCCCGAGCACCGCTTCCGGCGTGCCCGCGTGCGGGAAGCTCCCGCGCGAGGCCTGGGACACCGTCGACCTCATCAAGGCCGGCGGCCCGTACCCCTACCCCGACAACGACGACAAGCGCTTCGGCAACTACGAGCGCCACCTGCCCGAGCAGCCGAAGAACTACTACCGCGAGTACACCGTGGACACGCCCGGCGCGCGCCACCGCGGGGCCCGGCGCGTGATCACCGGCGGGGGCGCGGACGGCCACGTCGACGAGTGGTTCTACACCGCCGACCACTACGAATCCTTCTGCCAGATGGAGGTCCGATGATGAACCCGATCTTTCTCGCCCGCCCGGTGCGCACGCTCGAGGACTTCGGCCGCGCGATCGCCAGCGCCGCGTTCGGGCCAGCCGGCGCCGCCGAGCGCCCCGCGGCGGCGAACCTCGACGCGCTCGCGGACCTGCTGCGCGAGACCCGGGTGAAGCGGGTGGTGGTGGCGGATTGTGGGCTGCCGGAGGCGTCGCTACGCAGTGTGCTCGAGGTGTTCGCGGACGAGGGCGTCGAGCTCGTGATCTAGATGAACCCCTCGAACGCGGCCGCCTTCTTCGCGGTGCGCTCGAGGCGGGACTCCGTCATGGAGGCGATCTGGTCGACGATGACGCGCTCGCGCTCCGCGTCCGTCTCCGCGGCCGCGAACCAACCCTGGAACATCGTGTCCAGGGTGCCCGGCGCGCCGGCGCGGAGGTACTCGTGCACGCGGTAGATGCGGTCGCGCTGGCGATCCTGGCGCGCCTGATGCGCGGGCTGGTCCATGACGTAGATGACGGCGACGGTCTTGAGCAGGCGGACCTCGGCCTCGACGTCGGGCGGGACGACGAGGCGCCCGTGCTGGCGTCCAAGGCCCGGCCCAGCAGCCGCGGGTTCCGCGAGTGCGCGGTTTCTTTCGTCCTCGCGCGTCGCCTTCGTCACCGCGCCAACGTAGCGCCCGACCAGCTGCGACGTGAGCGCCTTCAGGCCCGCCCACGCGCTAAGGGTGTAGTCGAACTCCGTGGCCGCCGCGATGGCGGGCAGGGCGCGCAGGCGGTCCGCGGCGTCGACGAGCGAGTCGGCGTCCCCGCCAAACGCCGCTGCGCCCTTCTCGGCGAGCGCGGCGAGCTCAACGAGGTCCCACAGCACGCTCAGCGAAACGCGGTCGGAGACGATGCCGTCCTCGACGTCGTGGACGGAGTAGGCGATGTCGTCCGAGAAATCCATCACCTGCGCCTCCAGCGGCGGCAGCGCGTCCGCGTGGCCCTCGCGCGCCCAGGCCAAAATCGCGGCGTCCTCGTCGTAGGCGGAGTACTTGCGGTTCAGCGACCCGTCCGCGTTCGTCCTTGTCCGCGGGTACTTCACCGCTGCATCAAGGGACGCGCGAGTGAGGTTGAGGCCGAAGGAGGTGCCGCCGACAAGCACCTTCGGCTCGAGGCGCGCCAGGATCCGCAGCGTCTGCGCGTTGCCCTCGAAGCCGGCGGGCGCGACCTCGTTGAGCGCCACCTCCCCGTTGTGGCCGTACGGCGGGTGGCCGATGTCGTGGGTGAGGCCGGCCATCTCGCACAGGTCCGGGTTGAGGCCGAGGCCCTCCCCGATGCCGCGCGAGATCTGAGCGACCTCGAGCGAGTGCGTCAGGCGCGTGCGCGGGGTGTCCCCGTCGCGGGGGCCGACGACCTGGGTTTTGTCCGCGAGGCGTCGCAACGCGGCGGAGTGCAGCACGCGCGCGCGGTCGCGGGAGAAATCCCCGCGCGAATCCGGCGCGAGCTGTGCGCCCTTCGGCGCCTCGGCCGCGCGGCGTGCAAGATCATCGGCGTTGTAGGCGTACACATCGCGCTACCCTAGTCGGCATGACTAGCCGCTACCTCCGTGTCCTCGCCGCCGGCGGGCTGTTGTGCGCCGCCGCACCCGCATACGGCTTTGCGACGGAAGCTCCGCCCACCCACGTCCTCGCCCAAGCGCCCGCCGCGCCCGCAGCCCCGGCGACGGCGACGACCGACTCCGTCGAACCCGGCCTGCTCACCCAGCCCGTCACCGACGACGCCGGCGTGCTCACCGCCTCCGAGCGCTCCGAGATCGAGTCGGCGATACAGAAGGTGAGCCAGACAAAGGGCAAGTCCGTGCGCGTGGTGTTCCTGCGCTCGTTCGGCCAGTACACGCCGTCGGCGTGGGTGGACAAGGCCGTCGCGGCGAACGGTTCGAACACGGCCGTGCTCGCGATCTCGCCGGACGAGCGCGCCTACAACGTCGGCGGCGGCGACGAGTGGACGCAGGACGAGATCGACCGCATGAACACCGCCGCGTACGCGCAGCTCACCGAGCTGAACTGGTCGGGCGCGGCGCTCAACGCGGTGAACGCGGTGGGGTCCGGTGGGGCGTCGTCAAGCAATGGCTCCGACGGCTCCGGCGTGGGCTGGGTGGCCGGCGGCCTCGGCGTGGCGGCGCTCGCGGGCGGCGGCATCTACGCGGCGACGCGCAAGGGTTCGAAGAAGCAGCAGGCGCAGGAGATCGCCTCGGCGAAAGCGCTCGACCCGGCCGACACCGACTCGCTCGGCCACCTGCCCACGCCGACGCTCGAGGAGGTCGCGCGCGACGCGCTCGTCTCCGCCGACGAGTCCATCACGCAGGGCAAACAGGAGCTCGAGCTGGCCACGAGCGAGTTCGGCGCGGATCGCGTGCGCCCCTTTACCTCCGCGATGAACGAGGCGACCGCGACGCTCCAGCGGGCGTTTGCGACGCACCAGAAGCTTTACGACGCCATCCCGGAAACCGAGCCCGAAAAGCGCGCCATGCTCGTGGACATCATCTCCTCATCCGGCCAGGCGGAGCAGGCGCTGCGCGACAAGACCACCGAGTTCAACGAGATGCGCGGCGTGCTCATGCGCGCCCCCGAGGAGGTGGACAAGGTGCTCGCGCGCACCGTGGACATCCGGGCGCGCCTCGAGCCGGCGTCGCGCACGCTCGAGTCGCTGCGCGCCCAGTACCCGGCCGAGATGCTCTCCTCCATCAACGACAACGTCGCGCTCGCTGCCGCGTCGCTCGACGAGGCGGAGAAGGCGCTCGGCGACGCGCGCTCCCTCGCCCAGCAGCCGGCGGGGCGCCAGGGCGCGCTGCTGGACACCCTCGCCGCGGCGACCCGCGCCGTGGAGATCTCCGACACCAACCTCGCCGCCATCGAGCACGCCGAGGAGAACATCCGCGCGGCGAAGGCGAACCTGCCCGCCCTCGTGGAGGAGATCAAGGGCGAGCTGCGCGAGATCGAGCAGGTCAAGGGCGCCCGTTCGCAGGGTGCTCGTATCGACGTCGCTTCGCTCGACGCCGTCTCCCACAAGGCACAGGCGGCGCTGGCCAGCATGGGCGACCGGGACTCCACCGACCCGCTGGCGCTCTACCAGGAGCTGACCAGCCTGGACGCGGAGATCGACGTCGCGCTCGACCGAGCGAAGGGCGTCGCCGGCGACCAGACCCGCGCCCTGCAGCTCTTCGACCAGCAGATGCAGGTCGCCACCGCCCAGATCGAGGGCGCCGAGGACCTCATCCGCTCCCGCGGGCGCATCATCGGCTCGCACGCGCGCTCGCTGCTGGCCGAGTCGAAGCGCCTCTACGCGCAGGCCCACCAGCTGCGCACGCGCGACACCCGCAAGGCGATCGAGTACGCCCGCGCCGCCACCGACACCGCGCGGCGCGCCGAGCAGGCGGCGCACGACGACCTCAACCGCTACCAGGCGGCGCGCAACCGCCAGACCGCCGACACCATGGCGCGCGCGATGCTGTGGGGTGCGATCCTCGGCGGCGGAGGCGGTGGAGGCTACGGCGGTGGTTATGGTGGCGGCTTCGGAGGCGGCGGGTTCTCCGGCGGGCGTCCCTCCAACCGCGGCGGCACGTTCTAGCAGCCCCGGTTTTAGGCCGGCTTGCTTAGGCGCAGTAACGCAGCAGACGAGTGTCGCCCAACGAATTCCCGCACTTCGCTGGGCATTTCCGCGTTGAGATCAGCCCAAGCTTCCTCGAACGCCGCACAGGTCTGGTCCACCTGATCCAAAACGTCCTCCGGGGCATCACCCAACCGCTGGCTCGCCCCCTCAAACGTTTTCCTTGTAATCGCTGAGAACATGTCGATACCACCAAACTTCATTCCCAGATTGTGCCTACCCGGATAGATGCCGTCACAGACTAGGTCGTACACCGGAGACAGTTGGGGTTTTCGCCCGTCGGGATAGATCACCGACCAGTTTTTCAGGTGGGCATCTCCGTTGCCGATGAGAATGTTGAGCGTCAGACGCCGCACAAACTCAGCTGTGCCATCACTGCAGCCCACCGCGGATGCGATCCTGCCGACCGTTTCAAAGTTTGATCGGTACTTTTCGTGAGGAAGCTTGTTCAGGATCTGAGCGAAGTCCTCCATGTGGATGCGCTCACCATCCTCAGTTCGATCGAAACGCACGATACCGAATCCAACGTTTTCGGTGTCCGGCCAGAAATCATCACTCACATTCTCTGGCAGGTCTTTACGGGGCACTAGAAAGAATTCGGGTGTGTCAAAGCCCATGTGACGCGCGAGACTCATCATCCAGAACTCGTTTAGCGGAAGATTCGGGTGGCCGCTAGAGGGGAATTTAAGAATGCAGTTGCCATACTCACCGAAGGCGGGCGTAGTAATTCGGCCCTGTGACTTCGCCACAGACAATTTGAGAAAGTAACCAGCCAAACTGAAGTTCCACTTGCTTGACTCACGGTTACCAGGCAAGGACTGCATGAGATCCCTAGTACCAGCTTCCGCTTCGAATGGAGCTCCTAGGACTACCGCACCGGGTAGATCGATACCTATGGACTGCAATATTCGCAACGACGAGTACGGGTCGACGTCGACAGTGCGTGCCACCACATCCCTCAAACGTCCCTCTGGCACGATATTTTCAAACCACACTGGTAAACCCGTGCGCCACGGCTCCACGACCCCTGGATGGTCTTCGAAATGCAGCCCGAGCACCGGGCGGCGTGGGTCACTCCAGTAGTCCTCTGCAAAGACAAGCTGGGTCCTTCCCTCTGAAACAAGCAGGTTGCCGATGTGTTTGTCGCTGAGACGGACAGGCAAACTTGTGACCGATCCCAAGGTGCTACCCGTTCACTTGCAAGCTGGCGATGGAGCGGTTCGAAGGCAAACCGTAGCCGCAACGAGCGCTCAGAAATGCTTCGGTCAGCTGTCGCATAAGCGCCTCGCGCTCAAGCTTGAACTGCTCGAAGTCACCTCCGTTGTAGAGCGACACCAACTCATCATTGAGTAGAAGAGACTTCAGTACTCCGGGTTCTTGGCTCGATGTTACGCAGGAGATGAATTGGAACGCATCGAGCAACGAAATGGCGCGGTACCCCGCGTCCGATTCACGCCGAAGTTTGATTACTACCGGGCTTGGGGAGGATTCCTCACCGATGCCATCCGCAATCTCTTCATAGGTCATCGCTTTGCCGGTGCACGGGTCGGTAGGCCTCTGGTCCCACATTGCACACAGCAGCACTTTCGACAGGGAGCGGTTTGGGCGGAAGTCCTTTACCGCCTCGGCGGCTGCGTCAGCGCAGGTACCAGCCTCACCTATTCGTTCAAGCAGACGCTGTACTGAGCCATCCTCGTCGTCCGGTTGCACGAGGGAGGCGAAGTTACGGACTTCACTCGTCGACCCGGTAATACGAAGCGGGCGGGCGGCCACACACACCCGCCAGAACCACCGTTTCAAGAGTTCGATATTCCGCGCGGAAGGGTCCGGGAACAGACCGAAGAACCGAACTAGAACCAGAAACTGTAGCCGGAACGGCACGAACCAGTAGTGGGGAACATCCGCCGTCTCGCGCAAAAATGTCACCGTTCGCAGTAGCGTTTCGATGGTGCGCTCGAAAGCCTCTTCCCGGGTTTCGCCAGTCATGCTGTGACGACTCGCGGTTTTCGGCTCAAACTCCTGGTGAAAGTCGCGAGTCACATCAGGGTGTCTGCGAACGAGAAGCGCCTGCAGTACCACCTGTTCGTCCAGAAGACCGAATCTCGTGCGCGCTTCGACTGCTTCACAGATCCCTTGCAACGAACCGTGCGTGGCAGCAGACGGGCCAGTGCCCCCGTGAATCGCGTGGAAAATCTCGCTCGCACTTAGACGCTTGCCGTGTGAGTTAATCCGGTCGAACACTTCCCGCAGTACCGATTCATCGCTCTGTTCGACAATGGAAGCCGGAACCTTGACATCGTTGAGAAACTTGACCGCGTTCTGTAGCTCCGCCGCATATTCGCGGGCCTGCGGATTCTTTTCTAGCCACGCGAAGGACTTGCTGAAGTCGAAGAGCGTCGAAAGAGGTACCACCAGCGCAACCGGTGAAACTGCGTCCAAGCTCACCACACGCTTTTCCTTCAGGTCGTACCCGAGCCTGAAGCGTGGATCAGTAGTAGACGCTTGCTCGTCGAACACGTTCACAAGCGACGTCGTGCGCTGCTGGCCGTCAACGACCCAAAATGCGTCTTCCTTTTCCCCTGTTTTGATGTCAATTGCACCGAGGGTGATCTCATCGGCTGGAGCTCCCCGTCGCCACAATAAAAGCGAACCGAACGGATAACCTTTCATGATGCTGTCGTAGAGGGCTAAGACGTCGTTGAACTCCCAACGAAAGGAGCGCTGAAACGAAGGAATCCGCATGCGCCCTTGTGCGACCATCTCATGAAGCTCGTTTATGGTAAATGAATCAGCTTTCGCGGCGGAATGAGTCATCATCGGCTCCTAAAACTCATCGAGCAAGCTAGTAGTTTGTGCGGCGGGTGGGCGTGTCCACATAGGTTAGCGCCCACGACATAAACACGAGGTCTAAGTCAAGCGGCGCGTCGAGCTTGACTTGGGGCTCTACCACCAAGTCGCCGTCCATCTCAGCGCAGGTTGTGGCCACAACCGTCCCGTTACCGGGGCGTATGAGCATATCGGAGTCAGAGCCGGGTTGATCAGTGCCAGCGGAGAGCACCGGCTCCGCTGCTTTGGTGCCGGAGCCGGGCTCGGTCACTGCGAGCTCCCCCAAGTCCACGGCCCGAATCTCCCTGCCCGGCGCGAAGATGCTAGTCAGAGGGCCGACTCTTATGCGGTTCAGGGAGTACGCGCGCCCGGCGCAGTCGGCGCGGTAGCGCGACACCGTCAGCCCCGCCTTCCACAGCCGGAACTCCGACCCGGCGCCCTCCGACCCCGTGCCAACGAGCACGGCGCGAAAGTCGGTCGCCGAGTCGGAGACCACCCGCAGCTCGTCGGATCCGTACACGATCAGGCCGTTGGTGGTGGTGGCGAGGTGGCAACCTTGGCCGTCGATGAGCGAAAAGCCCTGCCAGATCACAGCGCGAACACTAGCACAATGAACGCGGAGAAGAAGACGAGCGTGGCGATGAGCGCGGTCGTGTTGACCATCTTGCGCGCCTCGAGCACGAGGCGCGATACCCACGCGAGGCCGGCGACGTCGGTGGGCGGCAGGGCGGTCTCGCCCTCGAACTCGAGGATCGCGCGGCGCACGCCGTTGTGGTCTTGCGTGAACTGGGCGACCTTCTCGCCGCTCGCGTCCTCGACCACCCAGTTCTTCGAGGTCTCCGGGATGAAGACGTAGGGGTGGCCGGCGACGGCGACGTCGATGCGCTTGGCGCGCGAGAGGCGCTGGTTCGTCCGCACCACCTCGCGCCCGCCGCACGTGGCGACGGCGCCAGCGTCGGGCGAGCTCGTCAACTCCCAGTGCTGCCCCGACACGATCGCGCGGTCGTGTTCGAAGATGCCGAGGACCTCGGGGCCGTCCTCGGCGAGCAGCTTCGGCGCGTCGCGGTTCGCGCGGTCCCAGCTGACGTAGTGCATTAGCAGCCGATCAGGCGGGCGGCGAGGTAGGACTCAAGCTCGGCGAGCGGCACGCGCTCCTGCTCCATCGTGTCGCGCTCGCGCACGGTGACGGCCTGGTCCTCGAGCGAGTCGAAGTCGTAGGTGACGCAGAACGGGGTGCCCGTCTCGTCCTGGCGGCGGTAGCGGCGGCCGATCGCGCCGGAAGTGTCGTAATCGACGTTCCAGTGCTGGCGCAGCTTCGCGGCGAGCTCCTCGGCCGGGCCGGCAAGCTCCGGCTTCTTCGACAGCGGCAGCACGGCGACCTTCACCGGCGCGAGGCGGCGGTCGAGACGCAGCACGACGCGGGTGTCGGTGCCGCCCTTCGCGTTGGGCACCTCCTCCTCGTCGTAGGCGTCGATGAGGAACGCCATCATGGCGCGGCCGAGGCCCGCGGCCGGCTCGATGCAGTACGGGATCCAGCGCTCGTTGTTCTCTTGGTCGAAGTAGCTCAGGTCCTCGCCGGACGCCTCGGCGTGGGTGCGCAGGTCGTAGTCGGTGCGGTTGGCCACGCCCTCGAGCTCGCCCCACGTCGAGCCGGTGAAGCCGAACGCGTACTCGATGTCGACGGTGCGCTTGGAGTAGTGGCTGAGCTTCTCCTTCGGGTGCTCGTAGAGGCGCAGGTTTTCCGGGTCGATGCCGAGGTCGATGTACCAGTCGTAGCGGTCCTTGATCCAGTACTCGTGCCACTCCTCGTCGGTGCCGGGCTTGACGAAGAACTCCATCTCCATCTGCTCGAACTCGCGGGTGCGGAAGATGAAGTTGCCGGGCGTGATCTCGTTGCGGAAGCTCTTGCCGGTGTTGGCGATGCCGAACGGGGGCTTGAGGCGCGCCGACGTCATAACGTTCTTGAAGTTGACGAAGATGCCCTGCGCCGTCTCTGGGCGCAGGTAGTGCAGGCCCTCCTTGTCGTCGACGGGGCCGAGGTAGGTCTTCATCAACCCAGAAAAGGCGCGCGGCTCGGTCCAGTTGCCGGGCTGGCCGGTCTCTGGGTCGTTGATGTCCGCGAGCCCGTTGACCGGCGGGTGGCCGTGCTTCTCCTCGTAGGCCTCGATGAGGTGGTCGGCGCGGTAGCGCTTGTGGGTGTGCAGGGACTCCACGAGCGGGTCGGTGAACACCTCGACGTGGCCGGAGGCCTCCCACACCTTGGGCGGCAGGATCACGGACGTATCGACGCCAACGGTGTCCGGGCGCGACGTCACCATGTGACGCCACCACTGGCGCTTGAGGTTCTCTTTCAGCTCGACGCCGAGCGGGCCGTAGTCCCACGCGGAGCGTGTGCCGCCGTAAATCTCGCCCGCGGGGAACACCAGCCCGCGACGCTTGCAGAGGTTAACGACGGTATCGATCTTGGATGCTGGCATCACAATCTCCTGCTAGGGACACACGGGCAACGTACCGGCCATAGTGTAGCCGGTACGCGCACACAGCCCAATTTTGGACATGAGTCCCAATGCGGCTCCCAAGTCTTGTATGGTGAAGAAGATCAATACATTAAGCTCATCGGCAAGCTCATCGGCGCTGACGAAAGGGGACGCCAATGCGCGACCTAGACCGTCACACCGGCGCACGCGCCGGGTTGGGCGAGGACGACATTGCCCGCACGGCTGAGCTGGTGAAGGTCCTCGACTCGAAGATGAGGCTGCAAATCCTGCTCCTGCTCGACGACGGCGAGCGCGTCGTCCGCGAGCTCGTCGCGGAGCTGGGCAAGTCCCAGCCGCTCATCTCCCAGCACCTGCGGGTGTTGCGCGGGGCGGGCCTGGTGACGTCGACACGCAACGGGCGCGAGGTGCTCTACTCGCTCGCGCAGCCTGACGTCGTCCGGGTGATCCAGGACCTCGCGGCGCTGACGAACTACACGGAGGCGCGCGACGAGCTCGCCGAGCGGCGCAACGCCCGGCGGCACCCCGAGGACTACGCGTCGAGCGACGGCTCCGCGGGCGCCGCGATCATCGACCCGCCGGCGAGCGTGCGCCCCGAGATCGACCCGGGGCTGGCCCCCTCCACCCCGCAGCCGCGGCGCGACTAGTTACAATCGGCGCCCATGACGCGCCCCCAGCCCCGCCGGTCCGCGGCCCGCTCCGCGGCCAGGCCAGTGCCCAAACTCGGCCCCCGCATGACGCGCCAGCGCGCGGCCGTCGTCGAGGCGCTGCGCGCGACCGACAAGTTCGCCTCGGCGAAGACGATCCACGACAAGCTCTCCGAGGACGGCGCCTCCGTCGGGCTGACCACCGTCTACCGCACGCTCCAGTCCCTCGCCGAGGTCGGCGCCGTGGACGTGCTGCACTCCCCCGACGGCGAGACGCTCTACCGCGACTGCCTCTCCGGCCACCACCACCATCACCTCGTCTGCTCCGAGTGCGGGCGCAGCGAAGAGATCGAGGGCGGCCCGGTGGAAAAGTGGGCCGAGATCGTCGCGGCGCGCTACGGCTACGAGCTCATCGGCCACGAGGCGGAGATCTACGGCGTGTGCCGCGCCTGCCAGGCGAAGCGCCAGGCGCCGGGCGCGAAGCGCTAGCTACTCGGCGTACTTGTCCACCGCGCCGCCGAAGCGCCGGTCGCGCTTCGCGTACTCGAGCACGGCGTCCCACAGGTCCTGCTTCTCAAAGTCCGGGAAGAGCACGTCCTGGAACACCATCTCCGCGTACGCGGACTGCCAGAGCATGAAGTTCGATGTGCGCTGCTCCCCCGACGGGCGCAGGAAGAGATCCACGTCGGGCATGTCGGCGCGGTAGAGGTAGCGGGCGATGGTTTTCTCGTCGACGGAGCGCACGCCGTCGTCGACAATGCGCTGCACCGCGTCCGCGATCTCGGCGCGCCCGCCGTAGTTCACGCACATCGCGAGCGTGAGACCGGTGTTGTGCTTCGTCAGCTCCTCGGCGACCTCGAGCTCCTCGATGACGCTGCCCCACAGCTTCGGGCGCCGCCCGCACCACACGACGCGCACGTTCTTCTCGTGCAGCTCGTCGCGCTGTCGGCGCAGCACGTCGCGCGTGAAGTTCATGAGGAAGTGCACCTCGCTCGGCGAGCGCTTCCAGTTCTCGGTGGAGAACGCGTACGCGGAGAGCCACTCCACCCCGCCGAGCTCGATGCAGGCGTCGACGGCGTCCATGAGCTTCTCCTCGCCCACCTTGTGCCCCTCGGTGCGCTTCAGGCCGCGCTGCTGCGCCCACCGGCCGTTGCCGTCCATCACGAGTGCGATGTGCTTCGGGATGAACTTCGGGTCGATCTGTGGAGCGCTCATGTGCGCAATTATGCCTGCTCCATGATCTTCAGGCTCTTCAGCCCTCCCTCGAGGTTGTACTGGAGGTGCGCCACCGCGGCGCGGTGGATGTGGGCGACGCGTATCGACGACGCGGGGCGCCCCCGCTGCATCAACCACATGTCGTGGAGGGTTTCCGGGTCGACGTCCATGGAGCCTGGCGGCCGGCAGTTGTTGCACACCGCCCCGCCGACCGCTGCGTTGAACGCCGCGTGCGGGCCGGGCGCGCCGCAGTTGGCGCAGTCGAACAGGCTCAAGCCCCAGCCGGCGTGCTCGGTGGCCTGGAGGATGAACGCGTCGAGAACCATCGTCGGGTGCTGGTCCGTCTGCAGGCCGGAAAGCGCCGCCTGGACGAGGGCGTAGAGGGCCGGGTCGGCCTCGTCGTAGGCGAGCCGCTCCGCCGTTTCCATGACGGCGCAGGCGGCGGCGTAGCGGTCGAAGTCGTCGATGATGCGGGCGCCGTAGTAGGTGACGGTGTCGGCGCTGGCGATCGTCGATAAGCCTCTGCCCGGGTAGACGAGCACGTCGACGTCGACGAACGGCTGGAGGCGCGAGCCGAAGCGGGAGCGGGACTTGCGCACGCCCTTGGCCACGCCGCGCACGAGGCCGTGCTCGCGGGTGAGCAGGACGACGACGCGGTCGGCCTCCCCGAAGTCGTACGTGCGCACCACGAACGCGCGGTCGCGCCAGCTCGGCCTAGAACCCAAGCCGGCCCAGCGCCTTCGGGTCCTGCTGCCAGTTCTTGAGGATCTTCACGCGCACGTCGAGGTAGACGTTACGCCCGGTGAGCTCGATGATCTGCCGGCGCGCGCGGTGCACGATGCCGCTCAGGCGCCGCCCGTCCGGGCCCTCGATGATGCGCTTCTGGCCGGGGCGCTCGAGGTAGAGCACCGCGTAGATCATCAGGCGGTCCGGGTTGTCGGGGTCCGGGTGCATCTCGTCAATCTGGACGGCGACGGAGTGCGGCAGCTCCTCGCGCAGGCCGTGGAGCGCCTCCTCGCGGATGAGCTCGGCGATGCGGGTCTCCAAGTCCTCGTCCGTGGTGTGGCCCTCCGGGTAGAAGCGCGGGCCCTCCGGCAGCTCGCCGACGAGGATGTCCAGCAGCGTGTCCGTCTGTATCTGCGCCGTCGCGGAAACCGGCACGACCTCGCTGTCCGGGCCGAGGAGCTCGTGCAGCTCGATGAGGCGCTCGCCGACGGTGTCCTTGCCCGCCTTGTCCAGCTTGGTCACGATTCCCACGATCGGGGTGTTCGGCTTCGTCTCCTTGATCTGCTCGTAGATGTAGCGGTCGCCAGGGCCGAGCTTCTCGTCGGCTGGGACGGTGAAGCCGATGACGTCCACGTCGGCGAAGGTGTCCTTGACCACGTCGTTGAGGCGCTCGCCGAGGAGCGTGCGGGGGCGGTGGATGCCCGGCGTGTCCACGACGATGACCTGCGCGTCATCCCGGTTGATTACGCCGCGGATCGGGTGTCGGGTGGTCTCCGGCTGGTCCGCCATGATGGCGATCTTCTCGCCCACCAGCGCGTTGGTCAGCGTCGATTTGCCGGTGTTCGGGCGGCCCACGAAACTGACGAAGCCGGATTTGAAGCCGGCGGGGGTGTCGGTGAAGCTCATAGTTCATGGAGCTTACCCGGGGCGGCGGTAAGGTCGGTGCGTGGCAAATCCGAAGATTGTGGTCATGGGCGTGTCCGGGTGCGGCAAGTCGACGGTGGGCGAGCTGCTCGCCGAGGAGCTCGGGGTGCCGTTCAAGGACGGCGACGAGCTCCACCCTGCGGCGAACATCGAGAAGATGTCGGCGGGCATTCCGCTTAACGACGACGACCGCTGGCCCTGGCTCCGCGACGTCGCCGCGTGGCTTAACATCGACGGCGGCGTGGTCGGCTGCTCGGCGCTGAAGCGCTCCTACCGCGACCTGCTGCGCGAGGAGGCGCCCGGCGTCGTGTTCGCGCACCTCGAGGGCCCCGAGGACCTGCTGCGCGCCCGCATGTACTCGCGGCCCGGGCACTTCATGCTGCCGGAGATGCTGCGCTCGCAGCTGGACACCCTCGAGCCGTTGCGTGACGACGAACCCGGCACCACCTTCTCCATCTCCACCCCGCCGGCGGAGCTCGCCCGCGAGATCGCGGCGTGGGTGTCGGCCCGCTGAGCTGCGGATTGTGGGATTCTCAGGAAACGTTATCCACATTTCGGCCAAGGTCTTGCCATTGCGGATAGGCGGCGTTTAACGTCGCTGCCATGATGTTCAACGAATTCTGCGAAGCCGGTGTCGAGGTGCTCGCCGGTTTCTCCCGCGACGCCGCCCTGGCCGCCGGCCTGTCGACGACGCGGGTGCGCGACCTGGGGCGGGTATGGGAGGCCTACTACGGGCCGACGAAGTTCACCCGCAAACAGCGTGATGCGCTTGTGTTTGCGGCGGGGATGCCCCTCGACCAGTTAGTGCTCATCGAGAAGAAACTACGCGTGGTGGCCGATGCTGCCGAGCGGTGGCGCATCCGCCTCGACCTCGTGCGCCACCGCGGGTCCTACCGGGCCCTGTCGAAGCGCATCACGCGGCTAGTCAAGGTTCCGGTGCGCGAACCGCAACCCGCCTGCCGCTTTACTCAGTCCGTCGCAGGGATGCGCACCATGATCTGGACCTACAACGAGCGCGACATCGCCGACCTCGAACACCTCCTGCGCCAAATGGCAGAATCCGACATCCCCGGTGCCGCAGACCTCGCCCACGCCCTGCGCGCCTTGCTCCACGACGGGGCAGCCGTGCCCCAGGCCGCACCCCGACCCATCGTGCTCGTGCCCATCCCGGACTACCTACGCATCACCTCCGGCACCGGCGACGACATCACACTCACACTCACGGACGGCACGACGATGAGCGGGGCGGAGTTTCTGCAGCAGGAGTACGGGGCCACACTCGAGGTCGCGGCGTTCCACCCGCAGGCAGGGGCGGTGAACCTCTACCGCACGAGCCGGCTCGCCAACGGCAAGCAGCGCACCTTGTCGAAACTGCTCAGCCCCGCGTGCGCGTTCCCGAACTGCCGCCACGCCGCGGAGTCGTGCCAAACCCACCACATGCGGGCGTGGAAGCACGGGGGCATGACCAACATGAACAACCTCGTGCAACTGTGCCCCCACCACAACGGGGCCAACGACGACGACCGGGAGCGCGCGTGGCGCGGCCACATTGATACCCGCGGCGGGCGCGTCCACTGGATCGCCCCGAACGGGGCCGAAGTACCCATGACCACCCCCGGCGCCATGGAGCTGCTCTTCGACTAACCCCCACCCCACCCCAAAACCCGCCCCAACAGGGCGGGCAATTCGGCGCGCCGTTTTGCTAGAGCGCCTCGACGGTGAACTGGAGCTGCGGGTTGGCGTAGTAGTCCTGCGCCTCCACGAGCGTGAGCTCCTGGGAGTCGGCCTCGTAGGTGACGCGGAGGAGGTCGTAGACGGAGGAGGCGGTCTTGGCGAGGGCGTCCTTCGCCGCGTCCGCCGGGTTGTCCGCGAGGCCACGCAGGTAGTGGCCCGTGAACAGGGCCGCGGTGACGTCGCCGGAGCCGTTGCGCTTGAACGGCAGGCGCGGGGTGCGCACGATCCACTTGCCGTGGTCGTCGACGGCGATCATCTCGATGGCGTCCTCCGGGGTCTCCGGGCGGGTGACGGAGGTGACCAGCACGGTGGACGGGCCCATCTCGCGGGCGGCGTCGACGGCGGCGAGCGTCGAGTCGAGGTCGACCACGTCGCGCTCGGTGAGGTAGCCGAGCTCAAACTGGTTCGGGGTGATCAGGTCGGCGACGGGCACGACCTTGTCGCGCAGCAGCGGCGGGATGGTGTCGGCGACGAAGCAGCCGGACTTCGCGTTGCCCATCACCGGGTCGCAGGCATAGATCGCGGACGGGTTCGCGGCCTTGACGCGGGCCACGGCGTCGATGATGACGTCGGCGATGTCGTCGCCGCCCTGGTAGCCCGACAGGATGGCGTCGATACGCGGAAAAGCCCCGCGCTCTTCCACGCCATCGATGACGGCGGCGACGTCCGCCGCCGGAATCATCGGCCCCTGCCACGCGCCGTACCCGGTGTGGTTGGAGTAGTTCACGGTGTAGACCGGCCACACCTCGTGGCCGATGCGCTGCAAAGGAAAGACCGCTGCCGAGTTGCCAACATGGCCATACGCGACAGCGGACTGGATGGAGAGAATATTGCTCATACGAGCATTTTAGAGCTCCGGCGACACCAGGATCTTCACGGCGGTCTCGTTGCGGTTGATCAGGGTGTCGAAGCCCTCGTCGACCACGCCGTCAAAGCCGATCTTGCCGGTGATGAACGGCTTGAGGTCCACCTTGCCCTCCTCGACGAGCTTGATGGTCTGCTCGTGGTCGTGGGCGTAGCCGATGATGCCACGGACGGTCAGCTCCTTCATGACCACCGCGTGGATGTCCAGGTTGGCCTTCTTCGACCAGATGGACTCGACGACGAGGACGCCCTGGAGCTTCAGGCAGTCGACGAGCTGGTCGAGCACGACGTTGACGGAGGTCGCCTCGAACGCGACGTCGGCGCCCTTGCCGTCGGTGATCTTCAGGATCTCTTCCTTGAGGTCCTGCGACGACGGGTCAATGGCGTAGTCGGCCACGCCCGCGTCGAGGGCGCGCTGGCGGCGCAGCTCAGAGAGCTCAGAGACGACGACGGTGCAGCCGTACGCCTTCGCCACAGCCGCGGTGAGCACGCCGATCGGGCCGGCGCCACCGATAAGCGCGACGTCGCCCTCGCCGGCCTCGGACGCGACGAACGCGTGGTGGGCGACGGACAGCGGCTCGATGAGCGCGGCCTCGTCGAGCGGGACGTCGTTGGAGATCGGGTGGACCCAGCGGCGCTCGACGGCGATGTGCTCGGACAGGCCGCCGCCACCGCCGGCGAGGCCGATGAAGTTCACGTCCGGGTGCAGGTTGTACGGCCCCGGCTCGTTCGGGTCGACGTCCTCGGGCAGGATGTACGGCTCGACGACGACGTGCTGGCCCACCTCGAGGTCGTCCACGCCCTCGCCGAGCGCGGCGACGACGCCGGAGAACTCGTGGCCGAGCGTGACGGGCGGCTCCTCGCCGGTGATCGGGTGCGGGTGGCCCGGCTTCGGCACGAAAATCGGCCCCTCGAGGTACTCGTGGAGGTCGGTGCCGCAGATGCCGCACCAGGCGATGTCGATGAGCACCTGGCCCTTGCCTGCGACGGGGGCGTCGATGTCCTCGACCCGGATGTCCTTCTGGCCGTAGTAGCGCACAGCGCGCATGGGTTGCTCCTTCCGGTAGAAAACGTTGCCTACAGGGCCGATTCTACCGTCGCACGTGCGCCCAAAAGTGTGATTAATCTCCCGCGAGCGGTTCGGTGCGCTCGGCCACGGAAACGAGTACGGTACGCGTCTTCACGCGCCCGCGCCGGTCGCGCCCGCCCTCGGCGGTGTAGCGCACCCCGTCGCGCAGGATCGACGCCCCCGGCAGCGGCACGCGCCCGAGCTCGTAGGACAACAGCCCGGCGACGGTCTCCACGTTGTCTTCGATCTCCTCGGAGTACTCGAGCTCGTAGTCGAGGTTGTCGGCGAGGTAGTCCACGAGGTCCGCGAGCGGCAGGCGCGCCTGCACCCGGTACACGCGCTCCCCGACCTCCTCGATGGGGGTTTCCTCGTCCTCGTCGTACTCGTCGGTGATCTCGCCGACGATCTCCTCGAGCAGGTCTTCCATGGACAGCAGCCCGGCGACGGCGCCGTACTCGTCGATCAGGATCGCGATGTGCGTGTTCGACTGCTGCATCTCGCGCAGCAGTACGTCGAGCGGCTTCGAGTCGGGGATGAACAGCGGCTCGCGCATGAGCTCGGTGAGGGGCGTTTGCGTATCGACGGCGGCCCCGCGCTCATCGAACATATCCTTCAGGTACGCGACACCGACGATCTCGTCGACGCTCTCGCCGATCACGGGCACGCGCGAGTGCCCCGAGCGCACCATGAGCGCGGTGGCCTGCCGGGCGCGCTTCTCCCCCTCGATCCACACCATCTCGGTGCGCGGGACCATGACCTGGCGGGCGTGGGTGGACGCAAGGTCGAAGATGTTTTGGATCATGCGGCCCTCGGTGGTCTCCACCACGCCCTTTTCCTGGGCGACCTCCACCATCTCGCGCAGCTCGACCTCGGTGGCGTACGGGCCGTCGCGGAAGTCCTCACCGGGATGGAACACGTTGCCCACCCAGATCAGCAGCTTTGCGACGGGCCCAAGGATCACCTGGAACACCCCAAGCGCCTGCGCCGCCTTGAGCGAGATGGTGTAGGGGTTGCGCTTGCCGGCGGTGCGGGCGAACACGCCGATGATGGAGAACTGCAGCAGCGTGACCACGAGCACCGCGACGGCGAGCGCCCACCCGTCGGAGTCGATGAGGTCCATCGCGAGCATCGCCGCGGAGACCGAGGCGGTGACGTCGAGGACCGTCTTGAGCAGCACGAGCGTGTTCACGTGGTTTGCGCGGTTGTCCACGACGCGCAGGAGCGCGGCCGCGCCCGGCTCGTCGTCCTTGACCATCCCCTCGACGCGGGCGCGCGAGATCGGCGCGAGCGCGGACTCGATGGAACCGAACAGGCCGGACAGCAGCAGCGCGACGACGGTGACCGCCGCGTACGTGAGGGTGAGTGTCACTCGGCGCCCTTCATCAGCTTGTCCAGCTCGTCGCGGTCCGCCGCCGACGGGAACGCGTGCGCCCCGGTCGGTTTCGGCTGGTAGGCCACGCCGCGGCGGGCAAGGTCGTCGTACCAGTCGGCGAGGATCTCGTTCTGCAGGGCGAACATCTCGCGCTCGTCGGCCGGCTCGACGTGGTCGTAGCCGAGCAGGTGGAGCACGCCGTGGACGGTGAGCAGCGCCATCTCGTGTGCGAGGTCGTGCCCGGCCATCTCCGCCTGCTTCCGGTCGTAAGCCGGGCAGAGGATGATGTCGCCGAGCATCGCCGGCCCCGGCGCGTCCGCGTCGGGACGCCCGCCGCCGGGGGTGAGCTCGTCCATGGGGAAGCTCATCACGTCGGTGGGGCCCTCGAGGTCCATCCAGCGCACGTGGAGGTCGGCCATCGTCGGCTCGTCGACGAGCGTGATCGTCGCCTCGGCTTCCGGGTGGACGTCCATGGATCGCATGGCGTACGACGCGACGTCGACAAGCATCTGCTCGTTGACCTCGCCCTCGCCGGATTCGTTCAAGACCTCGATGCTCACTGTGCCGCCTCCGCTTCGCGTTCCGCCTCGATGTCGCGCTGGCGCTTCTCGTAGCGCAGCGCGTTCTGCGCGTCGTGCCGGTCGTAGGCCGCGACGATGCGGGAGATGAGGTGGTGGCGCACCACGTCGTCGCCCGAGAGCTCCTGGAAGGAGATACCCTCGATGTCGGAGAGGATGCGTCGCGCGACGCGCAGGCCCGAGACCGTGCCACGCGGCAGGTCCACCTGGGAGGTGTCGCCCGTGACCACCATCTTCGAGCCGAAGCCGAGGCGGGTGAGGAACATCTTCATCTGCGCGCCGGTGGTGTTCTGCGCCTCGTCGAGGATGACGAACGCGTCCGAGAGCGTGCGCCCGCGCATGTACGCGAGCGGCGCGACCTCGATGATGCCGGCCTCGATGAGCTTCGGGATCGCCTCCGGGTCCATCATGTCGCGCAGCGAGTCGTAGAGCGGGCGCAGGTACGGGTCGATCTTGTCCGAGAGCGTGCCGGGCAAAAACCCGAGCTTCTCCCCCGCCTCGACGGCCGGGCGCGTCAAAATGATGCGCTTGACCTCTTTGTTCTGCAGCGCCTGCACCGCCTTTGCCACGGCGAGGTACGTCTTGCCCGAGCCCGCCGGGCCGATGCCGAACGTGATCGTGTTCTCGTCGATCGCGTCGACGTAACGGCGCTGGCCGGCCGTCTTCGGGCGGATCACCTTGCCGCGCCGGGCGATGATCTCCTCGCCAAGCATGTCCGCGACGGAGCCGGGCGCCTCCGCCTCCATGATCTTCACCGCCTGCACGACGGTGTCCGCCCCGAGCGGCACGCCGCGGCGCGCCATGGACTCGAGCTCCTCGACGACGCGCAGCGCGTGCGCCACCTGGTCCGCGTGCCCCTTCACGGTGAGCGCGGTGCCGCGCGCGTGCACGCCCACCCCGAGCTGCTGGTGCAGGACGCGCAGGTTGTCGTCGTTGATGCCGAGGACGGACTGCGCGTAGGCCGAGTCGAGCTCGACCTTGCGCGTGACCATTTCTTCCATGTAGCCCTACCCTACCAGCGGGTGGACAGCGCGCCGATGGCGCAAAGCCCCGCGAACGCCGCCGACGCCGTGCGCAGCACCTCGGGCCCGAGCTTCACCGGGCGCGCGCCGAGGAGCTCCAGCTCGTCGTCGCCGATGCCGCCCTCCGGCCCGACGATGAGCCAGACCTCGTCACCGAACGCGGCGAAGTCGAGGTCGCGGATGGACTCGGTCGCGTCCTCGTGCAGCACGACCGCGTTGCCGCCGGGCAGCTCGCCGAGCAGCGCGGCGAGCTGGTTCGTCGTCACCGGCTCGCGCACCTCGGGCACCCACGCGCGGCGCGCCTGCTTCGCGCTCGCGAGCGCCTGCGCCCGCCACTTCTCCACCTGCTTGGCCTGCTTGTTCGCGGGCCAGCGCGCGATGGTGCGGTGCGAGATCCACGGCACGATCGCGTCCGCGCCGCCCTGCACCGCAAGGTCGACGGCGAGCTCGGCGCGCTCGCCCTTCGGCACCGCCTGCACGACGGTCACGCGCGGGGTGGGTTGCGGCAGGTGCTCGAGCGTCTCGACGTCGTACCGCACGCACCCCGACCCATCCACCCCGGTGACGGTGGCTTCGGCGCGGGTGCCGTGGCCGTCGATAAGCATGATGCGCTCGCCGGGCTGGATCCGCTTCACGCCGGCGTGCTTCGCCTCCGTACCCTCGAGCACGCCGGCGGCGGGGTCGGGGGCGAGGAAGTACGGCAGGCTCATCGGCGGAACTTGCCGCGCATGCGGGAGAAGAAGCCGTCGCCGTGCTCGTCGTGCTCGGTGTGCACGCGGGCGTCGTCGGGGCAGCCGGCGCGCAGGTCCTCGAGGGCGGCGCGCTCGTCGTTGGACAGCGCGGTGGGCACGGCGACCTGGACGTGGGCGATCATGTCGCCGGCGCCCTCGGCGCGCAGGCGCGGCATGCCCTCGCCGGGCAGGTGGATCGTGTCGCCGGGCTGGGTGCCGCCGGGGACCTCGATGATGGTCTCGCCGCCGGCGAGGTTGTCCACGGCGAGCTCCGTGCCCAGCGCCGCGTCGTACATGGGCACGTTGAGGCGCAGGTGGAGGTCGTTGTTCTCGCGGACGAAGACGGGGTGCGGCTCGACCTGCACCTCGACGTAGAGGTCGCCGGCCGGGCCGCCGCCGTGGCCGACCTCGCCCTGGTCCGCCATGCGGATGCGCATGCCGGAGTTGATGCCGGCGGGGATGTTCACGGTGAGGTCGCGGGTGGCGCGCACCCGGCCGTCGCCGGCGCACTGCGGGCAGGGGTCCTGGATGACCTCGCCGTAGCCGCGGCAGGTGGGGCACTCGCGCGTGGTCATCACGTTGCCCAGGAAGGACTGCTGCGTTTCCTGGATCTGGCCGGAGCCCTGGCAGGTGCCGCACGTGACGGGCTTCGACTCGGACTGCGAGCCGGTGCCGTGGCACTTCTCACACAGCACCGCGGTATCCACGGTGACGTCCTGCTTCGTGCCCGAGAACGCCTCCTCAAGCGTGATGGTGGTGCGCAGCAGCGCGTCGTTGCCCGGCTGGACGCGCGAGCGCGGCTGGCGGGCCCCGGCCCCGCCGCCGAAGAACGCCTCGAAGATGTCGCCCAAGCCCCCGCCGAACCCGGCGCCGCCGCCCATCCCGCCGGCGGCCTCCATCGGGTCCCCGCCGCGGTCGACGATGGAGCGCTTCTGCGGGTCGAGCAGCACCTCCTGCGCCATGGAGATCTCGGCGAACTTCTCCTGCGCCTCCTCGGACGGGTTGACGTCCGGGTGGTACTTGCGCGCCAGCTTGCGGTACGCCTTCTTGATTTCCTGCTCCGTGGCTTCCCGGTCCACGCCGAGGATGCCGTAATAATCGAGAGCCATAACTTCCCTTCTATTCGCCCCGCAGGATGCGGCTGATGTAGCGGGCGACGGTGGCAACCTTCTGCATGGTACCGGGGTAGTCCATGTGCGTCGGGCCGACCACCCCGAGCCCGCCGAGGGCCTCGTCGCCGGAACCGTACGCTGTTGTAACAATCGCGGCGGAAGATAATTCCTCGTCCTCGTTCTCGCGGCCGATGCGCACGGAGACGTGCTCGAGCTCCTGCGCGCTCGCGAGGAGCTTGAGCACGACCACCTGCTGCTCCAGCGCGTCGATGACGCCCTGCAGGCTCCCCGACGGCACGAGCAGGTTTGACGACCCGGCGATGATGAGCCGATCCGGGGCGGCGTCGACGAGCGTCGCGATGAGCACGTCGGAGGCGCGCCGGACGGCGTCGGCAAGCGGGGCGGGCGCGCGCATGGTGAGGTTCGCGAGCGACTCGGAGGCGTCGCGCATCGTCTTGCCCACGAGGACGTCGTTGAGCAGGTCGCGCACCGCCCGCACCCCGTCGGCCCCGATGGGCGCGGCGAGGTCGACGTTGCGCTGGTCCACGCGCCCGGTGTCCGTGATGAGCACGAGCAGCAGCCGCGTCGGCGTGAGCTCGACGACCTCGCAGTGCTTCACCCGCGAGACCGTGAGCGCCGGCAGCTGCACCACCGCCGCCTGGTTCGTCAGCTGCGCGAGCAGCTGCACGGAGCGACGCAGCACGTCCTCCATGTCCACGCCGTTTTCCAAAAAGTCGAGGATCGCGCGGCGCTCCGCGGCGGAGAGCGGCTTGACGTCGTGCAGCGCGTCGACGAACGCGCGGTAGCCCGCCTCGGTGGGGATGCGCCCGGACGACGCGTGCGTCTGCGAGATGTAGCCCTGCTGTTCGAGCACCGCCATGTCGTTGCGGATCGTCGCCGAGCTCACCCCCAGCTTGTGCCGCTCCACGAGCGTCTTCGACCCGACGGGTTCCTGGTTGGCGATGTAGTCGGCCACGATCGCGCGCAGCACCGCCTGCCGCCGCTCGTCCGCAGTACTCATGGTCGCCTCCTCACTCGGCTGCCAGGATATCGGTGATGATGCCGTCCGCCAGCAGCCGGCCGGTGTCCGTGAGCCGCAGCCGCGCGCCGCGCTCGAGCAGACCAGCTCGCACATGCGTATCGACGACGTCCCGCGCCCCCTCCCCAACCAGCCCCGCCGGGATTCCCTCGGCGAGGCGCAGCCCGAGCATGACGGCCTCGGTGTGGGCCTCGGCGTCGGTGACGGTTTCGCTGTCGTCGACCGGCAGGTGGCCGTCGCGAAGCAGCTGCGCGTACCGCTCGGGGCGCTTGACGTTGAAGAAGCGTTCCCGGCCGATGAAGCTGTGCGCGCCCGGCCCGGCGCCCCACCACTGCCGGTTGCGCCAGTAGAGGAGGTTGTGGCGGCACTCCCCGCCCGGCTTCGCCCAGTTCGACACCTCGTACCAGCCGTAGCCGGCGTCCGCAAGCGTGTCGGCGATGAGCTCGTAGCAGTCGGCGTAGGCGTCCTCCTCGGGCGCGGGCAGCTCGCCGCGGCGGATCTTGCGGGCCATGCGCGTGCCATCCTCGACGATGAGCGAGTAGGCGCTCACGTGGTCCACGCCGGTGGCGAGGACGGCGTCGAGGGTGCGGCGGACGTCGTCGTCGGTCTCGGTGGGCGTGCCGTAGATCATGTCGAGGTTGACGTGCTCGAAACCGGCGGCGAGGGCCTCGCGCGCGGCGGCGGTGGCGCGGCCGGGCGTGTGCTGGCGTTCGAGGACGCGCAGCACCGGCGCGGACGCCGACTGCATGCCCAGCGAGACGCGGGTGAACCCCGCCTCGAGCAAGCCGGCGAAGTACGCCGGGCTCGTGGACTCGGGGTTGGACTCGGTGGTGATCTCCGCGCCGGCGTTGACGCCGATCGTCTCGCGCACCATGCCGAGCACCCGGGCGAGCCCGTCCGCGCCGAGCAGGCTCGGCGTGCCGCCGCCGACGAAGACGGTGTCGGCCGCCGGCAGGCCACGCGCGGCGGCGAGCTCGAGCTCGCGGCCGAGCGCGTCGAGGTACTCGGCGTGGGACGAGTCGACCTCCGTCGGGGTGTACGTGTTGAAGTCGCAGTACCCGCAGCGCGTCGCGCAGAACGGGACGTGGACGTAGACGCCGAACGAGTCCATCACGCAGGCTAGGCCCCGCGGCGGGAGCGCTTCGCGGCGACCTTCGCCACGATCCGGTCGATGCGGGCGCGCTCCTCCAAGAACTCCGGCGGGTTCGTGCCCCGCATCGTGCGCACGAACGCGGGGTGGTCGACGCAGACGGTCTCCACCCAGCCGAGCACCGCGGCCTCGACGATCTCGCCGACGCGGGCGTAGAGGTGCGGCAGGCTCACCACGCCGAGCTCGCGCGCCACCATGTCGGTCTGCTCGAGGGTGTAGCCCACCACCTCGCCGAGGTGCTGTACGACGAGGTCGGTGCGGCCCGTGAGCGCGTCCTGCATCGTTTGCACGGAGAACGGCGCCTGGAGGGGGAAGAGGTCGGCGAGGCCGGAGGCGTCGAGAAGCTCGGGCTCCGGGATGCGCTCCTCGGGGCTCGCGGCGGCGGAGAGGTGCCCGGCGGCGCGGCCGGTGGTCAGCGCTTGGCGCAGGCCGATGAGCTCGGCGACAACGCGGCGCGCGTCCTGGCGGGCGTCGTCGACGATCTCGACGAACTCAGCGAGGCAGTCCTCCGTGAGCTCGCCGTCGTAGTCCGCGATCGCCTCCGCGAGGTGCTCGGTGTACTCCGCAACCTCGTCGCCGATGTTGTAGATCTCCTGAGTGAGCTCGCGGTGGCGCAGCACGGCTGCGGACTTGTGCACGGCGAGACCCCCTTGGAGAGAACTGGTAAACAAGTTGGGATGCTATGCCAGAGCGCCCGCCGCACACGGGAGGCGCGCCGCTAACGCTGGTACAGCTTGTCGATGTCCTCCTGGAAGCGCTGGAACACCACGTTGCGCTTCACCTTCATCGTCGGCGTCATCTCGTCGTGCTGCTCGGAGAGGTCGCGGTCGAGGATGCGGAACTTCTTGATCGCCTCGGTGCGCGAGACGGTGGCGTTGGCCATGTTCACGGCGTCCTGCACCTCCGCGCGCAGCGCCGGGTCCTGGGCGAGCTCGGAGACCTTCTTGTTCGCCGGGATGTTGTGGTTCGCCTTCCAGCGCTTGAGCTCCTCTTCGTCGAGCGTGACCAGCACGCCGACGAACGGCTTGCCGTCGCCGACGACGAGCGCGTTGGCGATGAGCGGATCCTGGCGGATGATCTCCTCGAGCGGGCCCGGGGAGATGTTCTTGCCGCCGGCGGTGACGATGAGGTCCTTCTTGCGCCCGGTGATGCGCACGAAGCCCTCCTCGTCCACCTCGCCGAGGTCGCCGGTGTTGAACCAGCCGTCGGTGATCGCCTCCTGCGTCGCGGACGGGTTGCGCCAGTACTGCTGGAACACGCCGGGGCCGGCGAACTCGATCTCGCCGTCGTCGTTGATGCGCACGCTGTAGCCGTTGACGGGGCGGCCGACGGTGCCGACCTTGTTGCCGTCGGCGTTGTTCACGCACGCGGCCGCGCACGTCTCGGTCAGCCCGTAGCCCTCGTAGATGGGCACGCCCATGCCGCGGTAGAAGTGGCTCAGGTCCGCGCTCATCGCCGAGCCGCCGGTGATGCCGTACCAGACGGACCCGCCCATCGCGGCGCGGATCTTCGCGTAGACGAGCTTGTCGTAGACCGCCCGCTTCGCCTTCTGCACCCGCGTCGGGCCTTCCGGGGTGTCCAGCGCCTTCGAGTACTCGACGGCCGCGCGCTCCGCCTCGAGGAACAGCCGCTTGCCCACCGCCGAGCCGTCGGCTGCCTTGTTGTACGCGCCGTCGCGCACCTTCTCAAACACGCGCGGCACGCCGATGACCAGGTTCGGCCGGGCGCGCTGCAGCTCCACCGTGAGCGTCGACGTGTCGGACCAGTGCGACTGCGTCGCCCCCGACAGCGTCCACGAGATCGCCACCGCGCGGGCGAGCACGTGCGCGAGCGGCAGGAACGTCACCATCCGCTGGCCCGGGTAGGACACCTCGCCGATCTTGTTCTCCAGCAGTGCCCAGCACTGGTACGCCCAGTTGCCCTGCGTGAGCTCGACGCCCTTCGGCCGCCCGGTCGTGCCGGAGGTGTACACCAGCGACGCGAGGTCGGGGTGGCGCAGGGCGGCGATGCGTTCGTCGATACGCGACTGCGGCACCTCGCGCCCCTCGAACTTGATGGTCTCCACGCCCGCGGAGTTGAACTCGTAGATGCGCTCGAGCTGCGACGGCGAGTCCGCGAACTTCGGCCGCCCGGAGCTGTCGAGCAAGAACGGCGTCATCAGCTCGGTGTGGTCGCGGGTCTCGGTGAAGGCGATCTTCGCCCCGGAGTCCTCGAGGATCCACTGGATCTGGTGCATCGAGCTCGTCGGGTAGATGGGCACGGAGGCGGCGCCGGCGGCCCAGATGGCGAAGTCGAGCAGCGACCACTCGTAGCGCGTCGAGGAGAGGATGGCCACGCGGTCGCCCGGCTCGACGCCCGCGGCGATGAGCCCCTTGGCCACCTCGTAGACCTCCTGGAGGAACTCCCCGGCCGTGACGTTGACCCATTCGTAGTTGCGGGGCCGCGAGAACAGGACGAGGTGGGGGCGCTGCTCGCACGTTTCCACCAGCCGCCCGATGCACGTGTCCGTGTCCTTGAGTGTGAATCCGAGTTCGGTCGTGTGCGCGTTCGATGGCATGGTGTCCAAGACTACCCCAGCGGGTGGCGGTGAGCTTTGGCAGAATGCGTGGCGTGACCAACGTGGATCTCCTGCACGCCCTCGCCGAGTCCTACGGCTTCGGCACCTCGTACCGCGCCTCGAACGGGCTGATCACCGAGCCTCCGGCGGCGTCGTTTGTCAAGCTCTTGCGCGCGCTCGGGCTCCCGCTTGACGACGATCCTTCGGACGAAGAACTCCTCTTCCACCTCAACGCGCGCCGCGAGTTCTGGGCGACCCGGCCGCTGCCGCCGTGCGTCGTGGCCACCGCGGGGGCGGAGAAGCACTTCAACGTCCACGTGCACGACGGCCACTGGGCGCACTGCTGGATCCGCCTCGAGGACGGCTCCTCGCGCGACTGCTGGCAGGACGAGAACTGGGCGCCGCCCACGACGGGCGCGGACGGCGTCGTGTGGGGCGAGGCGACGTTCCACACGCCGGGCGACCTGCCGCCGGGCTGGCACGAGCTGCACCTCGAGTCCGACGACCTCGACGAGGCGTGCACGCTCATCGTCGTGCCGCAGGCCCTGTCGACGAACGCGGAGGTGGTGCGCGAGCCGGTGTGGGGCGTCATGGCGCAGCTCTACTCGGTGCGCTCGCTGGAGTCCTGGGGCATCGGTGACTTCGCAGACCTCGGCGCGCTCGCGGAGGCGGTGGCGGGCCTCGGTGCGGACTACTTGCTCATCAACCCGGTCCACGCCGCGCAGCCGGTCCCGCCGGTCGAGGACTCGCCGTACCTGCCCACGTCGCGCCGCTTCGTCAACCCGATCTACATCGCAGTCGAGCAGGTGCCGGAGTTCGGGATGCTGAGCGAAAAGGAGCGGGACGTCGTCGATACGCTGGCCGCGCCACTCAAGGCGATGGACCTCACCGCCGACCCGCTCGAGCGCGACCGGGTCTTCGCCGCGAAGCTCGAGGCGCTGCGTCTGCTGCACGACGCCTCCGAGCGCGACGCCGCGCGCACCCACGACTTCGAGCTGTTCTGCCTCGACGAGGGCGAGGGGCTCACGCAGTTCGCCGAGTGGTGCGCCGCGCAGGCGAGCGAGTCGGAGCACCCCGGCTCCCCGCGGCGCGACGGGGAGGACCCGCGCGAGCTCGTACGGTTCTACATGTGGCTGCAGTTCGTCGCCGACGAGCAGCGCCGCATCGCCCAGGAGCGGGCGCTGGCGGCCGGGATGTCCATCGGCATCATGACGGACCTCGCCGTGGGCATCCACCCCGGCGGCGCCGACGCGGCGACGCTGCACGACGTGCTCGTGCCCGACGCCTCGGTGGGTGCACCGCCGGACCAGTACTCGCAGCAGGGCCAGGACTGGTCCCAGCCGCCATGGAACCCGCAGCAGCTCGCCGAGGCCGGCTACGGGCCGTGGCGCGACCTGCTGCGCACCGTGCTGCGCCACTCCGGCGGCATCCGCGTCGACCACGTGCTGGGCCTGTTCCGCCTCTTCTGGCTGCCGCGCATGGACACCCCGCTCAACGGGGCGTACATGAACTACGACTTCGAGGCGATGGTGGGCGTGCTCGCGCTCGAGGCGGAGCGCGCCGGCGCCGTCGTCGTCGGCGAGGACCTGGGCACGTTCGAGCCGTGGGTGCAGGACGTCCTGCGCGACAAGGGCGTGCTGGGCACCTCCGTGCTCTGGTTCGAGTCCGTGCCGCCGGAGACGCCGCGCCCCTCGCAGCAGTACCGCAACCTCGCGCTCACCGCGGTGGGCACGCACGACCTGCCGCCGACCGCGGGCTACCTCGAGGGCGCGCACAACGCGCTGCGCCACAAGCTCGGGCTCGTGGAGGAGTCGCTCGACGAGCTCAACGCCTCCGACGCGGTGTGGATCTCCCAGGTGCTTGCCGCCGCGCAGGCCGAGGGCGCGTTCGCGGGCACGGCGCTCGCGGACGTGGACTTCCTGGACAAGGACCTCGGCGAGTACGACGACGTGGAGACCCTGCTCGTGGGCCTGACCCGCTTCATCGCCTCCACCCCGTCCGCGATGACGTGCACGAACCTCGTGGACATGGTGGGCGACGTGCGCATCCAGAACCAGCCGGGCACCAACCGCGAGCAGTACTCCAACTGGTGCATTCCGCTTTGCGACGCCTCCGGGACCCCCGTCCTCATCGAGGACCTCCCCGAGATCGACCTCGTGGCGCGCCTCGCCGAGGCGTCGCGGCGCCCGCGCACCGACGAGCGCCGGTAACCGCTAGCCGGTGACCGCGCTCACGATCGCCGCGACGACCACGAGCGCAATGAGCACCCACATCACCTGGGTGACCCGCGACTGCGGGTACTTGCGCTGTTGCCGCGGCAGCTTCTGGTCCTGCTTGCGCAGCTCTTCAGGGTTCGCCATGGCCCCTTAGGCTAGCGGAGATCCGCCCGGCCGCGCGAAACACCCAGTCGACGAGCCAGAGCACCACCGCGCCCGCCACCGCGCACGCCGGCACGGCGACGGCGAGGATCACCGGCACCTGCAGCCACGGGGTGAGCCCCATGAGCCAGCCCATCAGATGAGTCCCAAGAGGTAGGCGACGATGGGCACGAGCGCGACCGTCGTGGCGACGCCGAGGACGATCGCGACGGTCTCCACCGTGCGGTCTTTCTCCTTGGCGGCGGGCGTCGGCTCCGGCTCGCGCTGCGGCGGGGCGACGGACGGCACGACCGACGGGGTCGCGGCGCCGGTGACCACCGTCGGCGGCGGCATGGTTGTGGTCGGCGGAGTCGTCGGCGCGGGGGCCGACGTCGTGGTCGCCGGAGGGCGTCGCAACGCAAGCTGCTCCTGGAGGAACTTGTCCACACGCTCGCCGTCGTAGGTGTTCCCGCTGCACATCGTGCTCGCGCGCTCGAGGTCGATGATGATGCCGCCCTTGTCGTCGGTGAGGTAGTTCGCCCCCGACATCACGCCCACGACGCCGCGGCCGGGCACGAACACCGGACCGCCGGAATCGCCGAACTGCGGCAGGCCGGGCGCGTCGAAATAGAGCGTCTTCTCGATCATGCCGACGAACGGCCCGCACGTCGTCGCCGCCGTCCGGCCGTGGGAGGCGTAGCCGTGGTAGCAGACGGTGTCGCCGGGCGTGAGCTCGCTCGCCGAGATGGTCGCGCCGCCGAAGCGGTTCTCGGCCACGTTCACGTTGGTGAACCAGTGGATCTCCGACCAGTCGTTCGCCTCGCCCTTCGGGTCGTACGCCGCGGCCGGGTAGATCGTGCCGGCGGGCCACGGGATCTGTTTACCGGTCGCGTCGGCGAGGTAGACGAGCGCGCCCTGCTTGTTGTACACGCCGTCGCGGACGACGCAGTGGCCGGCGGCGTAGCTCACGCGCCGGGCGGTGTCGTTCGTGCCGATCGTGCAGGTGGTCAGCAGGTTCGCGCCCAGGTTGTCCACGAAGAAGACGTCGCCCTGGCGCGCGTCGAGCGGCGGCGCCGTGAGCGAGACCCCCACGCTGGTCCCCCCGCGCACCGTCGCGGCAGGCGCCGGCGCCGCGGCCCACCCCGCAGCGAGCGCCACTGACGCCGCTGTCGCCACTGACGCCGCGACAGTGAGAACCGCGGCGCTGCGGCGGGTGGCGGGACGGGACATGGAAATATACCTTTGTGCAACTTTCTTAGGTGGGGCTCCCGGCAACTCTAGCGCACCGGGCGCGCGAGACGTAGCCGTTCTACGAGACGGCCCCGCCGAGCCCGCGGCGCTCGAGCAGCGGGCGGGTGTCCTTGTCCCGGCCGCGGAACGCCCGGTACGCCTCGGCGTAGTCGCGCGCGGCGCCCTTGGACAGGATCGCGTCGCGGAACTTCTGCCCCGTCGCCCGGTTGATGCCCTCCTCGCGCACGAGCTCGAAGCCGTCCGCGTCGAGCGCCTCGGCCCACAGGTACGAGTAGTAGCCCGCCGAGTACCCGCCCGCGAAGATGTGGTTGAACCACGTGGAGCGGTAGCGCGGCTCGAGCCCGTCGACGTCGAGGCCCACCTCGCGCAGCGCGTCACGCTCGAACGCGTCGATGGCGGCGGGGTCGGAGGGCACGTCGCCCTCGAGCGAGTGCCACGCGAGGTCGATCGCGGAGGCCGCGAGGTACTCGGCGGTGGAAAAGCCCTGGCCGAACTGGCGCGAGGCCTGCAGCGCGGCGAGCAGCTCGTCGGGGATGACCTCGCCGGTGTCCACGTGGCGGGCGTAGTGGCGCGCGATCTCCGGGGCGAACGCGTAGTTCTCGTTGATCTGGGAGGGGAACTCCACCCAGTCGCGCGGGACGTTCGTGCCGGACAGCGACGGGTAGCGCACGTCGGAGAGCAGGCCGTGCAGCGCGTGGCCGAACTCGTGGAAGATCGTGGTCACCTCGTCGATGGTGAGCAGGTTCGAGCTCACCGACATCACGTTGACCACCACCGGCTTCGTGCCGGCGAGGTGCGACTGGTCCACGAAGGAGCTCATCCAGGCGCCGCCGCGTTTCGACGGCCTCGCGGCGTAGTCCGTGAGCAAGAGCCCGATGCCGGTGCCGTCCGCCTCCTTCACCTCCCACACGTCGACGTCCTCGCGGTACCCGGCGAGGTCCTCGCGCTTGTCCACGGTGACGCCGTAGAGCAGGTTCGCCGCGGAGAAGACGCCGTCGGTGAGCACCTGCTCGAGCGGGAAGTACTTGCGCAGCTCCGCCTCGTCGATGCCGAGCTCCTCCTCGCGCCGCTTCGCCTGCCAGTACGGCCAGTCCGCGCCGTCGACCTCCACGCCGGCGAGCTCGGAGGCGAGCTTGCGCTCCGCGTTCGCGTTCGCCGCGGCCGCCGGGGCGAGGTCGGCGATGAGCTGGCGCGCCGCCGCGGCAGTGCCGGCGGTCTCCTCGGCGATGACGAAGTCGGCGTGCGAGTCGAAGCCGAGTAGCCTCGCGCGCTCGAGGCGCAGCGCCACCGACTCGAGCACGATCTCGGGGTTGGACTCGCGGCCGCGCTGCCGGGAGGCGTCGAAAAGCTTGTGGCGCGACGTCGAGTCCTCGAGCTCCGCCTGCAGCGACTGGGTGGTGGGCAGCTCGACGGGGACGACGTAGCGCCCGCCCTCCTCGTACGCGGCGAGCTGCTCCTCCGACAGGCCGGCGAGCTCGTCGCGCTCGAACGTCACCGCGAGCGCCTTCGTGTCCGCGAGCAGGTTGCGCCCGAAGCGCTCCGAGAGCTCGGAGAGGCGCTGGTTGATCTCCTGCAGGCGGGTCTTGCCGGCGGCGTCGAGGTCCGCGCCGCTGCGGGTGAAGCGGCGCGTGAGCTCGCCGTAGAGCCGGCGCGACTCCTCGTCCTCCGGCGGCTCAACGGCCTGGATGCGCGCGTAGAGCTCCCCGTTCTGGTAGATCGAGTCGACGTGCGCCGACAGCTTCGGCACGATCCGGTCGGCGACGGCGTCGAACTCGTCGGTCGAATCGGTGCCCTGCAGGTTGAAAAACCACGCCATGACGCGGTCGAGATCCGCCCCCGCCAGCTCGAACGCCTCGACCGTGTTCTCCCACGTCGGCTCGGCCTGGGTAGTGATCGCGGCGATCTCCGCCCCGTGCCGCTTAAGCGCCTCCTCGAACGCGGGCTCCACGTGCTCGAGGCGGATCGCGGCGAAGTCCGGCAGGTTGTACGGCAGGGTCGAGGGGGTGAGAAGCGGGTTTGTCATGGCGGACAGTGTAGGCGGATACGATCGGCCCATGGGCGAAATTTCCGCGTTCGACGACCCGCTGCCGGGGCAGCTGCGTATCGACGCCTCCGGCACCCCCTCCCTCACCATCACCGCCCCCGCCGGCACCCGGCCCGGCGCGGACCTGCCCGTCACCGTCGTCCTCGGCGACACTCCCCTCCCCGAGCCCGGCAGCGGCAGCGGCGAGGGCGTCGTCGTGCGGGTGCGCTACCGCCGCGGCTTCGCCGGGTTCCTCCCCCTGCCCGGCGACCCGCCGGGGCACACCCGCGCCGTCGCCGACGCGGCCGCCGCGCTCGCCTGGGTGCAAGACAACGCCGAAGGCTACGGCGGGGACCCGACGAATGTCACCCTCGTCGGCGCGGGCGAGGCCGCCGCGGTGGGGCTTTGGCTGTGCCGGCGCGACCACTACAAAGGCGAGTTCCGCCGCGCCCGGCTTTCCCAGCCGGTGTTCGCGCGCACCCCCGTCGCCCGGCGCAGGTGGCTCGCCCGCGCGGTGCTCGCCGCCCCGCTCACCCGCGACCGGCTGGACGCGCTCGCCCGGGAGCACCCGGCGCGCGTGGAGCGGGCGTACCGCCGCTACGTCTTCTACACCCGCGGCGAGGGGCTCGGGCCAGCCCCGTTCGACGACGCGGAGCTCGCCCCGCTCGCCGAGGTGGAGCTGCGCTAGTTGTTCAGGTTGCCCTTGAACGTGACGTTGCCGATGGTGAACTCGGCGTCCCACAGGTTGCCCACGCTCACGTCGAAGGGGTACTTCGCGTTCACGGTCGCGCCGGGGCCGAGCGGCTGGTCGAGCCCGACGATGTCCACGCCGGCCTCGTCCGCGATGGGCTCGAACGTGGCGTCCTTGAGGTCGCGGCTCGACGAGCTGCCCGTGTTGTAGCGAAGCTTCGGCGTGAGCGCGTCCACGGGCAGCGGCGCGTCCGAGTTGTTGGTCACGGCGACCACGACGATGGAGCCGCCGCCCGGCGCCGTGGAGGTGCCCTGCCACTTGTAGGACAGCTCCATCCCGGGGTCCTTCACCCGCTCGCCGTCGAGTTGGTCGGTGACCAGCGGCTCGACCTGGTTTGTCTGGAAGCCGGGGCGGTGCACGCCGATCTCGTGGCCGCCCTCGCCCTGCGGTGCGGCCTCGCTCGCCTCGACCTGGGTGGTCTCGCCGGACGCGCCCGAGCCCATCGCGTGGTCGTCGTCCCCGCACGCGGCGAGGACAAGGCCCGCGGCGAGCGTGACGGCGACGGCGAGCGTGCTGCGGAAGCGGTGGATCATGGGCGGGCCTTTCGTCGAGCTGTGCTTCGGTGCACCACTGTACAGCGCGCTACCCTGTGGATTTTATGCAGTCTCTCATGCGCGTCGCCCGCAGCGCCTCCGCCCTCTGGCCGTACTACATCGCCGTCGTGGTGGTCTCGTCGCTGGTGGCGGGTCTGGGGCTCGTGTCGCCGTTTTTGGTGCGGGAGGCGACGGACACGATCGTCGCAAAGCTGCACGATGCGTCCCTGCCGGACCCCACCCACACCGTCATCTGGCTCGCGATCGCCCTGTTCGGCGCGGAAGCCACCGCCTCCCTGCTGCGCAACGTCGCCGGCTACCTCGGCGACGTCATGGTCGCGCGCATCCGCCAGATCCTGTCCACCCGCTACTTCGCCAAACTGCTCGCGCTGCCGCAGCGCTACTACGACAACCAGGTCACCGGCACGATCATCGCGCGGCTCGACCGCTCGATCGCGAACGTCACGCAGTTCATCCAGTCCTTCACCAACAACTTCCTGCCCATGCTCATCCAGGTCTTCGCCATCCTGGGCATCACGGCGTACTACTACTGGCCGCTCACGGTACTGCTCGCGCTGCTGTTCCCCCTGTACACGTGGCTCACGGCGCTCACGTCGAAGCGCTGGCAAGTCTTTGAGAAGGAGAAAAACGCCAACATCGACGAGGGCAACGGCCGTTTCGCCGAGGTCGTCGGCCCGGTGAAGGTGACCAAGTCCTACGGCGCGGAGGTGCGCGAGCTGGAGAAGTTCGGCCGCCACTACACCAACACCGTGGACATCACCCGCCCGCAGTCGCGCTGGTGGCACTCCATGGACACCGCGCGCGGGGTGGCCATGAACCTCATCTTCCTGGGCATCTACCTCATCCTCTTCCTGCGCACGCTGCGCGGGCACTTCACCATCGGCGAGATGGTCATGCTCATCCAGATGGTCACCATGGCCCGCCAGCCGGTGACGATGATGAGCTGGATCGTCGACTCCGCCCAGCGCGCCGTCGCCGGGTCGCGCGACTACTTCAAGGTGATGGACGAGCCGGTCGAGCCGACCGCGAACCGCCAGCTCGTCGCCGCGACGGAGGCGAGCGGGATGCCGGAGGTTGTGGCCACGCAGCAAGCCCCGCTGCCCGTTGCGGAGCCCGTGCTCGAGTTCGACGGCGTGACGTTTGCGTACACGGAGGGCGAACCCGTACTTCACAGCGTCAGTTTCGCCGCCCACGAAGGCGAAAAGATCGCCCTGGTCGGCGAGTCGGGCGGCGGCAAGTCGACCATCGTGAACCTGCTGCTCGGTCTCTACCCCGTGAAGCAGGGGCGGCTGCGCGTGTGCGGCGAGGAGCTCGGCGAGCTGGACGTGGAGAAGCTGCGCGCCACCACCGGCGTGGTGTTCCAGGAGGCGGCGCTGTTTTCCGGCTCCGTTTACGAGAACATCGCCTACGGCAAGCCGGACGCGACGATGGAGGAGGTCGTCGCGGTGGCGAAGCGCGCGAACGCCCACGACTTCATTATGAAGTTCGCCGACGGCTACGACACCGTCATCGGCGAGCGCGGCCTACGCCTGTCCGGCGGGCAGCGCCAGCGCGTCGCCGTGGCGCGCGCGATGCTCAAGGACGCGCCGATCTTGATCCTCGACGAGGCGACCTCCGCCCTCGACACCAAGGCCGAGCGTGCGGTGCAGGCGGGCCTCGACGAGCTCATGGTCGGGCGCACGACGCTCATGATCGCGCACCGCCTCTCCACGATCGCGGGCGTGGACACCATCATCACCCTGCGCGAAGGCCGCGTCGACGAGATCGGCTCCCCGGCCGAGCTCGCCGTCTCCGGCGGCATTTACTCCGAGCTGCTGCGCCTGACCGCGTCGTCCTCGGCGGCCGACCGGGAGCGCCTCAAGGCGTTCGGGTTCCACGTCGACGGCGACGGCGATGCTGACGAGGACGAGGACGGCGGGGGCAGCGAGCGCAACTAGTCAGCGCGCGCGACCGGGTGCTCGGCGACTGGGTGATGTCCTCGGTCGTGTGGGGGTACCGGCAGACGGAGCGCGAGCCGCGTCGTCACGCAAACCGCCCCATCGCGCGCCCGAATCAAACTCTCGAGTCCGCGTAGCCGCGGCGCTACCGTGGCGGGCATGGAATTTCCCGACCTCGAGACCCTCAAAGCCCGCGGCACGCGCAAGTGGACGCAGTTCGGCGGGGACGTCCTGCCGCTGTTCATCGCGGAGAGCGACTTCCCCACCGCGCCCGCCGTCAAGCGCGCGATCATCGACGCCGCCGAGCGCGAGATGTTCGGCTACACCCCCGCACCGCACGCGCACCACCTCGGCGAGGCGGTGGCGGACTTCTACGGCTGGCGCTACGGCTGGCGCCCCGCCCCGGAGCGCGTCTTCCCAGTCGCGGACGTCGTTCGCGGGGTGTTGCTCGCCATCGAGTACTTCACGCAGGGCCCGGTGATCGTGCCGGTGCCGGCGTACTTCCCGTTCCTCGACGTCGCCCAGGTGGCCGGGCGCGAGCGCGTGGACGTCGGCTCGGCGAACGGGCTCGACCTCATGGAGGTCGACGCGGCGTTCAAGAACGGGGCGGGCAGCATCATCGTCACCAACCCGTTCAACCCCGGCGGCTACATCTTCGACGCCGAGGAGCTCGACCAGATCTGCGCGATCGCGCGCAGGTACGGCGGGCGCGTCATCGTCGACGAGATCCACGCCCCGCTCGTCTACGAGGGCACGCACGTCTGCGCCGCCGCGAACAACCCGGACGTGTGCATCACCGTCACGGCGACGTCGAAGGCGTGGAACGTCGCGGGCCTGAAGTGCGCGCAGATGATCTTCTCCAACGACGAGGACGTGGCCACCTGGAACGCCATGTCGGGCGTGGCCAAGGACGGCGTGGGTACCCTCGGCATCGTCGCCGCCGAGGCGTGCTACACGCAGGGCCGCGAGTTCCTCGACGAGGAGGTCGCGCAGCTCAAGGACAACCGGGACTGGCTCGTCGAGCACCTCCCGCAGGCCGTGCCGGGTATCGGCATCGAAGTGCCGCAGGCGACCTACCTCATGTTCCTCGATTTTTCGGGCACCAAGCTTGTCGACGATCGTCCCGCCGCCTGGCTGCGCCGCCACGCCAAGGTGGCCATGAACGAGGGCGTGGACTTCGGCCCCGGCGGCGAGCACCGCGCGCGGCTCAACTTCGCCACGAGCCCCACGATCCTCGAGGAGGCGGTGCGGCGGATCGGCGACGCCGTCGCCACGCTGTAGCGCGGCACCATCCCGCGCGGCCCGCTGACTGTCCCACGCTGCGGAACCCAGTTCCCGCCTAGCGGGCCGTTAGATTATGCTGAGACCACTCCAACGAAACGAGAGGGGTCTCCCTATGGGTTCCACAGCGGTCTCCACGGCTGACGGGCAGCCGCAGCACAAGCGCTCGACGAGCGCGATCGTCGTGACGGCGCTCGCCTTGTTCTCCATGTTCTTCGGCGCGGGCAACCTCATCTTCCCGCCCATGCTCGCCGTGCAGGCCGGCGACAACTTCTGGCCGGCGCTCTTCGGCTTCCTCGCCACCGGCTCGCTGCTGCCGATGCTCGCCGTCGTCGCCATCGCGCTGTCCGGCTCGAACCTGCGCGACCTCGCGCAGCGCGCCGGCACCGCCTTCGGCATCGTCTTTCCAGTGCTGGCGTACCTGTCCATCGGCGCGTTCTACGCCCTGCCCCGCACGGGTGCGGTGTCGTTTGAGACCGCGATGACGCCGCTGTTCGGCTTCGACTCGCTGTTTGCCTCCGGCGTGTTCAACGTCGTGTTCTTCGGCGTCGCCCTGCTGCTGAGCTGGAACCCGAACACGATCATGGAGACCCTCGGCAAGTTCCTCACCCCCGCGCTGCTCGTCCTGCTTGTCATCATGATCTCGGTCGCCGCCTTCCGCTGGAACGCCGAGCCGGTCACGCCGAGCGAGCCGTACGACGACGGCCCGTTCACCGCGGGGCTGCTCGAGGGCTACCTCACGATGGACTCCATCGCGGCGCTCGCGTTTTCCATCGTGGTCATCTCCACCCTGCGCGGCCGCGGGTTCAAGGAGGGCAAGGAACTGGTCAACGGCACCATCACCGCCGGCATCGGCGCGGGCATCATGCTCGCGCTTGTCTACATCGGCCTCGGGCTCATCGGCCGCGTCATGCCGGGCGCGGGTGAGTTCGACAACGGCGCGGGCCTGCTCGCCGAGGCCGCGCACCGCACCATGGGCGGCGCGGGCCAGGCCGTGTTCTCCGCGATCGTGCTGCTCGCCTGCCTCACCACCGCCGTCGGCCTGATCACCTCGACCGCCGAGTTCTTCTCCGAGCAGTTCGCCGGCTCCTACCACGTGTGGGCCGTGACCTTCGCCGTCGCGTCCATGATCATGGCGACCCAGGGCCTCGACTTCGTCATGTCCATCGCCGCCCCGGTCATCGGCTTCCTCTACCCGCCGGCGATCACGCTCATCTTCCTCACCCTCATCGAGCCGGCTTTCCGCGCCCGCACCCGCTTCAACTGGGCGTTCTTCGCCCCGCTTTGGGTCGCTGTCGTGTGGTCCGCGATCGAGACGTTCATCTCGCAGGGCTGGGCCGCAGACGCGCTCACCCCGCTCGTGAGCTGGTCGCCGCTGTTCGACGAGGGCCTCGGCTGGATCGTGCCCGTGCTCGTGGCGTTCGTCGTCGGCCTGGCCATCGACTTCGCGCGGCCGAAGCCGGCGATGATCCCGGGCACCATGGAATCGGTCGAGGGCGAGGACCTTTCCGCGTAGGCGGCGGGACGCACGTCGAGACGCGGAATGCGTACTGTGGGGGCCATGAACGCACCGCTTTCCCTCATCGACTTCTGCACCCGCCTCCCCGACGAATCCGTCGGGGAGGCGATACAGCGCTCCGTCGCCTTCGCGCAGCAGGCGGAGGTGCTCGGCTACGAGCGCATCTGGTACTCCGAACACCACAACATGTCGAGTATCGTCTCCTCCTCCCCGGCGGTGCTCATCAGCCACATCGGCGCGAAGACGAGCCGCATCCGCCTCGGCGCGGGCGGGGTGATGCTGCCGAACCACGCGCCCTACGTCGTCGCCGAGCAGTTCGGCATGCTCGCCGAGCTCTACCCCGGCCGCATCGACCTCGGCCTCGGCCGCGCGCCCGGCACCGACCAGCAGACCCTCGGCCGCGCGCTGCGGCGCGACCCCCGCTCGGCCGAGAACTTCCCGCAGGACGTCCAGGAGCTGCAGGCGTGGCTGTCCAACGAGTCACCGCTGCCGGGCGTGACGGCGGTGCCCGGCTTTAACACGAACGTGCCGCTCATCATCCTCGGCTCGTCGATGTTCGGCGCGACGCTCGCGGCGAAGCTCGGCCTGCCTTACGCGTTCGCCTCCCATTTTGCGCCGCAGCACCTCGAGGAAGCGACCGCCTACTACCGCGAGCACTACCAGCCCTCCGCGCGCCACCCCGAGCCGTACTGCATCGCAGCGGTCAACGTCACCGCCGCCGACACGGAAGAGGACGCGAAGCGTCAGACGCAGGTCGTGCACCGCAACCGCGTGCGCGCGTTCATGGGCCAGCAGGGCAAGGTGCTTTCAGACGACCAGGTGGACACCGTGCTCAATTCCTTCCAGGGCCGCCAGATCACGGACATGCTGCGCTACACCGCCGAGGGCACCGGCGAGCAGGTCGCGGAGTACCTCGAGCGCTTCCGGGCTACCGCCCAGGCGGACGAGCTCATGATCTCGCTACAGTCCGGCAGCCACGAGGAGACGGCGCGCTCGATGGCAATCCTCGCCGAGGCGTGGAACAGCTAGAACTCTGCGGCATATATGGGACACATCTCCAACTAATAGGCGTCTGGCGATCGTTGGCTTAGTATCGGTGCATCCTTGTCCCGCGTTACACCTAAAGGACGTGACCCCACATGGCCCAATCGCCGAACGGCCCTCTCCGCCGACCGCAGCAGCACGAGGAGATTGCCGACTACCTGCGCGACGAGATTTTCGCCGGCCACATCCCCGCCGGCGAGTCGCTGCCTAGCGAGGTTGAGCTGTGCGAGCAGTTCAATACCTCGCGCGGGCCGGTCCGGCAGGCCGTCGCCACGCTACGCGCCGAGGGGCTGCTCTCCTCCGGCCGCGGCCGCCGCTCCCTCGTCCTGTCGAACACCCGCACCGAGACCTTCGAGGAGATCCTCTCCAACACCTCCTGGATCTACCGCATGGGCAAGGAGCCGGGCGAGGTGGTCGAGGAGTTCGGCGTCAGCCCCGCCGACGAAAAGATCGCCGAGTGCATGGGCATCGACTCGGGCGACGACGTGTTCATCGTGCGGCGGGTGCGCACCGCCGACGGCGAGCCCATCGTCGCCGAGGAGATCGCGTTCGACGCCTCGCTCGCGGAGACGATCCAGGGCATCGACACCTCCGAGGAGTCCATCCACCGCGAGCTCATCCGCGCGGGCACCGACTTCAACAACATCTCGCGCGCGTTCACGGTCGAGCAGGCCGACGAGGCCACCGCGGCGAAGCTCGGACTCGAGCCCGGCGCGCCCGTGCTCGTGATCAAGATCACGGCGTACACCCACAACGGCAAGATCCTCTCCGTCGCCCGCGACGTGTACCGCACCGAGACCCTGCGCTTCGGCCTGAACAACGTCCGCGGCCACTCCTCCCCCCTCTGGTTCCAGGTGGAGTCCTCCATCCAGTAACCTCTCAGCATGCGCACTCGGACGCTTGCTGCAGCCGTCGCACTCGCCACGCTGGCGCTGCCCCTCGCCGCATGCTCGAGCACCGCGCCCCGCGACGAGGTCGTCGTCGCGGCCGCCGCGGCCCCCGCCGGGCTCGACTTCACCACCACCGGCGGCGCCGCCGCACCCCAGGCGCTCGTGGGCAACGTCTACGAGACGCTCGTGCGTATCGACGCCTCCGGCACCCCCACTCCGCTGCTCGCCGAGTCCTGGGACCGCGACGGTGGCGTGTTCACGTTCCACCTCCGCGACGGGGTGACGTTCTCCAACGGGAAGCCGTTCACCGCCGACGACGCCGCGTTTTCCATCAACTACGTCAAGGACAAGTGGACGAACGGGCTCAAGGCGCAGATGGACCCGGTCACCGCCGTGGAGGCGCTCGACCCGCGCACGCTGCGCGTCACCGTCGGCGGCGACGCGGCGGCGCAGGACGCGTGGCTGTGGTCCATGGGCACGCTCACGGGGGCGATGATGACGCCGGAGGGCGTCGATACGCTGGCGACCGCGCCCCTGGGTACCGGCCCGTACACCGTGAAGCGCTTCGACGTCGGCGAGGCGATTGAGTTCGACGCGCGCGGGGACTACTGGGGCGGGCCGGTCGCGCACGACGCGGAGATCCGCTACTTCGACGA